>CAIKDP010000034.1 GCA_903826205.1 Akkermansiaceae bacterium
CGCCGGGCACGCGGATATAAGACATTCCGCAACTTCCAAGCCATTGCATACTGGATCGCAGGCGATCTAACTATACATGAGCCCGCAACAGCCACCCACTAAAAGTTCAGGAGCGCCATTCTGAATACCGCCAGCGAGGCTTGGCGCGGGTTCCTTGAGTTGGTAAATATTCAGGACACCGACGGCCGGCCGGCCATGGTCAGCGTGAGAGTGGGTGAGAACCCTGAAGACCACGGGATTGCCCACCTCCAGCCAGGACTCGGTGGTGAGGCTGGCTTTGAGTGTGGCATAGGCCACTCTAACTTCCGAAGATGCCGAGATTGTCTCGCCGGCGGGTTCGGTGACGTCCGCATTGACTTCATAGGTATAAACTGGATTCATTTCCGGACCGATGTTGGGATCGGGCTCGGCGGGAAAGCGGATGCGGAAGCTGCCGTCGGCTGCGGTGGTGTCGGTGCCATGGGCGATTTCCTTGTCGCGCCTTGGCGGATGGGATTGCAGCCATTCAGACCCTTCAAGATAACTGGAACGAGTGACGCGCCAAGTGACCTTCGCACCATCACCCGACCCGCTGGTATAATTTGCGGCATGGCCGATGACTTCGACGTATTCGCCGGGTGTGACGGGGTTCGTCGGCGGCTTCAGTTCCACGCGAAACTTCGGGCGCTTGTATTCTTCGACATGGACGGAGGTGGCTCCCACATCCTTGACGGAAATGCCATATTCACCGCTGCGGCCGCCAGTTGGCGTGGTGAACGAGCCGGAGAACGAACCGAACTCATTGGTCACCACGTCAAGTTTCTCGATTGGTTTATCATTATAGCCGGAGAAAGTGACGGTGGCCGCCTTTCCGGCAACGATCCGGGTGTTGTTTTTTATCAAATCTCTAGCAGACCAAACGCCTTTGAAATGCACCGTTTGTCCGGGGCGATAGACGGGTCGATCCGTGAGAAAAACCAGATATTCCCCGGATCTTTGCGAAGGTGATGGCCCGCGGGCCCTCAGATAGGATCTGCAAATACTCTGGTTCTCACGCTCGCCAGCCACGAGGAGAAAAGAGAACTCTGCGCCCTTGGAGATGACGGTGAGTATGAAATGGCCATCGGTATCGGTCGTGGCGGAGGATGTGGTGGTTTCTAACGAGTCCTTCTCCTTGGACCACATCACGACGCGGGTTCCACCCTGCGGAGCACCATTGAGAGCATCGGTGACGCAGCCTTCAAGCTTGTTTCCGGTGTAGGAGTTGAGGACGAGGGCAAGAGTGGTGACACGGACCGGCAGCCAGGAGATCTGATTGTCATTGGGTGCAAAATCCCCGTTGGCACTGGCGATAATGATATAGTAGCCAGGTGCAAGCTGTACCGGGGCTAACAAGGAGCTGATGCGGACGCGGAAATCCTTGTCATCGGGCAACGCGGTGTCCCATGCGAACGCGGGCTTTTGCTCCAACAAGGTCTTTGCTTCCTGCAGATTCTCCGGCGCCGGGTCCCGGAGCAGAGTGTCATTGCCGGGAGCCCAATCGTGGCGGATGGCGCGGAACCAGACGTGAGAGACATTCGCATGCTCAAGGGTGATTTTCTCACCGGACGAGGTCCAATGGGTTTCGGATTTGATTGCGAGGTGTTTGGCCTCGAGAAAGTTGACGATGTTTTGGCACAGCTTGCCATAGGGATGGCCGGGATACGCGTCCGCGCCGGTTTTTGCGACGGCGTGCGCCTCCTTGGTCTTGTTGTTTTTGTAGAGCGTGTCCGCCACATCCTGTCTGGCTGCCGCACTGATAGGGTGTTTGGCGTTGGCTTCGATGAACGCGCGGAGGGCGGCATCGAGGCGTGCGGGTGCCTGCGGGCCGGTGGCGGCCTTGCCGACCCAGCGGATGCGCTCGAGATCGCAATGGAGGAAGGCGGTGGGATCCTTGTCGGCCTTGTGGAATGTTAGTAGATCCTGATAGAGGTGGAACACGCGCAGTTGCGGTGCGTTCTGGTCCGGGGACTGCGGCTTCCAGGCGAGGAAGGCGTCGGCGGCATCGAACGCGGGTGAGTTGGCGGTGATTTCAAAGGCATCCTGTGGTTGTTCCCAGAAGAGGTAATGCAGGGCCGAGTTTGAGTCGTATTGCAAGGCCGAGTGTGCGATGAAGTCGTAGAGTGTGGGGCGGAGTTTGTCGCCGAGTTCACCGGGCTCGAGCAGGGCATTGAAACCGGCGACGGGGGTTTGCTGAAGGATTGGCTTGTCGGCCAGGGACGCCTCGAAACAACGGTCAATTTCGCGGTGCAAGCGGGACTTGTCCCAAGTCCGAATGTCAGTGTCGGTCGTGTCCGTGGTTGGGCTTCGCTCTGACAATCTCCAGCCTTGATCCTCACAATAGGCGGCGAGCCAGCGGGCATGGAGCAAGCGCAGCAGCGGGCGCGCGGCATCGGGTGCGGTGGTAATTTCCTCCGCAAGGTCGTTGATGCGGGTGGCGTCGTCATTGGTTGATTTCCCTTCGAGCGTCAGGCGCATAGCGAGGGCCTTGGTACCCTCGCCCCAGGCTTTGGTGGCAAAGGCGGCATCCTGAATCGGCTTGAGCAGGCGGATGGCGGTTTGCGGTTGGTCATTTCCGATGGCTTCGTCCACCTTCTTCCACTCCGCCTCGCTGGGGGCGGCGGACACGGGGATGCTGAGGGCAATGAGGAGGGTAAGCCGCACCAGGCGCGGGAAGCCGGATCTTTTCATGGAAGGATGAGTGATAGGGTGGCACTTTGCCAGGCGGTTGGCGAGAGAAAGAACGGAGCATCGGGCACCGCGACAATCGGATGGTCCGATCGGACCATCCGATTGTCGCGCCGGTGGCGGGACCCGTGGGCAATATATAGCAAAAAAACAATAGCGTTTGGATAAGGAGTAACGACATTGCCTCGCTGCGCTCGCCCTCCGGGCAGCCTATGGCTGGCTATCTCCGCTGCGCTTCGGTTCCTGTCGATTCTTCGAGTAAGAGACGCCAAGGAGAAGACGCGGACAGGAATGTCCCCGCTCCTTAAGGCGCAGCGCGTGGATTTTTTGCGAAGATCGGGCTTGGATGCGGGGGTGACTGCGGTTAAGCTGTCCGCATGCATGACTCACGTATCGACGCGCTGGCCCGCCAATTAATTGGTTATTCCACCTCGCTGAAGAAAGGCGAGAAAGTTCTCATCGATTTGTATGACGTCCCTGATGCGATCGGGTTGGCATTGATCCGCGAGGCGCGGGCCAAGGGGGCGTTGCCGGTGGTGAGGGTGCACCAGGCGCGGCTTACCCGTGAAATGCTCAAAGGCGCGGAGGACGCGCAATATGCCATCATGAGCAAGCATCTGTTGGCGGAGATGAAGGACATGGATGCCTACATCGCCATCCGCGGCGGCCATAACATCGCGGAAACCTCGGATGTGCCGGTGGCCAAAATGCAACTGGCAATGAAGCATCTGCGGCCTGTGTTGGATTACCGGGTGAAAAAGACCAAGTGGTGCGTGCTGCGCTGGCCGAGCCCCTCGATGGCCCAACAAGCGAGCATGAGCACCGAGGCGTTCGAGGATTTTTACTTCGACGTCTGCCTGCTCAATTACAAGGCGCTGGTCCCCGCCATGAACGCGCTGAAGCAACTCATGAACCGGACCGACCGCGTGGAGATCACCGGGCCCGGCACCGATTTGAAATTCTCTATCAAAGGCATTCCGGCCCTCGCCAGTGGAGGTTGTTACAATGTGCCGGACGGTGAGGTGTTCACCTCGCCGGTGCGCAATTCCGTGGAAGGCCATGTGACCTACAACGCGCCGACGATCTATCAAGGGATTGCGTTTGACGGCATCCGTCTGGAGTTTGCCAAGGGCAGGGTGGTGAAGGCGGAGGCGGGTGCCAAGACCAAGGCGCTCAACAAGATCCTCGATACCGACGAGGGCGCGCGCTACATCGGCGAGTTCGCGCTGGGCTTCCACCCGTTGATCCGCGAGCCGATGCGGGACATTTTGTTTGACGAGAAAATCGCCGGGTCGTTCCACTTCACCCCGGGTCAGGCCTACGAGGACGCCGATAACGGCAACCGCTCGCAAATCCATTGGGACATGGTCAACATCCAGCGCAAGGACTACGGCGGCGGCGAAATCCGCTTCGATGGCAAGCTCATCCGCAAGGACGGCGTGTTCCTGCCCAAGGCGCTGGCAAAGCTCAACGGCTGAGGCCTACTTCAGGCCGAGGGTGTCGCGGAGGACCTGGATGGTGTGGAGGTGTTTGATAGGCCGGCCCTGGGTTTGGGCCAGGCCGCTCAGGTGCATCAGGCAGGACATGTCGACGCCGACGAGGAGGTCGGGGTTGACATCGAGGATGTGATCGAGCTTGAGGGTGCCCATGCGGCCGGAGATGTGGGGGAAGGTGACGCAGAAGGTGCCGCCGAAGCCGCAGCATTGTTCGGATTGGCCGAAGGGGGTGACACTGGCATTTCTGATAGACGAGAGCAGGGCGCGGGCGGCGGCGCCGGTGGCGGTGCCACGGCTGTGGCAGGACCGGTGAAAGGCGATGTGGGTGTTTTCCGCAAACTTGCCGGGCCAGGTCTTGATGCCAAGCCCGTTGTAGATGTAATCGATGACTTCCCAAGTGCGATCGCCAAAAGATTGGACGGCAGGATCCGGATGCTCTTCAAACTGGATGGAATTGCCATGGGCATTCATCGCCGCGCACGAACCGGAGGGAACGATGACGGGCAGATCGCCGGCAAAAACCTTGGCACAATGCCGCGCGACTTTGCGCGAGGCCTTCCAATCGCCTGAATTGAACGCGGGTTGGCCGCAGCATGTCTGGTCCTCGGGGTATTCGACGGTGACATCGAGGTATTCAAGAACCTGGACAGTGGCGCGGGCGACGTCGTCGTAAAAGGCATCGCAGAGGCAGGTGCCCATGAGGAGCACGCGGTTGCCGACGGGGCGGGTGGGGGGAGGAAGCATCGGGAAGGGGGCGCTGTGAGCCGGTTAGGGGTTGTCAGTTGTCAGTTGTCAGTTGTCAGTTGTCAGTTATTGCGCGCGGGAGAGTTGGGGGATGCCGCGTTTGAGGAGTTGGGAATCGACGGTGGAGGAGACGGACTCATCGAGATAGACGGTGAAATTCTCCTCATCGAACTCGATCGAATGGAGTGCATTGAGGTTGCTCTTGAAGGCGGCGATGAGGGACTTCATGTCGCGGATTTCCTTGCCATTGACTTTGCGGACGACGAGGTTGCGCAGGGTGTCGTAACCGACGGTGGCGGGTGTGGGGATCACGCCGCTGAGAAACACGATGCGCTCGGCACGCTCCTGGTATTTTTCGGGATTCTCATACACATCCAACAACTTCAGCGGCGCGCGCGATTTCCATTCATCACCAAACGCCTGCAGCATGGGCAGGGTGAGTTCCTGAAAGATGAAACCGCCTTTGACGAGATAGTTGGGGGCCTTGTCGAAGGTGTGGTTAGGTACCAGTTTCGAGCTTTCCTCCTCGCGGATGAGGGTGGCTTTGACATCCAGCAACTTGCCATCCCGCATCAGCGAGAGAGTGATGATGTCGCCGATGGCGTGCTCACCGCGGACGAGGTGACCCCAACCGAGACTGCCATAGTTGGCATGTTGATAGTAGCCGCGGCGGTCGATGGCGTGACCGTCGATGGCGAGGAGGACATCACCTTTTTTGACGCCGGCGGTGGCCGCGGCACCGCGCTTGCGCACCGAGCTGATATAGATGCCGCCCTGGTCGTCGGGGAGTTTGAGCCATTGCCGGAATGAGGGGTCCTCGGTGCGGGCGACCGCCACGCCGAGGCTGGGGAAGCCGACATAGGGTCCGGCCGTGGCGGCTTTGATAAAGCGGGCGACGATGTCCGTGGCGACCACCTCGCAGAGTTGATCCTTTGAGTTATAGCTGGCAAGCACGCCGGCGAGTTTGCCATGTTGAAACACCGGCACGGTGAAACTGCTCGCCGCACTCTGCATCGAGGCTTTCACCAGATAGGTGAGAAAGTTGTGACCGGGCAGGAAATTTGCGGCGACATCGATGCTTTGGAGGGTGCCGTTGGTGCGGAGTTCAACGCCGTTGTCTTCGAGTTGATAGATATCGAGGGCCTGGCCGATTGAGGGCGGGTCGGCGATCGCCAGCGCTTGGGTGTTTTCAAACAGCTTGGCGGCATCCTCAGGGGAGGCGGGGCCGAGCAGGGCGAGGTTGGCCTCGTAATCCACGGCAATGACCTTGGCCGGGGCAAAACGGGTGCCATCCGCAGATTCCAATTCCAGATTCGTCGCATCAGCCACCATTTCCGAGGTGGTCAGGACCTGTTGCGGGGCCACGATGGCCGCCAGCGCGCGGCGGCTTGCGGGTGCGGCCTTTTCCCAAGGTTGACCGGAGTTCCACGACTGCATGGTCGAGTTGAGGCGCACGATGGAAGGCTTGAGGCTTGCGGGGACGCCTGGCTCGGCGGCGGTGGCCGCATGACCAATGCAGAGCAGCAGGGAGGTGTGGAGAAGACGGCGCATGGGGGGAATGAAGTTGTTAGTTAATAGTTATCAGTTATTGGGGAAGAGCTGGCATGCGGCGGGCTTGTTACAAATAACCTTTAACCCATAACTAATAACGTTATTTGTCTTGGATCTATTTCAGTCCGAGGACATCCTGCATGTCGTAGAGGCCGGGGGCTTTAGCGTTGAGCCAGAGGGCCGCGCGGACGGCGCCGGCGGCGAAGGTGAGACGGGAGGAGGCTTTGTGGCTGAGTTCGACGCGCTCGCCATCGGCGGCAAACAGCACCGTGTGATCGCCCACGACATCCCCGCCACGCAGCGCGTGCATGCCGATTTCACGGGGCGGGCGCGGGCCGATGTTGCCGACGCGGCCATGGGTGACATCGGCGGAGTATGAGGTGGCGGTGACTTCGTTGAGGATTTCCAGGAGGGTACGGGCGGTGCCGGAGGGTGAGTCGATCTTGTGCCGGTGGTGCATTTCGGTCACCTCGATGTCGAAACGGTCCTGGCCGAGGATGCGGGCGGCTTGGCGGGTCAGCCAGAACAGGGTGTTGACACCGATCGAGTAGTTAGAGGCGTAAACCACCGGGATCCGGGTTGAGGCGTCGAGGATCGCCGCACGCTCGGCGTCGGTGTGACCGGTGGTGCCGATGACCAGGTGCGTGCCGCGTGCGAGTGCGGACTCCAGCAGTTGAGTGGTGAAAGTGTGGACGGAGAAGTCGATGACGCAGCGGGCCCCGGCGATGGCCGCTGCGAGGTCTTCGCCGGCATCATGAGTGGCGGCAAGGGTGACGGCGGGTTCGGCGGCCATGGCTTGCAGGACGGCTTGGCCCATTCGGCCTGATTTTCCGGTGACGAGGAGCGGGAGCATGGGGGTGAGTGAGGTGAGTATGTGAGTAAGTGAGTAAGTGAGTAAGTGAGTATGTGGGGGGTGGGACTGATGGGAGTTAGGTGACTGATGGGACGGATGGGCTTTGGAATTGCGGCATGTCCGGTCAGTCTTCCCAGACCATGTGTTTGAGTTGGAGGGCGCGGGCGAGGGCGGCGGCTTCATCGGCGCGGGGGCCCTTGAAGGAAGCAATTTTTTTGGCGATGGCAATGGCAGGTTGCCAGCGGTGGGCGGCTTCATAGATTTCAAGGGCGCGGAACCCGCAACGTTCGAACCATTCCCATTCGGCGGGTGGTTCTTTGGTGGCGGCTTCCAGAACGGAATAATAGGCTTCGAGGGCTTCGGCCACGCGTTTGGTGGACGGGTCCTTGGGGTTGGGGAGTTGTTCGAGCGTCTGGCCGCGGAGGTATTGGAGCCGGTGACGGGTGGCGGCATCCACCTTTGGATGGCTCAGAAGTTTTTGATAGATATCGAGGACTTCCGGCAGCAGTTCGGGTTTTTTGTCGGCTTGCGCGGTGAGCGCCTCACCTAACAAGAATCCGGCGGGCAGGCGGAGCGGATCGTCCTTGGCAAGGGTGCCATGCCATTTGCGGAGGAAGGCGACGGCATCGGCCAGATGGCTGAGATCAATCAGGAGCCTGGCCTTTTCCAGACTGGCGATGGCGGCGAGGGGGCCTTTGATGGCGATGGCGCGATCGAAGAGAACGAGCGCCTCGTCGCGGGATTGAGGCGAGGGGACGAGAGCGGCGGAGCGTGCCGCCAACAACAACGCGGCTTGGGCGCGGGTGGGCGTGAGGTCGGTGGCGGCGGATTTTTCGAGGGTCATGCGGGCCGGATTGTAATCTCCGGATTGGAAAAGGTTGCGGCCGAGGACGAGGGCGGCATCGGCGGCGGCGGGATCGTTGGGGAAGGTTTCAAGAAAGGCGCGCGCGGCGGCAATGGTGGCCTTGGGGTCCTTGGACAAGTCACTGCAGCGGAGGCGGGCGAGGGCAACGCGTGCCGGGGAAGGCGCATCGGGGGCGGCATGGGAGGCAGCCAAGGCTTCGAGTTGGGCGCGGGCCATGAAGAGGTCCGGCGGGAGGGAGGCGAGGGCGGCTTCGACGGCGGCGAGGCGGGCTTCGGCGCAGCGTGGGTGCTCCGGGTGGCGGGTGAGAAACGCGTCGAGGGCGGTTTTGGCGACGGTGGGGGGGGTGGCGACGAGGGCTTGCTCGAGTTCAAGATCCGCCAGGGTGCCGGGACTCATGGCAGGGTTTTCATGAGTGGCAATGGGGATGGTTTCGCCAAGGTGGAGGCGGACGATGGCCGCGTTGAGGTGGGCGGCATCAGCCGCCTCGGCAGTGAGCGTTTGGGAGGCGGCATCAAAGAGATGGACGGCTTGTTTGGTATCGCCATCGGTGAAGGCGGCTTGGGCGGACAGGAAGGCGGCTTCCCCACCCAAGGCCGGGGAGTTGGCGGTTTCCCGGACGGTCGCAAGCACGGCCATGGCTTGGCTGGTACGGCCCTCATCGAGGAGCCAGCGTCCGGATTGGAGGAGGGCGCGGGAGGCGAGAATATGGCCCGGGTTTTCCAAACGGAGGCGGGTCATGAGGCGGCGGGCTTCGGTATTGGCTTCCGGGGATTTGAGGCGGTGCAAGCCGATGGCGCGGGTGTAGAGGGCAAAGGCGGCGAGGTCGGACATGTCAGAGACGACCGGCCAGGCGGCGATGACACTGGAACCGCCGGTATGGATGGTGCTGGCAGCAGGCGGTGGCAGCGGCGGGATCCACTGGGCGAGGTGTTCGAGCATGGGATCAGTGGGCGCGGGCGCGGCAGGCAGCCATTGCAGCAGGCGCTTGAACATTGAATCCAACAAGGGAGAGGCGGGATGGTCTTGAATGAAGGAAAGCAGGGACTTGGAGGCGGATGGTGGGGAACCTTGGGAAGCCAGAGCATCGGCAAGGCCGATGGCTGCGGCGTGATAGCGGGTGAGCGATTGACCTTCGGGGTGATCGAGCAATTCGGCGAAGGCCGCGATGGCTGCGTCGGGCTTACCCTCGGCCAGGAGCAATCGGGCCTCCAGAAAGGCGGCGTGGGAGTGATCGGCGGGAGCGAGGGTTTCCGTCACGGGCATGGCACTCCTGGCATCTGGAATGTGGCCCAGATCCAGAAGGATTTCGGTTTGGCGGAGGCGGGCTTGGGCGGTGGTGGCGGGATCGGCGTTGCTGGCGAGGGTCCTGAGGGTGAGCAGGGCCGCGTCGGGTTGGTTGAGGGCAAGCTCGATGTTGGCGCGTGAGAGGAGGGCTTCCTTCCTGTAGGGTATCTGAGGGGTGTCAAGGGCCCGGGCAAAGGTGGTCATCGCCTCGATGAAGTGGCCGCTGGCGGAGAGGGCTTGGGCTTGCCAGAAATAGGCGGCTGGGTCATGTGCCACGAACGACTGGCGCAGGAGTTCGAGAGCGTCGGTGGAGTTGCCACTCCGAATCCAAGCCTCGGCGAGGCAGATGGCGACCTGGGGTTTTTGGGAACTCGCCAAGGTGGGATCCTGAAGCAGCAATTCGAAGCGGTGGGCGGCGATTTCCCACAGCCCCGCATTGAGCGCTTCCTCACCTTGCTGGAAGGCGGCGGAAGTTTCCAGCGCGTCGGCGACCGGCGGCAGGGCAAGGAGGAAAATGAGGAGATACAAACGCATCTGGCAGGGCTGCGAAGGGATGGAGTGAGCTGCGGATTGGAAAACGAAGCCAGGAGGTGAGGACGCAGGGTTGCTTGAAGTGGCGGGGTCAGGGGGTGCCGGAGAGGAGTTTTTTCACGGTTGGGGCCGGGATGCCAAGGGCGATGGCTGCGGTTTTCAGATCACCGTCGGCATGTTCGATGGCGCGGCCGGCGATGGCGCCGGAGACCCACGCGATCACATCCACGCCGCTGGGCGCGGAGTTGAGCAACCGGTCGAGCGTGTCGGTGAGGCCCGGTTGGAATTTGCCGGGTGCGGTGGCCAAGGGGATGTCTGCCGGCAGGAGGATGGTGGAGGTGGCCAGGGCACAGGCGCGGGCGATGGTATTTTCCAATTCGCGGACGTTGCCTGGCCAATGGTGGGTTTGGAGGGCGGCGATGGCCTCGGCGGAAATCCGGATATGGGCCATGCCATTTTTTTTGGTGATGCGTTGGAGGAAATACTCGGCGAGCAACGGGATGTCCTCCAAGCGTTCGCGCAGGGTGGGGATGCGCAATTCCACCACGTTGAGGCGGTAGTACAGGTCTTCGCGGAAGCGGCCGGCGGCCACTTCCTCCGTGAGGTGTTTATGGGTGGCGGCGATGAGGCGGACGTCGGCAGTGAGGGTTTCATTGGAGCCCACGCGGGAAAAGGATCCATCTTGGAGAACCCGCAGCAGTTTGACCTGGATGGAGAGCGGCATATCGCCGATTTCGTCGAGAAAGAGCGTCCCGCCGTCGGCTTGTTCGAAGCGTCCGGCGCGGCGGGCGATGGCTCCGGTGAAGGAGCCTTTTTCGTGGCCGAAGAGTTCGCTTTCGAGCAGGTTTTCGGGGATGGCGCCGCAGTTGAGGGTGATGATTTCGCGTTTGCGGCGCGGGCTGTATTCGTGGATGGCTTTGGCGATGAGTTCCTTGCCAGTGCCACTTTCACCCACAATGAGCACCGGCGCGTCGGTGCGTGCCACCCGCCCGACCAATTTGAAAACGTCTTGCAGGGCGCGGGAGGTGCCGATGATTTTGACCCGGCCGTCGTGGCTGGGCAGTGCGGCTTTCAGGCTGCCGGCGCTGCGCCGGTTTTCCTGGGTTTGGAGGGCGGATTCGACGATGTGGCGCAGTTCAAATGCCAACGATTCCTTGCGCAGCACATCATGTGCGCCGTGCTGGGTGGCCTCGATGATTTGGCTGGTGGTGGGAAAGCCTGCGGTGAGAATCACCATGGTTTGCGGGCTCTGCAGGCGGATCTTGGTCAGCAGATCCATGCCATCGAAAGGTTGTAGCTCAAATGCGGCCACAACCAAATTGACGGGGGTTTTGGTGATGACTTTGAGGGCGTTTTCCGCATTGTCGCAGCGGAGGATTTTAAGTCCGTCCGCGGCCAAATGCTTGGTGGCCCAATCCAGGTAATCAAGATCGGGATCCACCAACAACAAGGTTTCAGCAGCAGGTTTTTCCGGCATTTTGCGTCACGCAAAGTCAATCAGAACGGCGCGCAATGGCACGCAAAAATCGCGACTTTCTTCAAAGCCGGTGCACAGTCATGAAATCAAGGAGAGCAGTCACCGGATCTCCCGCCACCCAGCAGGCCGGGGGGCTGCGGATTTCATGGCTGGAGTGAAGTGGGGCTAACAAAAATCCCTTCCTCGAAGGCCGGAGCCGTCCAAGGAAGGGAAAAGAGGGAGGGGATTGGTGGCGGGGCCCCGTAGCTGGTTAGGGCATGCGGTTGTCCGCCACGCTGAGCCCCGGATTATTTGCCCTTGTTTTTCGGTGGGGTGACCGGCTTGACATCCGCCGGCTTCGGCACCACGGGCTTGTCAACACCGGCATCCGCTGGCTTGGGATCGGTGGGCTTGCCGGTCTTGAGGGTGTCGAGGGCTTTGGCGCCTTCGGCACGTTGTTTCTCATCGAGTTTTTCAAACAAGTCGCTGGCGAATTTTTTAGCGCTTTCTTCGCCGCGTTCGCTGGCGAGGGTGGCGAGGGCCCAAGCTTTGGGGAGGTCAGCGGCGGTGCCCACGCCCTTTGAGTAGAGGCGGGCGAGGGCGAGGGTGGCCGCGGCATGTCCCTGATTGGCGGCGAGGGCGTAGAGTTGGCCCGCGTTGCTGAGGTTTTGCGGCACGCCGGCGCCCTGTTCAAAGAGGGCGGCGAGGTTGTTCTGCGCCAAGGCCAGTCCGCCTTGGGCGGCACGCGTGAGCCATGCGACTCCGGCCGGGGCGTCCGCGGTGGCCAGTTTGCCGGAGAGATAGAGCAGACCAAGCTCGTTTTGGGCTTCGGGCAGACCGCCGGTGGCGGCGGCCAGCAGGTGGCCATAACCAAGCAGCATATCCGGTTTTTCGGCGGACAGTCCCTTGACGGCGAGACGGTAGTGGGCCACGGGGCTGCCGGCTTTGGCGGCGTTTTCCAGCAAGCTCAACCCACGGCCCGCATCCTTATCGGTGCCCTTGCCTTCGATATAGGCATCGGCGGCGCGCAGGATGCAATCGACTTGGCCGGCGTCCTTGCCACGCTCATAGAGGGCGAGGGCGGCCTTGGGGTCTTTCTTGACGAATTCTTCGAAATCGCCGAGGGCGAGGTAGGCGGAATATTCTTTCACGTCGATGGCCTTTTTGAGCCACTCGCGGCCTTTTTCTTCATTGCGGTGGTCCTTGTCGCCATTGAGCAGGCGGGAGCCGAGGGCCACCATGGATTGGGCGTCGCCCAGACCCGCGGCCTTGGTGTAGAAATCCATGGCTTTCTTGGGGTCCTTCTTGTCGGCGAATCCGAATTGACCCTCGTGGAGGCGGGCGAGTAGCAAGAGCGCCGGCACATCGCCGGCATTGGCGGCTTGGGTCCACCAAAACACGGTTTTGTCAAAATCCGCTTGTTTGGTGAGGCGGGCGCGCAGGTAGGCTTCGCCGAGAAGGCGTGCGGCTACGGTTGGATCGTCCTTGGCGGCTTTTTCAAGGATATCGCCGCCTTGGGTGCGCTCGGCTTCGTCTTCGGCAGCGAGGAGAATGGCGGCTAACCGATAGGTGGCATCCTTGAAACCGGCGGCAGAGGATTTGCGGTAGTTCTCAATGGCCAGCGTGCGGGAGGCCTCAATGCCCTGGCCGGTTTCATAGGCGTACCCCATCAGATAGAGGGCGGCGGCATTGCCTTTCTCGACGAGCGGCTTGGCGAGTTCGAGGGCCTTGGCGTGGCGGCCTTCGCGGAACGCGGCGAGGGCCTCCTTGGCGGGGCCTTCGGCATCCGTGGCAATCGCCTCGGTTCCAGTCCCCATCGGGAGCGAAACGGCAGCCTGAAGCTGAGCGGCAAGGAGGACGGAACAAAACGACAGTAGGGATAGTTTCATCAACATGGGGGCAGGCTATCGAGGGATCCGGCCAAGGCAAGCGGAAATTTTTTAAAAAATTTCCCCATTGGTTAGGGATCTGCTTATCAAGTTGTGCTCACGCGTGCGGGGTGGCGCGTTGGCGGAGTTGATCGATGCAGGTGGCGAGCAGGGACTCGTCCAGGTGGTGGGTGTTGACGCCGACGCCGAGGTCTTGCAAGAGCAGTACGGTGAGTTTGCCGCCCAGGTGTTCGCGGAACTCATCCAAGCCGGCGAACACACAGCGGCGGCCGGCGGGCGTGGTCCAATCAAGGGCTGGATGGTAAGTGACCAACTCAAGCGCATCAAGCACCCGCAAAATCCGCTCGGCGCAAGGGGCGGCAAGCAGGCCGCAATGCATCGAATAGAGGGTGTCGAGCGCCAGTCCGATGGCGACGGCAGGCGCGTGGGACAGTTGGTAGCCGGTGAGCGCCTCCAGTTTGTGGGCGGCCCAGTGACCGAAATCCAGGGGCCGGCTTGAGCCGGATTCAAAGGCATCGCCACCGGTGGCGATGTGGTGCGCATGCAACAGGGCCGAGCGTTCGACGCAGGGGTCTATCACTGCCGGATCGAGGGCCGCGAGAGCGGATAGATTCGCCTCGATCCAGGTGAAAAACTCCGGGTCTTTGACCAATGCCACCTTGATGGCCTCGATCAAGCCGGCGCGGCAGAGTTGGGGATGCTGGCTGCGCAGAAAATCAAAATCATTGATCACGGCAAAGGGCACGGCAAAGGCCCCTATCCAATTTTTTTTGCCGAATCCGTTGATGGCGCATTTCACGCCCACGCCGCCATCGTCTTGGGACAAGGTGGTGGTGGGAAACCGGATGAGCCGCACGCCGCGGTGCGCCGTGGCCGCCGCGAAACCCACCGCATCCAGAAACGCGCCGCCGCCGATGACCAGCGCGTACGAATGGCGATCTATGTGGGCGGCATCGATGGCCTCCCAGATGCGGCGCACGAGTACCTCGTCGGCCTTGACCGCCTCGCCGCCCGCGAAAATATGGCTGCCGCAGAAATCCAGGTCGAGGTTGGCAAAGTAAGAGTCGATGGCGGCGGGCAAGCCGGGCCAGGCGGCCGCGACGGTGGCCTCGATGAAGACAATGGCGCGGCGTCCTCCGCCTTCGCGCAGCACATCCGCCACCTCCGCGTTTTCCGGCGCGAAGGCATTTCGCGTGAAAACAATATGGTGCTTGAAAAGGACGGGAATTTGGAAATCGTGGCGGGACATCAGCGCGCGGCAGAGGTAGCGTGTTTTGTGCTGTTGCGCCATTGTTTCTTTGAAGCATTTTCATCCCATGACCCATCCTGAGGCACTTTTTGCAACCCGTTGGCTCGGAGTCTATCGCATCGGCGCGTGGGATTACGTGCGCCGTCCCCATGCGGATGCCGCGGTTGGCATCCTTGCCATCACGCCGGACAACGAGATCGTTCTCGTCGAGCAGTTCCGCATCCCGGTGCAGCGCCGCGTGATTGAACTCCCGGCCGGACTGGTGGGCGATGAGGTCCAATATCAGGGGGAGTCATTGGTTGCGACCGCCCGCCGCGAACTGTTGGAGGAAACCGGTTACCGGGCGGAAGCGATGACGGAATTGCTAGCCACTCCGACCTCGGCAGGGATGACCTCGGAGTTTCTGCATCTGTTCCATGCCACCGGGTTGCGTCGCGAGCATGCGGGTGGTGGTGTGGGGGGCGAGGACATCGTCGTCCATCAGGTGGCGCTTGCCGGGCTTCGCCCATGGCTGGCCGCGCGCCAAGCGGACGGCCTGGCCATTGATTTCAAGATCGCGGCGGCCTTGTGGTTGGCGGGGATGTAAGGCCGCGGCACCGGACTCCCGTCGCGGCCCTCAGCGAACGGTAAGGGGTCTTGCCATGGTGGCCGGCAGCGAAAGCGAAAGGATGACGCACAGACCGGTGAGAATCAGCACGATCCAGCGGGTCGGATCGTCGTTAAGGACCCGCGAGAAATAGAAATAGGCGTTCTGTTGCGGCGATTGGAAGATCAGGGCCGGCAGCGTGAGGATGGCGCAGTAGAGCAAGGCGGGCACGCACATCAATACCATGGCGGCGGCGCATTTCAGGCTGATTTGCGACGTGAATAGAACCTTGGGCCCGCTGAAAAATGTCAGCTTCAGACAGTGCATCACGCTAAGAAAGCCATTGCTGCGGGCTTTTTGGTTGCTGAGAAAGTAAGCGTGGGTGGAAATGTTGGACATGGCATTGGAGGGTACACAATCGCGGCAATGGTCAGTGATGGCTTTTTGTCTATCATGCAGTCCCACTGCGGAGGTTGTTGTTACGCGGCCAATGTGCGTCCGATCGCGCGCCATGGCTAGTCCGCGCGTTCGTGATAACCCTGTCATGGTTTCAACGACAATCCGCCGCGGTGGCGATCCGTCGGGAATGCGGATACTGTGCCTGGCTCGCCTCAACCGCCCAGCAGGCGGCGGTTCTTCCACAATTCCTTGGGGCGGAAAATCCCGGCCGGGGTGATGATGCCGGTGATGAGCTCCGGCGGGGTCACGTCAAAGCCCGGGTTGCAGGCGCCGCTTGTCGGGTTGGCCACCCGCACGTATTCACGCCGCCCGGATTTTGTTAGCCCCCATGCTCCTAACACTTCTGCGGCGTCCCGTTCCTCGATCGGGATGTCCGCGCCGCTGCGCAGCGTCCAGTCGAGGGTTGAGAGCGGGATGGCGACGTAAAACGGCACGCCGTGGCGTTTGGCCAGCACGGCTTTGGTGTAGGTGCCGATTTTGTTGGCCACCTCGCCGCTGCGGCCCAGCGTGCGGTCGCTGCCAACGATGACCAGGTCGATCTGGCCGCGGGCAAACAACAGGCCCGCCGCGTTGTCGGCGATGATCTGATGGGAAATCCCCTGCTGGGCCAATTCCCATGCGGTGAGGGTGGCGCCTTGCGAGCGCGGGCGGGTTTCGTCGCAATAGACATGGAACGCGCGCCCGAGTTGTTGGGCGGCGTAGAGCGGTGCGGTGGCGCTGCCGATATCGACAAAGGCCAGCCACCCGGCATTGCAATGGGTGAGCACCCGCATCCCCTCGCGGATCAACGGCGCCCCCGCCTCGCCGAGCTCCCGGCAGTGTGCCACGTCCTCGTCCGCGAATTCCTCCGCAGCTGTTAGAGCCAGCGCCTGTTGCTCCGCGACGCTGGTGCCAGCCTGCATCTTCCGCCGCACCTCCAGCAGCGCATTAAGCGGGTCGACCGCTGTCGGCCGTGCGTCGCGCAATATCTCAAACACGCGCTGCACATGCGCGTCAAAGCGCGGCAGGTTGCCGCCGCGGAATGCGCGCGCCCCTTGGGCGAGGCCGTAAGCCGCGGTGGCGCCGATGGCCCCGGCACCGCGCACCACCATGTCGCGGATGGCGCGCGCGGTTTCGCGGAAGTCGCGCGTGCCGACCACCCGGAACTCGTGCGGCAACAAGCGTTGTTCGATCAGGCGCACCTGGTTGCCCGGCACATCAAAGGCCACCGTCCTGAAATGTTTCATCCGCCCGCGAATTTTCACCTGCATGCGGATAGGCTACGCTAGGACCTGTGGGGCACGGCAAGTTCAATCTTGCCGGCAACGACGCAGGTGGCACGCCAATATTCCATGATAGGGAAGGGGAAGAAACACCACGGCCAGGAACGGGCAGGAGACGGGACTTGCCAGGTCCCCGTCTGCTGCGAATGAAGACGACACATGGCAAGTGTCGTTGCCTGTCCTCAGTCACCTAGGTTGCGCCGCAGCAAGGCGTCCAGTTGCAGCGGGTTGATCACGGTGACGCTGCTGCCCTTGACGCGGACCAAGGCGAGGCTGCGCCACTTGGCCAGAGTGCGGGAGAGGGTTTCGCCGACGGTGCCGAGTTCCCCTGCCAGCACCCGTTTGGTGCGCCCGAGGCGGATCTCGGCGGAAGCATCCGTTAGAGGGAGCGGGCATTGTTTGAGCAGCCAGTGGGCGAGGCGCGACTCCACGTCCTTGAGGGTTAGATCATCCAGGCGGCCGACCAACTCGCGCAGGTGCACGCTCATGGCGCCGAGCATGCGCAATGCCAGTTCGGGGCTGCGGCGGAGCAGGTCGAGAAACGGGGCCTTGGGTACTAACAACACCGCCGATTCCTCCACCGCGCGGGCATTGGCCGGGTAGCCGCCGGCACTGGCCAGCGCCGCTTCGGCGAACGATTGACCTGCCCGGAACACGGCAATGACTTGTTCCTTGCCCGCCGCGTTGACCCGGTGCACATTCACCGCGCCGCTCTGGACCACATAAAAACCCGCGGCGGGTGCTCCCTCGTGAAACAGGAAGTCACCCTTGGCCAGGCGTCGTGGCATGCAGAGTTGGGCGATGGTTTCCAACGCCTCAGGGGGCAACCCGCTGAAGAGTTGGCACGCGCGCAGGGTGTGGGC
Source organism: Akkermansiaceae bacterium (assembly GCA_903826205.1). Lineage (GTDB taxonomy): Bacteria > Verrucomicrobiota > Verrucomicrobiia > Verrucomicrobiales > Akkermansiaceae > Luteolibacter. Next base: position 17,795 of record CAIKDP010000034.1, read on the forward strand.
AAAGGCGGTTTGGCGGAGAAGCTTGGCGCGCGAGGTGGTCACGGACGGAGTTCTAGGCGCTGCCGGGGACGTGGTCAAACTCACAATAGCTTGACCTGCGTCAAGGTGGGATCCCGCTCGCCACGCTAAACCCACAGTGCGCATGGCGCTGCCGCCCTGCGATTTCCAAACATCTAACCACCAAGATCCAACCATCATGTTCTGCTTCCAATGTGAACAAACCTCCAAGGCCACCGCTTGCACCACCCAAGGTGTTTGTGGCAAATCCGAATCCACGGCCTGTCTGCAGGACCTGCTCCTGCACGCCGCCAAGGGTGTCGCCCAATACGCGTCGCGCGCCGCCAAACTCGGCGCCGTGACCCGCGAGAGCGACCACTTCCTCGTCGAGGCGCTCTTCCTCACTGTCACCAACGTGAACTTCGACGACGCGCGCTTTTTCGAAGTGTTGCGGCGGGCCGTCACGGTGCGCGATGCCGCGCGCGACGCATATGAATCGGCCGCGCGTGCGGCCGGTCAGGAACCGGAGGAGGTCAAAGGGCCGGCGGCGTGGCGTCCGGCGGCGGATCTCGAAGGGTTCATCCGTCAAGGCCGGCAGGCGGCCATTCTCTTTGATGCGGATCCGGAGGGGCCGGACATCAGCGGGCTCAAGGAGTTGCTGACTTACGGCATCAAGGGCGCGGCGGCCTACGCGGAACACGCGGCCATTCTCAGATACGAGTCGGATGAGATCGCCGCATTCTTCCGTGACGCGCTCGCGGCGCTGGGGGATGGCGGGCTCACGATGAATGAATGGCTCGGTCTCTCCCTGCGCTGCGGCGAGGTGAACCTGAAGGTCATGGAATTGTTGGATGAGGCGCACACCCGCACGTTCGGTCATCCGGTGCCCACGGCGGTGCGCGTTGAGCCGATCAAAGGCAAGGCGATTCTGGTTTCCGGCCACGACCTCAAAGACTTGGAAGCCCTGCTGATTCAAACCGCCGGCATGGGCATTCACATTTACACCCACGGCGAGATGCTGCCGGCCCATGGCTATCCGGCGCTGAAAGCCTATCCGCATCTGGTTGGCAACTACGGCGGTGCCTGGCAGGATCAGAAGCTGGAGTTTGCGCAATTCCCCGGTGCCATCCTCATGACCACCAATTGCATCCAGGAACCCCAACCCAGCTACATCGACCGCATTTTCACCGCCGGACATGTCGGTTGGCCGGGCGTCACGCATCTCACCAACCGCGATTTCAGCCCGCTGATAGAAGTTGCCTTGGCGGCGCCGGGGTTTGTGGAGGATGGGTCGGATCAGACGCTTCTAACTGGCTTTGGGCGCAACGCGGTGTTGGGAGTGGCGGACCAGGTGGTGGCCAGTGTCAAGAGTGGCGCCATCCGCCATTTCTTTTTGATCGGTGGCTGTGACGGCGCCAAATCCGGCCGCGATTACTACACGGACCTGGCGCTGGCGGTGCCGCAGGATTGCGTCATCCTCACCCTGGCCTGCGGGAAATTCCGCTTCAACAAGTTGGACTTCGGCGACATCGGCGGCATTCCCCGCTTGCTCGATATCGGCCAGTGCAACGACGCCTACTCGGCGATTCAGATTGCGGTGGCGCTGTCCAACGCCTTTGGCTGCGGCGTCAATGACTTGCCGCTGTCCATGGTGCTGTCGTGGTATGAACAAAAGGCAGTGGCCATTCTCCTCACGTTGCTCCATCTGGGCATCCGCAACATCCGCCTCGGCCCGACCCTGCCAGCCTTTCTAACACCCGCGGTGCGCCAGGTGCTCGCAGACACCTTCAATCTCATGCCCATCACTGACGTGGAGGACGATCTCAAGGCAATCCTTTACCCGGCCGCCTGAGCGAGTTCCCGCCCCATCCGCAAATTGTGCTGGCAAATCCGCCCGCCAATGGCATGTTCCACCCACCATGAAATGTTCGCTCATCGCAGGTGTGACCGGAGTGTTGTTGGCAGGCGGGTTGTCCGCCCAAATGGTGGTTCCCGCCTCACCTAGGAAAATGACCACACGGCCGATCGGCGGCAATTCCTCGGTCGGGATCAAGATCACCCCGACCGACACGCCGGAGCAGAAAGTCCGCTACACCACCCACATCGTGCTGGCCGAGACCCGTCAATGGACCAGCACCGATGGCAAATCCCTCCAAGCCAAATGGATCGCCTTCGAAGACCTCGTGGTCGAATCCACCCAAGGCGCCGCCAAGCCCACGCCCCCGGCTCCACCCGCCAATCCCACCCTCGTGCGCGACGGAAAAATCCGCCTCATCGGCACCCAAAAAACCTTTGAACTGCCGCTCGATCGCCTGAGCCAGGCCGACCGCGATTTTGTCGAACAATATCGTGCCGCCCATCTATCAAAACCTGCGCCGACCCCGCCCTGAGCCGCGGCTACCCCCTAGCCTCAAGGATGGAGCGGGTTGACCCAGCGGAGGCCGGGGAAGCGGGAGAAATCAACGTCGCAACTGTGGAGTTGCGCTTGGTGTTCCACGGCGAGCGCGGCGAGTTGCGCATCAGTTGTTAGGTTGCCTCCTGATCCGAGTTGCACGAGATAGTTGAGAAAGAGGGATTCAAACGAGGAACCCGGTTGGAGGATGCGCACGGGGGGCTGGGCAAGCCAGGACCGTACATGGGAAATGGCCTGATGGATATCGAGCGGTTGCGTAAGCACTCTGGGATGGGTCATCAAGCGGATGAATCCGCTGATACTGATCCATGGCAAACCGACCGGAACCTTGCCATTGAGTAAGCCTTCCCACCAAGCCCTCGCCTTGGCATGCCCAGGGGCTTGGTCATTGTGGGCGTAAATCAGCAGGTTGATGTCAGGGATGATCATCGCAAGGCGGGGTGTTGCGAGTGGAATCCGCCAACTTCGAGTTCGTCTGCCAGCTGGTTCAATTTTCCAACATCAATGCCGGCAAGAAAACGGGATGAATGCGGAAAGACGCGATACGGTTGCTTCTGGATCGGGGCTTCCAAATCCAAGCCGCGTTTCAGGGCTTCGTTGACGATGGCCTTTAGCGAGCGCTTGCCCAACGCGACTTCCCGGCGCAGGTGCTCAGCTATCTCCGGTTCGATGGTGAGGGTGGTTCGCATGTGGGCACCCTACATCAAGATGGCTTGATGTCAAGGCATCAAATCGGGTGAACGGGCGGCATTGGTTAAGATGCTTTGCCTTGTATGGTCACTGGGGTGGAGGAACTAGTGTAGTCCGCCTTACAGATTGCCAAATATAATGCTTGCCATGGTCTATGATCTGTGTGTATGCTTTCTCCCGATGAGAGTTGCAGCGAAAATCAAACTTACTGAGTCGGAAAGAACAAAGCTGGAAAGGTATTCCAA
>CAIKDP010000035.1 GCA_903826205.1 Akkermansiaceae bacterium
CGCGTGGTCTGCGGCTGGTAGCCGCAGCTACTGGGTAGGGCGGACCGGCCCGGTCCGCCGACTTGTCTGCGGCTGGTAGCCGCAGCTACGGATCGGGTAGGGCGGACCGGCCCGGTCCGCCGACTTGTCCGCCCGCAGGGGCGGTGCCAAGTCCCGCGGATGGGCGGCCCACGCACCGTCATTCGCGTGGACTGCGGCTGGTAGCCGCAGCTACGGATCGGGTAGGGCGGACCGGCCCGGTCCGCCGACTTATCTGTGGTGGGTTATGGGCAGGATGAGCAAGCACCGCCACGGCCTAATGCGCATTGCCGAGATGTCTCAGGAGGATGCGCCGCACCTCGGCGATGGCGGCGGGGTCTTGGTTGGACCAGTGCCCGCTGGGGACGATGAGTTCGCTCTCGGCACCCTCGAGATGACTGCTCCAGTAGGGCACGATGCCGTCGCTGCTGACCGGCGGGGTATGGTCCAAATTGCCGCCCTTGCCCCGGTCGCCGATGATGGAATTGAAGGGCACGCCCCGGGTCGTGGGAATTTTGTCGATGGTGGTCACGAAGCGGTTTCCCGGCCTGAGGACGTCGATGCTGTTGGGTATGCGCTGGAGTTTCTCGCCGGAGAAATCCGGCCGCATCAGGCTGATGGCTTTGGCCTCATCAGCCGCCAGTCCCGGAGCGGTGGCGTTGCCGCCAATGATTTTGGACAGGAGGCGGCCGCCGAATCCGGTGGCCATGTTAGCTCCACGGTGGGAGGCTGAGGCAAAGATGACGCGGGCGATTTCAGGCCGGTGCTGGAAAATAAACGCGCTCGCGAAAATCCGGCGGGTTTCCTTGGATACGGCCAGTTTGGCCGGCGGCACGTCATAGTAGGCGTCCCAAATTTTCATGCCGCTGTCGGTGATCAACGCGCGGGCGATCATGCCCCCCATGCTATGACCGATGACGATGATTCGTTTGTGGTCGGGGTAGTAGGAGTTGATGGCATCCATCTGTTTGCGCAGGACTGCGGCCATCAGGGGATAAGGGTAACCGGTCGGATAACTAAAGAACCAGACCTGGTAATTTTTGCGGATGGCGGGGTTGGTCCGCAAGGACTCTATCAAGGGTGCCCAGGTGGCTTGCGAATCGCCGAGTCCATGAATGCAGAGGATGGGGATTTTCCGCGGGTCGTAGGGTTGCAGTCGTGCCAGACGGGTGCTTGACGCAAACTCGCCAGGGCTCACCAGGCGCTGGAGTTCTTTTTTCCGGGGTGCCAACTCCGCCAGCGCCAGCGCCAGAGGAGCGGTGAAATCCGCGGCCACCGGGTAAGTGTGGCCGGCAAAATCCACGGTTTCGCTAGACAGAGGATCGATGTAGGCGGCGGTGCAATGGCGTCCTTTGAACTGCAGCACCTCGGTCACCCCATAGTAGACATTTTTCCCCTGGATGAAGGGATCGAACTTGGTCGGATCAAAACCCTTGCTGGCAATGACCATGGGGGCTCCCAGTCCGTCTTTCAGGGAGCGATCCTTGACCAGGCTGCCCTTGAACTCATAGCGGTCGGCGGGGAGGATGCGGAAATGCGAGGGATCATGCTCGGGTTTCCCATCGGAAGCCACGGCAAAGCTCCAATTGCCGCCGGCCCCCGGACAGATCAGCGGGGATTTCCATGGCTCCAGGCCGGCGCTGTGGATGATTTCAAAAATGCGCCCCACCGCAAAATTGTAATCCCTGCGGGCTTGCACATCATCCGGGCGATTTTTCAAGACCGCTGCGGCGGTGGCCGCGGCGTCAATGAAGCCGCCAATCCGCGCTTGCGGCGCTTGGGTGGATTGCTCGAGGGTCTGGGCGATGATCCGGCCGGCGGGAGTGACCGGATGGAACGTCGGTTGCTTTTCGCTGACGGAGGAATAATTCGTACAGCTTGCGGCGGCCAGCGTCAGCGCCAGCAGGACGGTGCGGAAACAGGATGACATGTGCATGTTTTGCAAGGATCGAACCTAGCACGAACCGGGCGGGCGTCAATGGAGGAATTGCGGCTGCGGCTCAAACGGGTTTGGCGCTTAGCGGCTCCTCGACTCGTGGGTGCTTGTGCGTCCGCAGGCAAGGTAGATGTTATGCAAGTCCGGGCTGACCTCCTCGTCCCCGGTGGCGGCGGGATTGTTGGGGTGGAACGGACAGATGGGATGTTTCCCGGACTGTGGGTCCGCGCGTCGAAACCAACAGAACCCCTGTTGCCGTTGCTCATCGGATAGGGGGGCGGGGCCGAAATCCAGCGCCCCGCCCGATCCCGGCCTAACGCGATCCGGCAACTGATCCAAAGCGATTCCGCGGCCACGCGCCCATTGTCTGAGCGAAGCGACATCGACCGCGTGGGCTTTGTTGTCGGGGTTGAAGTGATCCGCAACGGCACAGAGGGTCGAGGCACAGCCATGGGCGATGCTCTCCGCCTGTTGCTTGCGACTGAACCCGAGCATCGGATGAAAGGCAAAGGAGCCGCATAGCCAGCGGGGCTTCACCACCAGCACGTCCAGATTCAATGGCAGATCGTGTGCATGGATGGCCCGATCATTCTCCGTGGCGCGTTGCTTGAGGATGCGCCGGATGTTGCGCTGCGCTTGCTGAAACTTGTCAATCTTGCCGTTGTAACGCAACTGGGTGGCACGCGCGCCAATCTCCGTCCAGCACAGCTTGTCCAGGTCATCCCTTTGGGTCCAGTCCGCCTTTTCCGGTTCGAGCGTGGCGGTGAGAATGAGATGAGGCACCTTCGGGTGCCGCTCATACTTCGAGGTGCCGTCCTTTCCCCACAGATAATCCACGACGGCGCCCAGCGGCAAATTATCCATAATGCCGCCGTCAGCGTATTGGTCCATCTGTTGGGAATGGCGATAGACTTCCCAGGACCAGCGGGGACGGAACACGGCAGGAAAGGCGCTGCTGGCCAGCAGGCTCTGTGTGAACCGCGGATCCCATGGGTGTGAGGATCTGAGAATATCGAGCTTGCCGAGCGTGAGGTTCGTGGTGGTGGCGATGAGGGGAAAACCAAAATGATCAAGACGGGTTCTTGCGGCGGGCGACCCTTGAAAGACAAATCCGTCGATGAGTTGTTGGAGCGGCTCGGCACCCAGCAGTTCAAGTCCCACACCATAGCGGTCCACCATGCGCTGCAGTTGCTTCTTGATTTGTTTTGCCACGCCTTGCCAGTCGGAGACCCGCAGCGCCCGCGTCAGCTCTAACAGTTCAAACGGCGTCAGGTAAAAGAGCCGCTCCATGCCTGAGAAAACCCGCCGGGCCCGCCGCCCGAACGTGATGCCGGAGTCACTTTCGTAGCGCCGGAAAACCATGTCGATGTCGTGCGGCGAGAAATCGGCGGACGCGACATGAATCGCAAAATGGCGGATGAAATCCGCGAAGCGGTCCGTCAGCACGAAGCGGTCGACCGTGAGGAAGGTGGCGGCCATGCGTCGCGTTTGGCGTTGTCGCTCCACGAGGTCATGGCCCGCCGGTTGCGCGAAAACCTTGCTGGTGAAGGCGCCGATGATGGTGCCAACCGAAGCCCCGGCCACGACATCAGGCTGGATGCCGAGTTCACTCACGGCATTGGCGAAACCCACCTGAAACACCCCGCGGAAAACCCCGCCGCTGAAGAGAAAGACAACGGCCGGGCCTTTCTGTTTGGGCGCGGGTGGCGGGGGCACGATGAACGAACTAGGAGTCGCGCGTGGCAGTCGCACATGTTGCCGCAACTCCGGCACCAGCGTTCCATCCTCACCGGTTTTCGCATGACAGGCGATACAACAGCGGCACACCTCTGCAATGCCGGGCCCCGGGTTGGGATTGGCCGCATCTGCAGGATCGCTCCCGGGGAGTGGGGGAATTCCGCCCCAAGCCGCGAGCAACTTGGCACACGCAACATATTCCGTTAGGTCCGGGCGGGTGTGGGTTTTCCCGGACAGGCGCAGGGCTTCGACGGTTCCCCGAAGGGTCGATGGGGTGGCGGCGTCGCGATGCGGCCACTCGTCGGGCATTTCCTCATCGGGTTCCAGGCGGCGCTGGCGTTCCTCCAGTGTCCTCGTATCCGGCAGGGCATCGGTGACAAGGCGCTCGATCATGGCCCTGCAACCGTCGGCCACCGCTGTGTTGATGAGTTCCCGCCGCTGCGCCACCGATCCGGCCTGCGTCATGCGCAGGCCAAGGTGATGCGTGCGGTCGGGTGCCACCATGCGGATTTTGACCGGGAGGAAGGTTTCCTTGGCTCCGGCGTCGTCTCCGACGCTCGCCGCTCTGCCGTCCAGCGTCCGGTTGACCCGGTCAAGCAGGCTCTTATCAAGGAGCATGTCCCGAAAGTGCAACAACTGGCGCGCGCGCAGCGCCACATCGACCAGGCCGGTGTATGGGTCGCTCTTGCCAGGCTGGCACTCCTGATCCAAGGGCAGCGGAGACACCGAGATGATGCGCAGACTCTCACAACCCGGGCCGGGCGGATGGCTGAGACGTCTGCAGGCTTCCTCGTACACCGGCATGATTGGATCGTTCGACATGCGGCTTCCATCAATGAAGGTGGCCACCGCGCCGTCTTTTTTGATCGACTGCGCCCTGAGGAAAGGTGCGACGGCACAAGCGCACATCAACGCATCCACCACGGAGGTTTCCGGAGGCATGGCCTCAAGTTTGCCGGTGCCAAGGTTGGCGGCAATCGGCACCACTGCCATGCCATGGGAGTGGGGCTTGGCGGCCGCATAGGCCTTGAGCAGTTTCTTGCTGGCATCACCGCCCGGCAAGGGGTTTTCGTGGTTGAGCGCCCGGCGCACACTGTCGTCAAACTTGAAGTCCCCGTAGTAGGCCGGGTCGAAGTTTTGCACGAGCACCGTCTTGAGCGCATAGGAGTCACCGAGGTCACGGAAAATATGATAATGCTTGAGGAGATTGCGGACGATGTTCTTTTGGGTCAGGAGGCAGCCCCAGGTGCCGAGTCCGAGCCCCATGACAAGCGCCATGGGCAGGCCACTCCACCCCGCGAGCACCCACTGCGCAGGCAGGTCAATGACCGAACACGCAGAGAGCCCAATGAGCACCAAGGCGGGTAGCGTGGCCAGCGCCACGATGAGGGGCAGCAATCCAAGCAACAACCAGAGGCCTCGATCCCAGGCCCAATGCACCCAGGCCCAGGGATTGAAGATGATATAACCCGCTTCCACCCCGTTGGCGTACGCTTTCCCGTTGATGCCAAGAAGCTCGCACAATGCCACTCTGGCGACCAAGCTGGCCGGCAAGCTCAGTGAAATGATGTTGCGTGCAAGCAGCCACCAAATCCGTGGCAGGAGCAGTCCTCGCTGCCACCAGCATTTTGCAAAAGTCATGGCACCCGCGGCATTCCATCCCAGAAAAATCCGGGCCATCTGCGTGAGCACTTTCACGCTGACCCGCATCTTGAGCAGATGATTGAACAAGCGGATCAGACCTGTGCGGCTGGCCACGGAATCTTCGCGGCTGTCGCGTTCCTCCTTGAAATGGCGCGGCAGTTCGACGGGCTTGAGCGCGCGGGCGGAGTTCGTTTCAAGAGGGTCGGGAAAAAACCCTTTGAGGAGCGTGGAGGGGGCGTTGAGGAACGATTCCAGAAGGTCGCTGAAACGCGTCACCCGCACCTCCTCGTCTTCCTCGGTGGTGGCATTGTCACCTGCGTTGGCTTGCAGCACCTCTCCCAAGGCCATCGCCGAGATCGCGCCCACCGAGATGCCCGCCACCATGTCCGGCGCCTTGCGGCGCGTGACCAGCAGCGCATGCACGACGCCCATCTGCATGACCGTATCCAGGCCGGCCCCGGGAAACGACACCACCCTGTAGGGGGGCTTCGCTGCCGGACCCTTTCCCGACGGTTGTGGGACAGGTGTTAGAGCGGGTGGGGTAGGGGTGGTTCCCATGTGCGGCGGATCATGAATGTTAGAAATTGACGGTTGAGGTGAAGGCCGCTGGAAGCGCGGGTGGCCGGACCGGAAGGTGGAAAAATGGGGCTGGAAGGGGTGTTTCGGAATTTCAGGGGCGGGCAATCAATCCTTGCCCCTGACAATACCCAGTCGCCCCGCAGGGTCGAGATTTTTCGTTGGGGGTTCATTGTCAGTCGCATGGAGCGGCTGCGCTGGGTAGGGCGGACCGGCTCGGTCCGCCGACTTGTCTGCCGCGGGCAGAGTCAATGCGAACATCGAACATCCAACGCCGAACATCCAACGCCGAACAAAAGAGGGAAAGATGAGGCCTTCAGTCTGTTGCTTTCACCTCTTCGGTTCGATGTTCAACGTTGAATGTTCAATGTTCGACGTTCGCATTTCCTTCAGCCGCCGCCCTGCGCGCCCAGTGAAAAATTCAAAATTCAAAATTCAAAATCCCCGCCCCCTCCGCCCTGCACAATTTGCCGAGCGACTGCACAATTTGCCTGTCATGATTTTTATGACAAGACAGGCGCCGGCGATTTTGCCAGTTTTTCCCGGTCTTTTTCTCCCGATCCAAGCACACGCCCATTCTTCCGCCCCTATGAAGCCAAAATCCAATATCCTTCTCGCCCGCACCGGCTCTGTCCGCCTCGCTCTCGCCCTCGCTACGCTTCTGTCCGCCAACGCGGCCAGCGCCACCAATCTCTATTGGGACACCAATGGCACCACCGGCGGCTCGGGGGCGGCAACTGGCATCTGGGGCACTAACAGCTATTGGAACACCGATTCCACAGGTGTTACCAACACCTTCACCCTCGTCACCACCACTGCCGACAACCTCTACATCGCCGCCGGGACCAATGGCACCACCGGCACCATGGGGGTAGCAGGGACTCAAGCCGCCAATAGTATCACCTTGGACGACAATGTGGCAGTAACGCTTGCGGGCGGGACCATCAATCTCGGCAGCACCACCGGCGCGGGGATTTTCGTCGCCAGCGGCGACAACGCGGCTAACACCATCAGCACAGGATTGGTGCTGGGTGCCGCCGCCACCATCCAGAACGCTGGCACAGGCGTACTGACGGTCAGCGGTGGGATCTCGGGTGCCTACAATTTGGCTCTCATTAACAACAACTCCACGGCTGGCGGCATCACCCTTTCCAATGTGGCCAGCAATAATACCGGCACGATCACCAACTCCGGCACCAGCAGCGGGGGCGTGACGATCAGCACGAACATCGGCACCAACGTCACCGGCGTGACTCAAAACAGCAGCGGATCTGCGCTGACCTTGAGTGGTGTCAACTTCTTCAGCGGCGACACCAAGAGTTCGGCAGGCACCCTGATCATCTCAAACAATCTGGCACTCCAAAACAGCGCCTTGGACACCAGCGGCTCCGGCGTTGTTACTCTGAGCAGCGTCACCACACCCACCTTCGGCGGGCTCAAAGGCATCACCAATCTCGCTTCGGTGATCACCAGCGGGTATGGCACCATCTCGACTCTGACCTTGAATCCGGTCAGTTCCAGCGTGAGTAATACCTATTCCGGCGTCATAGCCAACAACACCGCCGCAAATCTGGCCCTGATTAAGACCGGGCTTGGCACGCAAATCCTTTCCGGAGCCAACCTCTACACCGGCACCACCACGATTTCCGGCGGCACGCTCCAGATCGGCGATGGCGCCACGGGTAGCATCAACGGCACGACGGGCACGGCCCTCACCTTCAACACCTACGGCGGAATATTCAACGTGATGGAGGCAGCCTCCAGTACCCAAGGTATGGGCGCGCTGACGTTCAGCGCCGGTTCTAACATCGTCACTTCGACCTTCAAGGCCACTACGGCGAAAATTACCTTTGCCTCATTGGCAACCCGGGGTGCAGGCGCGACCGGTAATTTCACCACCGCCGGGACCGGCAGTACCGGCGGCACATACGGTGGCGTCGCCGGCAACAACGTCATCAACTTCACCACCTCGCCTGGCACCGGATACCTCAACCAGGGATTGTTCTTCAACGGGTCGAGTTACGCGTTCTACGACACGGCGGGCGCCACGGCTTTCCTGCGTGGCATCGACTACGCCAATGACTCGGCTGCAGGGACTGAGAGCATCACCACCTCCACCGGCAACTTCACGGCCGCCAAGCTTCATGAGCTGATCAGCGGCAGCGGTGCCATCACCAATCAGGGCTCGCAGACGATCACCACTCTGAATATCGCCAACGCCAATAACCTGGTTCTCGGCACCGGAGCCACCTTGCAGCTCAACGGTCTCCTCAAGTCCGGCAATGCCGCGGGCGGCATCATCAGCGGCGGCACGGGGCTCCAGGTGGTTAGTGCGGGCGGCGAACTGGTCGTCCGCACCGATGGTGCCAGCGACACTCTCACCATCAACACGCCGATCCTCAACAATTCAACCAGCTTGTTGACCAAAACGGGTGCCGGCACGCTCACCCTCGGGGCAACCAACACATATGCAGGCGCGACCACCATTGTGGCCGGCAAGCTCGCCGAAAGCTCCACGGGCTTCATCGCCGACGGTAGCGCGCTATCCATTCTCGGCTCGACGGCTATTTTCGATTTAGGTGCCAACCACTCCGACACCGTCGCGTCATTGACGCTTGACGGCGGCGGGCAGGTTATCGGTAGTGGAACGTCCACGCTTCAGGCTGGCTCCTATGCCCTGAAGAACGGTACGATCAATGCGAGAATCGGCACCAACAACATTACCAAGACCACCACGGGCACCGTGACCATCGACGGTAACGGGGTCGGGGGAACAGTCAACGCCAATAACGTCACCGTCAGCGGCGGCGGAGCGCTGATCATCAAGAATGGCTATCAGTTCACTGGAAATTCGAGCACCAACATCGGCACTGGCGACAGTGGCAACTCCGTCACTGTAACAGGAACCAACACGCAATTGAGTAATGGCGGCAACCTGACTGTCGGCGGGACCAACGGCAACAACAACACGCTAACGATTTCCGGCGGTGCCGTGTCGACCTGGAGTGGAATAACCCTAGGTAATGGCAACCCAACCTCCGGCAATTCGATTGTTGTCACCGGATCGGGCTCACGCCTCTACGCGTCAGGCAATTTCGACCTCGCCCGCAATAGCAACAGCAACAATAATTCGCTTTACGTGTTAAACGGAGCGGCATTCAGCTGCGGCACCTGGTACGGTGGATATAATAATATTAGCACCTCGAGTAACAATATAGTTGTCATTGACGGATCGGGGTCCAGTTTTACCACCGCCTACATGGAAATCATGGATGCAGGCATCAACAACAGCATCACTGTGAGCAATGGAGGCTCTCTGACCACCGAGTCGAGTTGGGGCACTGCCTATTTCGGCTGGTATGGTACTCAAAACAATAATTCCATTACTGTTACCGGCGCGAATTCCATATGGCACGCGGACGGAACTAGCAATATCGCAAATGGCGGCAACTCCTTCTACATTAACATAGGGAACGGCGGTGCCGTGGATGGTGGCCCCATGCAGATGAACAATAGCTCGACGTTCAACCTGGGCGATGGTAACGCCGTCAGCACGGCATCGGTCTACATGAATATGAATGGGAGTGGCAGCAGGCTGAATTTTAACAACGGAAGACTGATTGCAACTTCTGCGACATCACTGATTGGCGGCTCAGGTCAGATCAACCTGAACGGCCCTGGCTACATTTCCACGAACTATGGAACCGTGGCCTCGCCGACGACGTTAGGCAACCAGATTAACGGCACTGGTAGTCTGACCAAGGAGGGCACCGGCACGTTGACGCTCACCAACGCCAGCAACAGTTACAGTGGCAACACGATTATCCATGCCGGCACCCTGGCGCTTGGGGCGACCAGCACGTTCGCCAGCAGCCCGGTCATCACGGTGGGCGATGCCGGCTCCAGCGGCACGGTGCTCGATCTAACATCCAAGGCCACGGGTTTCACTTTGGCCAGCACCCAGACCCTCAAGGGCATTGGCACGGTGAACTATGGCGCCGGGAAGAACCTGACGAACAACGGTACTCTGGCCCCGGGCAACAGTATCGGTACGCTGACCATCACCGGCGATTACACCTTTGGCAGCACTTCCACCTATCAGGTCGAGACGGACGTCACATCATCTGATAAAATTGCCATCAGCGGAGCCGCCACGATTGTGTCTGGCGCGCAGATTTCCTTCTCCGGCAGCACGGGGCTGGGCAAGTATGTGCTGGCCACGGCGGCCAGCGGCTTGGGCAGTCCGGCGTTTGGCGGGACCGCGCCTGCGGGTTATCGCCTCGCATACAGCGCGACCGAGCTGGACCTGATTCACAAGGCCACGCTGGGCGCGATAGTCGCGACACCTGCCGCAGCCTCGATCATCACCGGTGGCAGCACGGCCTTCTCCTTCACGGTGAACAATTCGGCACCCGCAAATTCCGACAGCCTTGCATTCAGCGCCAGCGCGGGCACCAACACCACCGGCGCCGTCACCGGCCCTGTTAGTGTGGCGCCCGGCGCGACCAGCAGCGCGCAATCGGGATTGTCGTTCAATGGCACGGCGGTGGGCGCGGCGCAGAGCGGGGTGTTCAGCGTGAGTGATGCAGCGGCCAGCAACAGCCCGCTGAGCGGATCGGTGAGCGTGGATGTCTATGACCACGCCAGTGGCACGGCCAGCGGCACCCTGACGCTTGGCAACATCCACACGGGCTACACCGGCTCCGTAACCAGCAGCAACAGTGTGAGCGCTGCCAATGCCGCGGGGTATCGCGTGGCCCTCGCCGGCAGCGCGGGAGCGAGTGGCAATCTGTCGCTCAACGGCCTGAGCAACATTGCCGCCGGCAGCAGTGGCAACATCAGCGCCACCCTGGCGACCGGCCAGTCCGTGGGCGTGATCAACCATAACTTCACTTACACTTTTGCCGATAGTTCGGCCCTCGTCGGAGCCTCCAGCAATGTCGGCACAGCCAGCATCACGGCGCAGGGTCAGGTGTATTCGGGACTCATGGATTGGAGCGGGGCCAGTGGCGGGAATTGGAGTGCCAATCCCAACTGGAATGACTCGCTTGACGTCAACGTGCATGTGGCGCCGGGCTTGGATGGTAACTTCGCCGCCGCTGATACCGCCACCTTCGGCAGTGCCTCAGGCGCGGTGGCGGTCCATTTGGATCAAGCCGTTAGTTTGAAGGCAATCACCCTCAACAGCACCGGTGGGGCTTACGAGTTGGACAGCACCGGCGGCACGCTCAAGCTCAACAACGGCGGCGGCACCGCCACCGTGACAAACAGTGGCGGCAGCCACACCATCAGCGCTCCGGTGGAACTTCACAGCGACACCAGCGTGGCTGTGACCACCAGCGGTGACCAGTTGACCTTGTCCGGCAACATCACCGCGCTGGGTAGCCAAAGCCTGACCAAAACCGGTGATGGGACGGTCATCCTTTCCGGAATTAACGGCTATACCGGCGCGACTTCGGTTGCTGGCGGTGTCTTGTTAGTCGATGGCTCCCTCACCGGCAGTGGTGCGGTCAGCGTGGCCGGTGCGGCCGTGTTGGGCGGCTCCGGCTTGATCAGTGGCGCGGTGACGTTCAATGGCGGCACCTTGGCCCCAGGCGCTTCCATCGAGTCGCTCGCCACAGGGGCCTTGACCATGAACAGCGGTGCAACCTTCGCCTGTGAAATCAATTCCCTTGTGTCAGACACGGCGCTGGCGGCCGATCTGGTCAAAGTCACCGGCAATGTGGTTCTGAACGGCACGGTCCATCTGACGTTGAATGACCTGGCGGGAGGTGCGGCGAAAGCGTTCGCGCCGCTCACCACCTTGTCGTTGATCAACTACACCGGCTCCTTGAGTGGCGGGTTCTTCTATGGCGGGACCGCGTTGGCTGAGGGCGCATCGATCATCCTGGGAGCCAACACCTGGCAAATCCATTACGGTGCGACCTTGGGCGGTTCAAACTTTGCGGGCGATTATTTCGCCCCGGAGAGCGGTGGCAAGTTTGTCAACCTCACGCTCACGGCCATTCCCGAACCCGGCAGCTTGTTAGCCCTCGGCTGTCTCATTGGCTCCGGGGTGTTCCTCCGCTCGCGCCAAAACCGGCGGGTGGCATAGCTTATGGGCGATGAATGCGGCCTCCATGGAGCGCGCTGCGCAGGGTAGGGCGGACCGGCTCGGTCCGCCGACTTGCCTGCGGCGGGTTATCTGCGGCGGGTAGCCGCAGCTACGAACCGCCAGAGAATCGCAGGGTAGGGCGGACCGGCTCGGTCCGCCGACTTGTCTGCGGTGGGTTATCTGCGGCGGGTAGCCGCAGCTACGAACCGCCAGAGAATCGCAGGGTAGGGCGGACCGGCTCGGTCCGCCGACTTGTCTGCGGCGGGCAGAGTGAATGTGAACATCGAACATCCAACGCCGAACATCCAACGCCGAACAAAAGAGGGAAAGATGAGGCCTTCAGCCTGTTGCTTTCACCTCTTCTGTTCGATGTTCAACGTTGAATGTTCAATGTTCGAAGTTCGCATTTTCTTCAGCCGCCGCCCTGCGCGCCCAGTGAAAAAATTCAAAATTCAAAATTCAAATCCCCCCCCCTCCGCCCCTGCATCATTTTCCGCATCCTTTGCGTGTCATGATTTTTATGACAAGACAGGAACCGGCAGTTTTGCCAAATTCCTTGCGTCGTCTGCCGCCCCTATGCCACAAGCACCAAGTACCAAGCACTAAATCCTAAATCCTAAATTCGAAACGAAATCCAGGATCCGCGCGCGGATCGCTCCCACCGCCAACCGATTCCTCACCACCCCGACCCCATTCCCGGCGCCATTTAAGCAAATTTTTCTCGAAAAATGGCTTGCCGAGGGCGGCGGAAATTCGGTTGTCTTCAGGCGTGGTCTGGATTTGGAAGAGTTGTCCGTCGTCCGTCGTCCGTCGCGCCTACGCACAGCTCATTGGATCTCTTCCACAGACAACCGATAACCGATAACCGACAACCGACAACTCTTCCCCTGACCACCGACACCTCTTCCTCCCCCTCTTCACAGACAACCGACGACTCGACTGAGCTCGCCGAGGTCAACAGACAACCGACAACTCTTCCATCGACAACTGACTCTCTGAAATCCCCAATCCATTACCCACCATGAAACCCCGCTCCGCATTCCGCCTCGTCCGCAAAGGTTCCCGCAACCTCGCCATCGCACTCGTCTCACTCCTCGCCGCCAACGCGGCTCAGTCGGCCACACTGTATTGGGACACCAATGGCGCTGGCACCGCCGGCTCAGGCGCGGCGACCGGCACTTGGGGAACCAGCAATTTTTGGAACTCGGATTCCACAGGTGGAGCAGGCGGTTCGTTCACCACCGCGACCACCAATGCCGACAACCTTTTCATCGCCGCCGGGACCGGCACCGCTGGAACGATTACCGTCAGCGGCACTCAGGCAGCCAACAGCATCACTCTTGATGACAACGTGGCGATCACGCTTAGCGGCGGCACGGGCATCAACCTCGGCAGCACCAGTGGTGCCGGGATTTTCGTCGCCAGCGGCGACAATGCCGCCAACACCATCAGCACGGCGATCACACTCGGCGCAAACTCCACAATCCAGACTGCGGGCTCAGGCGTCCTGACGCTGAGCGGCGGCGTTCTGGGCACGGGCAATGTGATTCTCAATGATAATTCCAGCAATGCCAATGGCATCACGATTTCCGGGTATGCCCTCAACAATGCGGGCACGGTCACCGTCTCCGGCACCAGCACCGGCGGGGTGACCATCAGCGGCGGCGTGGGGTCCAACGTCACCAGCATCAACCAGAACTCCACCACTTCCGCTCTAACGATCAGCACCACCGCTCTAACCGTCAATAGCGGCGGCACGACCCTGACCAACACTCTCGGCACCAAGCTATTGACCGTCTCCGGCGGCGTGACCGGCGCAGGCAACCTGATTCTCAACAACAACAGTGCCACCGCCGCCGGTATCACCCTATCGACCACGTCGATCAACAACACGGGCACCATCACCAACTCCGGCACCAGCTCCGGCAATGTGCTTATCAGTGCAAACATCGGTGCCGCTGTCACCGGTCTCACCCAGAGCAGCGCCACCTCCACGCTGATCCTTTCGGGTGCCAACACTTACGCCGGTGCGACGTTGATCAGCGCGGGCACCCTGCAAATCGGCAATGCCGGTACGACCGGTTCGCTCTCACCCAGCAGCAGCATCACCGACAACGGCACGCTTACCTTCAACCGCACGAACACCCTGACACAGGGCATTGACTTTGCCAGCGCTATCGGCGGCACCGGTAATCTCATACAGGCAGGCAGTGGCACCACCATTCTCAGTGGCACCAACAGCTACGGCGGCGTGACCACCGTCAGCGCCGGCACGCTCCAGTTTGCCAAGGAAACCGCGCTCTACAACAATGTGACGGGAAGTTGGACCGCGACCAACCTCATTGTTGCCAGCGGTGCCACTGCCGCCTTCAACGTGGGCGGCTCCGGCGAGTTCACCGCATCCGACATCCAGACCCTCAGCGGCTTGGGCTCCACGACCACCAATGGTTTTGCCAATGGTTCGAAGCTCGCCCTCGATACCACCAATGCCGGCGGCAGTTTCACCTATGGCAATGTCATCGCCAACCCTAACAGCGGAAGCAATGTGCTGGCCCTGACCAAGCTGGGCACCGGCAGCCTGATCCTGACCAACGGCAACAGCTACACCGGCGCCACCCTGATCAGCGCCGGCACCTTGCAGCTCGGCAACGGCAGCACCACCGGCGCGCTCTCGACCAGCAGCGCGATCACCAACAACGCCACACTCGCCTTCAACCGCACCGACACCGTCACTCAAGGCACCAACTTCAGCACCGCCGCCATCAGCGGTTCCGGCAATGTGATCCAGAATGGCTCGGGTATCTTGGTG
The DNA here is from genome assembly GCA_903826205.1 of Akkermansiaceae bacterium. Lineage (GTDB taxonomy): Bacteria > Verrucomicrobiota > Verrucomicrobiia > Verrucomicrobiales > Akkermansiaceae > Luteolibacter. Next base: position 14,815 of record CAIKDP010000035.1, read on the forward strand.
CTCAACGCCGCCAACACCTTCACCGGCGGTGTGATCCTCAATGCCGGCCAGATCACCGTCGGTAACGCCGGAGCGCTGGGCACCACCGGCACGTTCACCATCAATGGCGGCACGCTCGATACCACCGGAGCGATTACCATCAGCACCAAGCCGGTGACTCTCAACGCCGATTTTGCCTTCACCGGAACCAACACCCTGAGTCTCGGTGCAGGCGCTTACTCGCTGGGTACGGCCGCTGGCACCACCCGCACGATCACCGCCAATGCCAGCACCCTCACCCTCGGCGGTATCATCAGCAACGGCAGCACTGCCAATTCGCTCACCAAGGCCGGCAGCGGCAACTTGGTGCTCAGCGCGGCCAACCTCTACACCGGCACCACGACCGTTAACGCCGGCATCCTCCAGGCCGGCAACGCCACGGCGTTCGGCCCGGCAGTGAATGCCACCCTGGCCTTCGGTGCCAGTAGCACCGGCAAGATTCAACTCAACGGCAACAGCATGACCGTCGTTGGCTTGAACACAAACGCCACGGTCGGCACCCCCATCCTTGAAAGCGGTTCCGGCACGGCGGGCACGGATACTCTAACGGTCAACAATGGCACTGCCAACACCTTCGCCGGCGTGCTCCAAAACGGTTCCACCCGGCTGCTTGCTCTAACCAAAACGGGGGGCGGCACACTGACCCTTTCGGGTGCCAACACCCACACCGGAGGAACGAACGTCAACGGCGGCACGTTGCTCTGGAGCGGCGCCAACAACCTGCCCGCCACCGGCACGCTCGCCGTGGGTGCGGGCGGCACCTTCAGTCTGGCTGACGGCACGGCGCGAGGCACTTCGACAGCTGCATTGTCCCTGGCCGTAGGTGCCAACCTGAGCTTCGACTGGAACGGCTCGGCCGTTGACACGCTCACTTCGACGGGCGCGGCGACAACGGTGGCCGGCAATGTTGGCATCGTTCTCAATCCAGCCAATAGCCCTGGCGGCACCGGCTTGACGCTTGTTAGTGCGCCCAGCGGTCTTGGCACCGCCACCTATTTCCTGGCTAACAACACCAACTACACCGCCACCCTGAGCAAGAGCGCCACGGCGCTGACGATCAACGATGGAAGCTACGCCACCGCCACCGCCCTGACCAGCGCCTATTGGCTGGGCAATCAAGTGACGGGTGCCCTTGGCTCAATGTCCCTCTCCAGCGGCACCACCAGCAACTGGGCGGCAGCCGCAGGAGACACCACGGCCACCGCGCTCGGCGTGGTTCCCGGTGCTTCAACCAATGTGTTCTTCTCCACCACTTCCGGTGCCACTCAACAAGGCAGTATCACCTTGGACTCGGACATGACGGTCAACAGCCTCACGTTCAATGACGCCACGGCGGTCACCATCGGTGCCGCCCCCGCCCATGCCCTCACGCTCCGGGCCACCACCGACAATGGCAATACCGACGGCAACGGCATCACGGTGAGCTCCACGGCAAACGCCACCACCACCATTGGCGCCAACATCCTTCTCGGCGGCAACCAGACGTGGACCGTGGCCAGCGGCAAGGCGCTCAACCTTAACGGCACGCTCGCCGGCACCAACAACCTGACCATCGTCGGCCCGGGCACCATCAAGCTTGCCGGTGCCAACACCCTGTACACCGGCACCACGACGATCAACTCCGGCATTCTCCAGGCCGGTAGCACCACCGCCTTCGGTCCTGCCACCAGCGCCAAACTCGCCTTTGGCTCCGGCAGCACCGGCAAGGTGCAGCTCAACGGTGCCAACAGCATGACCGTGATTGGGTTGAGCACCGATGCCACCACGCCCGGCACTCCGATCCTTGAAAACGGCGCTACTGGCACCGCGACGCTCACGGTCAACAACGCCACTAACTACACCTTTGCCGGCACTCTGCAAAACGGCGCGGCGGGTACCTTGGCTCTGATTAAATCCGGTTCCGCTGACCTGACTCTCTCCGGTACTAACACCTACACCGGCGCAACCGCGATCAGCGGAGGTACCTTGAGTTTTGGCGCTGCGGTCAATCTGCTGACCAACGCCACGAACATCACCTTCAATAATGGCGGTCGCCTTGTATACACCGGGACCGCGTCCGTGGGCAACTATACTTTCACCGGGGGCAACGACAATCAATACATCGTGGTAAGCAACGCGGCCGGCAACGTCAATGCCGTTCGGTCTGGCGTTAATTACAACGGCTTATGGAAGGACGGGCCGGGAACACTAACGTATAACTCGAATACTCAAGATGCTGGCAACATGGTGATCGTCGCAGGCACCGTCATACTCAGTAACCAGAGCAGTAGGGCAGACTATTATTCTGCCGTCAATGGTATGGAGGTGAGGTCCGGGGCGACTCTCAGGATCAGCAGCGCCGGGAACGGGAACGGCGTCATCTACCGCGATGGTGGTTTTACAATGTCGGGCGGAACCTTCGACCTGAATGGGGTAAGTCGCAGCACCACTGACCAGAACTACGCCTACCCGACGATCAGCGGCAGCGGCACGGTCACCAATAACGCGGCATCAACGACCGCCACGGCCGTTTTCAAGAACACGACCGCCACGTTCAGCGGCAACATCGTCGACGGCTCCAGCGGGACCGGGAAGGTGGCGATATATTTGAACCATAACACAGGAACGTGGACCCTCTCCGGCAACAACACCTATAGTGGTGCCACGACGATAGCCAACGGTACCTTGCAGGCCGCCTCGACCACCGCCTTCTCGCAGAACTCCGCTTATTCGGTCGCCAGCAGCAAGACCCTCGACCTCAACGGATTCAATAACTCCATAGGCTCGCTGACGAGCGCCGGCAACGTGACCTTGGGCTCGGCGACCCTGACCCTCGGCAATGATGGCACGAGTCCGGCGGCGTTCTCCGGCACGATTTCCGGGCCCGGTGGGGTCATCAAGACGGGTGCGGGAAATTTCACGATTTCAGGCACGACGAACAACTTCGCCGGCGGCCTGAGCATCAACAACGGCACGGTGACCCTGAGCGGAGCCACCAGCAAGCTGGAAGCCTCCACGGGTGCTATAGCACTGGGTGGAGGCGTGCTCGACTTGGGCACCACGACGCAGACCGTTGGCGCGGTGAGCATCACTGCGCCTGCTGCGAGTGGCGACACGATCAAGAACGGTAGCCTCATCGGCTCCTCCTACGCCGCCAGCAATATCACCGGCACCGCCACGGTTTCGGCCAACTTGTTAGCCTATGGTTCGGCCGGCTTGACCATGAGTGGTGCGGGGACACTCACCCTGTCCGGAGCGGGCAACACCTACACCGGCGGCACGAGTGTCAATGGCGGA
>CAIKDP010000036.1 GCA_903826205.1 Akkermansiaceae bacterium
CGCCCTAAATCCTTAAGTTAGCGCCATTCGGGTCAGTCCTCGCGGATTAACATGGTGCCTGCGTTGATCCGGTGTAAGCGCTCAATAGGCGGCCACTAGCCACGCGGGGGCATAGATTGCATACATAGCCGCGTATGCAATCTACATCATCCACCACATCCGAACCCGCCCCCTCCGACTCCTCCATCATCCGTACCGGCAGCGACGGCCGGCTGCGCCTCAGTCCGACCCAGCGCCAGGAACTGCTGGACGCCTTCGACCGAAGCGGCCTGAGCGCCATGGCCTTTGCGCGCCATCATGGTATATGCTACCAGACATTCATCGCCTGGCAGCGCAAACGCCGGGAGCAGTCCGTCGTTCCATCCACTCACTCCGGCCCGGCGTTCGCCGAGGTTCTTGTTACAGACCCGCTCAAACCCGCCTGCCCAGGTGCCGCGTTGCGCGTCATCCTGCCGTGCGGCTCAACCATTGAGATTGCCTCACGCGCCGCCCTGCCATTGGCCATCGAACTTCTATCCACCCTGCGCCGCCCATGCTGACGCTATCCGGCAGCTTGCGCGTCTTCCTCGCGCTCGAACCCTGCGACATGCGCAAATCCTTCGACGGACTTCACACCGAAGTCGTCACGCGCCTCGGCGACGATCCACGCGGCGGCGCGGTCTTTGTCTTCATCAACCGCACCCGCAACCTCATCAAGCTCCTTCACTGGGATGGAACGGGCCTTTGGATTCACGCAAAACGGTTAGAACGCGGCACGTTCCGCTGGCCCAAGCCCGCCGATGCCAAAAACGGCAAGCTCAGCCTTGAGCCCGCCGCCTTGGCCATGCTAACCGATGGCATCGACCTGCGCGACGGCATGAGAAGGGCATGGTTCGAGCGGGAATGAAAAATAATTCACTCAAACCGCATTTTTTTCTTGCGGTTTCCGGCAAAACTACTATTTCTCTAGTAGTTTATGGCCGCGCACGAACCGCCACCATCCGAAAGTCCCGCCCCGGGCGGGGATGAGGTCGCTGCCCTGCGTGCTGAAGTCGCCCGCCTGCGCATCGAGAACCAACTCCTGCGCGAGCGCATCCACATCATCATCAAGCAGCTGTTCGACAAGAAGAGCGAGACGCTCGACCCGACCCAGCTCGAACTGCTGTTGGATCCCGACGCCGCAAAAAAAGCCGAAGCCGCCGCGCCCGCAGACCCCGGACCGGCGGCTGAAGCGGCTCCTGCCAAAAAGCGCTCCCCGCGCAAGCCCCGCGATCTTTCCCATCTCGAAGTGCGCGAGACGGTGCTCGTCCACGATGACGTCACGCTCAACCCGACCGCATTCCGCGAGCTGGAGCGGATCAACACCGACCGCCTCGATTTCCAACCCTCCCGCATCTTTATCGAGCGCACCGTGCGCGTCGTGCATGTCGCCATCGGCCAGCCCGACGCGGTGCCCGTCAAGCCGCCCGCGCCGCCGTCTCTGGGACTTGGTGCCACGCACCGACTGGTGGCCCACGTCATGGAAGCCAAATACTGCCACCACCGGCCGCACTACCGCACCCAGGGCATTTTCAATGTCCGCCACGGCGTGGACATTCCCCGGCACACCCTCTGCAACTGGGACAAGGTGGTCGCCGACACGATCGAGCCACTTTACAAAATCATCCACCACGGCCTGCTGCAAAGCGGCTACCTCCAGGCGGACGAAACCCCCATCCGCTATCTCAACCCCGGCAAGGGCAAATGTTCCACCGGTTACCTCTGGGTGATTCACGCCCCGCGCAACGGCATCAAGGGTGATA
>CAIKDP010000037.1 GCA_903826205.1 Akkermansiaceae bacterium
GAGATCGGCCACCGTCCAACTGTGGGTGGCGTTCCAGAAGGAGTTGGCAAAATCAACGCCACCGATGAAGCTCAGGTCGAGGGTGGCACCACTGGTGATGACAAACGAGCCGCCGCTGACGTCCACACCATCAAAGGCCGTGCCACGACCACTGGTGCTGTTGGCATTGAGCTGCCACTGGAGATGCGAGTCGGCGGCATAGGTCAGGCCGTTGCTGAACGTCTGGATGCCCACGCCGTTGTCGCCGGGGGCGTGGATGCCATCAAGGGTGGTCGCGGCGCCAATGATGCCGCTGCCGCCAAGGGTCGCACTGGAACCGACGCTGAGCGCTCCGGTGCCCGCACCGGTGCCACTGGCGTTGTTGACCAACAAGGTGCCGCCGGTGACGCTGGTACCACCGCTGTAGTTGTTGTTAGTGCCGGTGAGCGCCAAGGTGCCTGCGCCGGTCTTGGTCAGGGACTTGCTGCCGCCGGATTCGCCGATGTTGCCGCCTACCGTGAGTGTGCCGCTGCTCACTGCCACCGCCACATTGCTCGCCAGGGTGACCGGCGCGTTGAGGGTGTGACTACCCGCCGTGTTGGTCAGCGTCGCATCGTTGCCGCCATTATTGAGAACGAGCGCGCCACCGCCGCTGGCGGCCAGGGTGTAGCTCTTGCTGCTGTTGTTGAAGGTGACGCTGTTGAGGCTCGGGCTGACCGCATTCAAGGTTACGGTTGGATTGTTAGCGACGGCGGCACTAGCAAATGTCGCCGAGTCCGTGGCGCTGAAATTGCTGTCCAAGCCCGGCGCGCCACCGGCACTCGTCCATTCGACAACATCGCCCCAGTTGCCGTTGCCGTCCATGTTCCAGACGCCCGCGCCGGAATACACGGTTCCCGTCACCGTGAGACTGGCCGTGCCCACATTGCTGGATGCCCCGGAGAGGGCTGAATCGTCCGCAAAGGTGTAAGTGAAACCTTGGTTGATGACGCCCACTGTCTGACCGGTCGCCAGGGTGGCGGTGATGTTCCCGCTACCGCCAGGGGTGATGCCGCCCAGGGTGTTGAGCGAGAGATTACCGATCGCGGCAGCGCCGCCTCCCAGATTCACGCGGGTGCCGCCTGCATTCGAGGCGCTCACCGCGTTGCTCGTCACCGCGCTGGTATAACCCGCGTGGATGTTGCCCAGGGCGAGGGTGCCACTGGCCGATCCGCTGGCATGGTCATACACGCTATAGGTCACGCTCGCATTCTGCGCTGCCATGGCGATCGCCCCGCTCAAACTCTGCTGGTCGCCGGCGCTCAGGCTGGTGGCCAGGGTCTTGCCCATGCCCACCGTCACGGCGTCAAAGCCCGTGGCCGTGTAGGCTCCGCTGCCATTGGACGCCACCACGGCCGTGCCTGTGCTGCCGCTCAGGTTGCTCAGCGTGCTCACATCCAACGGCGACAGGTTGCTGCCGCTGTTGGTCAGGTTCAGGGTCACTGTGGCCAACGAACCGCCGGTGATGATCGACTGGTTGTTGCCACTCGCCACCGCCAACGCCGCATTCGAATGACCCAGCACATTCACCGTCACCGTGCCATTCTGAGGATTATTGGTGGCGGTGGCATCGCTCACACTGAACGTGCCGGTTTGCGCCAGGCCCACCGTCGTGCCGTTGAAGCTCAGCCCGGTGACGCTGCTGCTCGTATCCCCGGCATTCACGGCCGTGGTACCGCTCACCGTGCCGGCGGTGTTGGTCCCGGCAGCAGTGGCGAAGTTGAGGGTGGCCGTGCCCGTGTTGGCGACTGTGAACCCAAACCCCGTGCTGCCACCGGTGATGATGGTGGCTGCTATGGGCGTCGCAGCGATGGTGCCAATCGTCGGCGCTCCACCGCCGCCTGCGGCGATCAAGACGGTGCCGTTGGTGTAGAGGTTGCTGGTGTCCCAGGTCAGGCCGCTGAGGCTTGGCAGGTTCACCGTGCTGAACGTGCCCGTAGGCGTGCCCGTCCAGTCGAACAGATCCCACGAATTGCCGATGGCATAGGTTCCGCTGAAGTTGCTTGCCTGAGTCAGGTTGAGCGTGCCACCAAACGTGATCGTCCCCGTGGTGCTCTGCACCAGCTTGTCGTTGTCATTGGCGTTGGTGCTGAAGAGCCGGATGTTGGTCGTGCCTCCGGTGAGGTCAAGCGCGTTCTGAATCGTTAGAGTCCCCTTGGCAGGAATGCCCAGCGTGCGATCGCCCGGCGCTATAGTGACATTGGCCCCGCTGGCAAGCGCCGCAGTGAGCGTGCCGGAACCGCCGAGGGTGCCTTGGGTGAGGGTGAAGCTGCGGCTGTTGGCCACACTACTGTTGTGCATGAATGCCGCAGTGGCCCCGTTGAGCGTGATGCCGCTGCTCGAGTTGACCGCGCCGCTGCCGGACACAACCAGCGTGCCAGCGCTGACCGTTGTTGCTCCAGCGTAGATGTTGGCATTGGTTAGATTCAGAACCCCATCGCCCTTCTTGGTGAAACCACCGTTCTGGATCACGGAACTGATGGTCAGACCTGTGAGAGCTGCGCCGTTCACAAAGTTGCCTTGCGGCAGGGCGTCGACGGTGATGTCGTGCGCAGCGGAGCCGTTGAGGTCGAGGACCACGCTGATGAGTGGCGTCACCGACGGATCGGTCGGCGTGGACGAAATGTTGCCGGTGATCGTCATCTTGGTGCCGCCAGTGACGGTGGGAACCGTGCCCTGAGTTCTGCCGCCGCCGCCATTGCTATTGAACACGATGCCAGCCAAGGTGTTGTTAGCCCCGACCAGGGTGAGTTTCGAACCACCGTTGAGGGTGACAATATTGCTTGCGGCAATCTGCTGCGCGGTCGTTTGCATCGTGACGCTGGAGTCGTTGATGATGAGGCCCTGTGTGGGGTCGTTCGCAGCCGGGATCGGAGCTACCCCGGAGGATTCGGCCGACCCGTAAAGATACAGGGCGTTGCCGCCGGAAACCACGGTGCCGCCGGTGTAGGTGTTGGACGCATACAGGCAGAAGTTACCATTCAATAGTTCCCGGCAATACTGGGTGGCGACCAGTTTGACGCGGGTGCCACCGCTCCCCGGGATGCCATTGTCGGTGATGACCGAGTAGATTTTGGTATTGCCTAACGTCACGCCGCCGCCGACCCCATTAGTCTTGGTCAGGAACAACTCACCGGTGCTCAGGCCAGAGGTCAATTGCCCGCCGGTAGTGACTGTGCCGACGCTCAAATTGCCCACACCCTGCATGAACATGCCGCTGGCAATCTTCAAGATGCCTGGGGTAGTGGCGTCAAAGGTGATGTTGGCATTTTGTACCAAAGAGTTAATGGTCTGGCCACCGGCCAATACCACAGAGGCGGATGGGTTGAGTACGTTATCGCTGGCCGCGGCCGCAGCCAGCGTAAGAGTGTAACTCGTCGGGCCACCAGCCACACCGAGGGGAACGAATCCCTTGCCGTCGACATATCCGACCGGCAGCGGAGTGGCTGACTGATACCCCGCGAACACGCCCGGAACAATGCCCACGCCCACGCTGCCGACAGGAGCCAGATTACCAGTAAGTGCCGCAGCTCCGCCGCCGACGAAGATCCGGCTGGTGTTGCCGGTCGTCCCGAGATTGGTGCCATCCAAGTCGAGTGTCGCCCCAACAGATCGCGCCAGACTGCCGAGAGTCAACTCGGCGCTACCGGTCGCTCCCGGATAGGCATAAATGACCCCCATGCCGGAGTCAACAGTCACCGGGTGGGTACTGTCACCCAGGGTCTCAGTCGAGGCCGTCGAGTCACGTCCCTTGAACCAGATCTTGCCGCCGTTAAGCGTGATCGGTGCCGCGTCGTTGACGCGGTCGGCGAGATTCTGATTGCTCGTCGTTGCGGTGCCGCCGTTGGGTGCATACGACGCGTTGTTGTTGATAAACAAAGTGCCGTTGTTCAGGGTGATGCCCGTAACACCACTCAGACGTCCAGCGTCATTGAGGGCGATACCATGGAAAGTGCCCTTGTCGTAACCACTTGGCTGGTCCGTGGGATTGTCACCGCCAAGCAGGGATAACGTGCCGGTGGTGGTGCTATTATTTGTTAAATTGAGGTCATATGGGCCGGTCGCGTTGTCGTTGCCCCTGCCTCTGAGAACCGTCAGGTTCACTGAACCGTCAAACGTCCCGGCGAAGGTGACATTGGTGCCCGCCTGTTGGATCGTCAGGGTGCCGCCGCTACCGGTGATGGCTCCACCGGTGCCACTCAACTGGCCGACATATTGTTTGTTAGATCCGAGGTCCAGCGTGCCGCCATTGACCGTGAGGGTCTTGTTGACTGCGAGGGTGTGATTGCCGCCGGCGAGCACCAGGGTGCCGGTATTGAGGGTGGTCGTGCCGGTATAAGTCTGCAGCGCGGTGAGGGTCAACTGGCCGACACCGTTCTTGGTCAGCGCGCCAGTGCCGCTGATAACACCGGCGTAGGACTGGGTGGTGGCATTGTTGATGACCAGCGTGCCGTTGTCCACTATGTTGGCGCTGCCGATACCGGTCATGCCCGTGTCCAAGGTCAACGTGGAGCTGGCGTTGATTGTGGTGACTCCGGTATTGTTGTTAGCAGCCGAGAGGATGACATTGCCGGTGACGGCCACCGTATTGACACCGGTTAGAGTGTTGGTATTGCTCAGAGTGAGCGTGCCGCCCGCTCCGCCAAGGCGATAGCCACCCGTCGCATTGGGGGTGTAGAGGCCGGTGTAGGTCGAGTTGCCGATCACGCCGAGCGCCGCGTTTGTCAGACCGGCCGTGTTGAAATCAAAGGGGGTACTCAGATAGTTGTCGGCGGCGATGATGCCGGTGGAGGATGCCACGATGCGGTTCAACAGGGCGGCCGGGATGTTGCCGGCGCCAAAGCCGGTGTCGAAGAGCAGCGTGCCGGGCGAGGTGAGCGTGACGTTGCGGGCGGTGCCGTTGATGGCGGCGGCCGAATTGAACTGGGTGATGCCGCCGGAGAGGGTCATCCCGCCGGTCGCCGCGGCATTGTTGCCGGCAAGGATCAGCTTGCCGGTGGAGACGGTCGTGAGGCCGGTGTAGGTGTTGTTGCCGGCGAGGGTAAGGATGGCCGTGCCGGCCTTGGTGATGCCGCCGCCCGCGCCATTGATCGCCCCGTCGAACTGCGCGTCGCTGTTGGTCGTGAGAGTGCGCACCGCGGTGCCGAGTTCGGCAATGGCGCTGAAGCTGAGCTTGCCGCTGTTGGTGGTGTCGCCAAGGGTCGCGTTGCCCGTGAAGCTGACCGGATTGAGGACAGTGCGGACCGCCGTGCTGCCCGAGGAAAGTGTGCCGCCGTTGAACACCAGGCCGCCCCGGCCAATCGCGCTGCTGGTGATAGAGCCAACCGATCCGACGGGATCGACGCCAATTTGCAAGGCACCGCCACTGGTGAGGATGGTGTTGCCAGTGTAGAGGTTCTGGCCGGAGAGAAGCTGGGTGCCGGCACCGGTCTTGGTCACGCTCATGCCAGCCGTGGTGCTGTCGAGCACGCCTGAGTAGGTCTTGGCAGCCTGCGGATTGAGGGTCAGCGCAGTGATATTTGCAGGCAGGGTAAAGTTGCCGCTACCGGTCAGGCCGCCGAGGGTGGGCGTGTCAATGCCCGTGCCAAACAATAGGGTGCCGGTGCTGGCGGTGTCGTAGGCACTGTTTTGCAGCGCGAGGTTGCCGGCCACCAGCAGGATGCCGGGACTGGTGACCAAGGTGTTGCCGCTGCCGGTGTTGGCACCGGAGAGAACTAGCGTGCCGTTGGCGACGGTGGTGGTGCCGCCGTAGGTGTTATTGCCTGAGAGAACAAGGGTTCCGGACCCGATCTTGGTCAGGGCACCCGAACCGCTGAGCACGCCGCTGTAGGCGGTATCTTGATTATTGTTACCGATTGACAATGTGCCGCTGGGGCCGGCCATGTTCTTGTTGCCCTTCAAGCCACCCAGGGTGATATTCGCGACGTTGAACAGAATCAACGCTCTCCCCTGATCATTGGGCTGATTCGTCAAGGTGTAGTCCAAGGTGCTGTTTTGCAGGGCGAGAGAGTTGCCCAATACAATACCAGGATCCTTGCTCCCGATAAAGGTGATGGTCGTGTCGCCGGTGTAGATGTTGGCACCATTAAGCGTGAGCCGTCCACCGCCGCCGCCGTCCACATTCCAAGCAGTGTTATCGCCAAAATTCAAGCCGCCCGGGCCACTGATGATGCCGTTGATGGTCGCCGACTTGCGGGTCCACTTGACGATGTTCTGGATGCCAGGGCCGACGACGATGTCACGCCCGGAGGCCAGGGAAGGTTGGTTGCTTGCATCGCCTAACAACAATGTGCCGCCGCCGTTGATGCGAATCGTCGCGGCGGTGCCCAACTGGGCCTCGTTGGTGATCCACAGCGTGCCGCCGTTGATCGTGGTGCCGCCGCTGTAGTTGTTGGAATTGCTGGTCAGTGCCAACTGCCCGGGGCCGAACTTGGTCAGGCCGGCCGAACCGGTGACCTGACTGGAGATGCTGGCATTGCCTGCGCCCGATCCGACGTAGATGACGCCCTCGGACGAACCGAAGGCCAGAACACCGCCGGTGATTGTCGAAGCGGTGGCGGTGGGGTTCATGATCACGCCGCCGAGGCCGCTGTTGGTCGCGCTGAAAGCGCCGCCGTTGACGGTGGTGGTGCCGCCGTTGGTCAGGGTGAAGGCCCCGACCCGCAGCGCGTACGGATTGCTGGCGGTGGTGGCGGTGAAGCTGCCGGTGACATCGGTGATTTCGTTGGCCGGGATGAGCACATTCGCATTCTGTGCGGTGTAGGTGGCCAGCTTGAAGCCGCCGTTGGCGGCGGTGTCGGCAACCACGAAGCTGCCGACGCCAGTGTTGCCGGTGCCCGCTTGAGCCACCATGGAGGCGTCATAGATGCCCGACGCACTGGCATTGCCGTCTTTGTTGGTGGCGGTGGTCTGGCCGTTGACGATGAAGCGCTCGGTGCCTTGCAGGTTGGCCAGCGCAGTCACGCCGAGGACCATGGTGCCACGGGTGTCGCGCACCAACACGCTGTCGGCCGCCGCCCCGGCGTTGCCGATGGTGTAGTAGAGGCTGTTCGCGCCGTTCCGGGTCAGTTGGAGCGTGCCGCTGCGGTAGGTCAACGTGCTGCCGACCGCCGCGTTGACGCCGGTCAGGCCGGTCGCATCGCCGGCCGGGCTCAGGGCGAGCGTGCCGCCGTTGA
>CAIKDP010000038.1 GCA_903826205.1 Akkermansiaceae bacterium
ACTTGATCATCGGCCTGCCCAATTTGACCAGATTTCTGACATGGGCCTCATGCCTGTCAGTGGCGGAATTCACCTTCATGCTGCGAAATTTATAGAGCACAAACGGCTCGCCATGCCGACCGATGCGCTTCTGGCGTAACAGCACAGGACCCCGGGAGATGAGCTTGATCCAGATCACGACCAGCCCCATCAGCAGTAGTGTGAATGGCAGGGTGATCACGACGCAGGCAATATCCAGACTACGTTTCCTGGCCCGAATCGTCTCGTCCGCCATGGATGGCATGTGGTTAGCGGGTGTCATGGGGCCGGAAGAGTGGGGCAACGCGTGAGACACGTCGCTTCGCGCATATGAATTCAGTTCACTCGTCATTTATCGTCTCTCAATTCATGAACTTACATCCTATATGCTACCGCCCTTGGTCGTTTAGAGCTGTTGTGCCCTAAAACCACTTTCGGGTATTTTTCCAGAGTTGTAGATTCGCCTTACCCTTAGCGAAATCCTCCCGCAGCGGACATTTCCTGTACGAAACACCCACCATGCATAAGCGCCTGACGCCGGACGATTACTTGAATCTCACGGATAATTGCGAATGTTGAAGCGATTCTAATTATGGTTAGACAAATTGGAAACAAATTGGGGAAGATCATCGGGGCTTGCCGGCCCCATGGCGCGCGGACCACAGCCCCGGACACGCGGCCCAGCAATTATCTGCCGGCCATTGACAAGGCGCTTTGTGATGGGAAAAGCTTTCATCCGGGGAACGGCTTTGAATCCTGCGAGCGATGGCACTCTAGGAATAGAATCATCCAATCGTAAGATGTGCTTTGGTATATTCACTTTTCCGAAACTTTACCCAATGGGATGGGTGGCAACCCAAGACCTGCGGCACCGCTGGGGGAATCATGGCGGCATCATGATTTGGCCATATACGGTTAGATATTGAAATCAACCCACATGGAACAAGCTTTCACACCAGCCCGCATTGCCCCTAGTGATTTGCCTTGACCTGAAAATGACTGGTGCCAGAGAGCATAGGCCAATGACTTATGAGTGGGAATGGCACGACCGCAGCAGAACCGGAAGTTCCGGCTCAGAATTGGAAATAAATACCGGCCGAGACTTGAATCTGAGACCACTCGTGTCCACCGCTGTTCAAGCCGTAGCGGATCGATGAGTCAAAATCGACGCGCTCCAAGAACAGCTTCCTCCGATAAGACAGGATGACACTGAGATTGTCCTCATTGGCCTGTGTCGTGCCAGTCGTCCCGACTCCCACATAATCCGAGAAATCCAGCTCCACACCCAGGCCAACGGTAGCCCTGAGGAGTTTCCGACTCAGTCCGGTCGTAATAGTTAGATTGTTAAGCATGTAATTCATATCCGTTGGTGATGGCTCGGTGGCGTAGCGGACGGAACTCTCCCACTGCAACCTCTCGGTGATGGCATAACTGGCAGCCAAACGGCCGGTGAGCCCCAGCGTGGAGTTACCGGAATCCCGCGAGTTTTTCGCGTATTCCAGGCCGAGCGTGCCTTGGAACCGGAGTTTTTCACCCATCAGGTATTGGGCCTGCATGTTGAGCGCCCATGCATCACGGTCACCTGTATTGACGGATTTCCCCTTGGTATATCGGATGGCTGGACCGAAGCTCAGGCGCTCGGAGGCGGACCAGAAACCACCCACCTCGGCGGAGTAAGTGTCCGACCCGACAAGCGCGCTCGATCCATAATCCGACATGGCAAGCCTGAAATTGGCAAACAGCGAGGTTCTCGGCGCAATTTGATAGGTGCCACTGATGCCCGCATTCAGCAACGACCCCTGCACGAAGGTTCCGCTGTAGCGATCGGTGCCGGAAACCGTGTTGTAATTCATGTAGGCGGTAATCAGGGTTTTTGCTCCCTCGACCTTCATGTTGATACTGCCGGAATGATCCATGCCATTGAGGCCCGGATTATTCAGATAGGTCCGGATATTCGGATTATAACTCGCGTTGAAAGAGAAAGGAGCGCCGCCCTCCGGATCGCTGCAGTAGGTGATCCAGGGCATGATGTTGACGGTAAGCTCATTTTCCGGATCGTGCTCACTGAGCGAGAAATTCGAGTCATAGACTGTATTCAATCCTATGCCGTAGGTCAATCCACCCTTAATGCCTTCCTCCAATCCGAACACCGAGCCATCGGACCTAGGCAAAGCGGCTCTCAGTCCCAAGGGGGATGCCCCAAGGTATGACGTTGGAAGGAACTGCATAGTCGCGCAATTACCTAACGGAACGCACAGGCCTTGCGCGACTATCATCACGGCAAAAGTCATCTTGCGCCTGAGAATATTTGGGATCTGAAACATAAGACAGATATGGGTCGGATTAAATGAATGATGAATGGATAACGCGTGGAGTGTCAATATCCTTTTTCAGGGATGGCTGGAATGACGGCATTAGCAGGGATCGACCGGAGTCTCGACCCCTGCATTGCATCAGGGGATAATCCTGTGTCACACGCCTCAGGAAGCGCTGCCGCCCCTGTGGATTTACCCATAGGGCACTAGGAACTCCCTAGTCGCGGGCACCCCCCATGGCACCCACTATGGGGCATGCAAAACACACCTGATCAATCCGTAGGACGCAACACCGTACTCTTGCCCGGGTTTTCTGGAAACAAGGTCTCCGGCCCGGCATGGGCATCCATCATGGGCCTCGCCATGCTCCTCTGCGCGGTCCAATTCCTGCAAGCCACAGCGATAAGTCCGGACAGCGTAACCTTGGAATGGAACCCGAATCCCGAGACGGACATCCTCAGCTATCAGTTGAACTACGGCACCGCCCCCGGCTCTCATCCCAGCATCGTCGATGCAGGAACCAACACCACGGCCTCTGTGACCGGACTCGTTGAAGGCACAACCTACTATTTCGTGGTGAGCGCCATCAACCAGGCTGGCCTGCAGAGTGTGGCGTCCGCCGAGGTTTCCTATCAGGTGCCAGTGACCCAGGTCAGTTCCGTGACCGTGATTCCACAAACCGGATGGTCGCTGCGCTATGTGAACAGTCAGGCCCTCAACACCTATGCCGCCATCCGCGCCTTCGACGGCAAGCCCAACACCTCATGGGCCACCGACTACTTGAATCCCGCCACCCTACCACCGCACGAACTCCAGATCGACCTCGGCACGGCCTATCCAGTCGGTGGGTTCAGGTATTTGCCACGTCAGGATGCCTGTACCGATGGCAGTATCGACCAATACGAGTTCTACGTGAGCGCGGACGGCAGCCAATGGGGGACGCCTGTGGCCAGCGGACACTTTGCCAACACCAAGACCGAGCAGGAGGTGTTGTTTGATTCGAAAATGGGGCGCTACGTGAGACTGCGTGTTCTTTCAGATTTCTCCGACGATCCGAATTGCGTGGTAGCGGAGCTGAACGTCCTTCAGGGGGCAATCGTCGCGCCGCCACCGACTGCGACCGCCTTCGCCAACTGGGCGGCGGCCGCCAACTTAAGCGCGTTGGACTCGGATCCGCTTGCCGCCCCCCAATCCGACGGCATCGCCAACCTGTTGAAATATGCCTTCCGCATGAATGGCAGTGGTCCGGACGTGACGGTGTTGACGTCCGGCACCGGCACCACCGGACTGCCCTTCATTGCACTCGAGCGTAGCGGGACAACGGCCGTGCTGCACTTCGAATATCTGCGCCGCAAAAACAGTTCCCTCATCTACATCCCGCGCAAGTCCTTGGATCTGCAAACCTGGCTGCCGCTCAGCTCCACTACCCCGACAGTCACCAGCCTCGACGCCGAGTGGGAACGGGTGGTCATCGCCGAACCCTGCGATCCCGCCGCGCCCGCCAGCTTCGGACGGGTGGAGGTGATGATGCCAACCCTGTGACAGACGTGGCCCGTCGATTTTTGGGTTTTGGCTTTCCCATTGGCAAGTCGCGACTAGGCTGCGTCTCCCCATGTCCGTGAAGTTTCGTTTCCCCTCAGCCATCACCACCGGTCTCGTCCTCGCCAAGGTGGGTCACCCGCAACGCGACGAACCCCTGTTAACGTCGAAGCAGGTTTGCACCATTACCGACGAGGACCAGGAGGCCCTCTCCGCCTTGTTCCTCAAGCCGTTCAAAAACCTCGGTGGCCACCGCTTCAGCCATCATGTGTCCCTGGAGCAGCATGAGATGAACACTTGCGCCACCGCGATCTTCGCCGACCCCGCATGCTTGTTAGAAAAAGGTTGCGACATCGCCAAGCGCCTGTATGCCAAGTCCAACCATCCTAACATCAAGTCCGGTGATCTGTGCATTTGCCTCATCCGCGACATCGAGGTCAACGGCCAACTCACCCAAGGCCTGTGCATCCTGAAATCCGAATGCGTGGTGCCGTTCCTGAGCATTGCCACCCGCGACGGCGATTTGCAGTTGTCCGCCGAGCAGGGGATCAATCCGGACAAGATTGACAAGGGTTGCCTCATTCTCAACCACCAGCCGCAAAAAGGCTATCATGTCCTGATCTTCGACCGTTCCGGCACCGATTCACGGTTTTGGGTGCGGGATTTCCTCGGCGTGGTGCCCATCACCGACAGCCCGTTTTTAACTAACAAATATGCCGACATGGCGGTGGCCTTTGTCGAGCAGGAAGCCAGGGAGCAAGCCCGCAACGACGACACCCCGCCGTGGGAAACCTGCACCGCCGCCCGCAACGCGCTTGGCTACTTTGAGGACAAGGAAAAATTCAGCCTGCAGGAATTCGAGGAGCAGGTGCTCAAGACCCCGGCCGCTGCCGCCCGGTTTGCGGCCCACCGCGCGCAAATCGAGAAAGAACAAGGTCACCGGCTCGACGACTCGTTCGACATCTCCAAGAAGGACATCACCAAGGCCAAAAAGAAAGTCAGTGCCGTCATCAAGCTCGACACCGGTGTGGAAATCCATCTCAAGCCCGCATTGGCCGGCAAACCCGATGCCGTCATCGAGCGCGGCTACGACGACACCAAAGGAATGAAGTTCATCAAGGTGTTCTTCAATCGGGATGTGTCAGTGTGACGAGCATCCGCTCAACACACACGGATGGTCTCGATACCTAACAAGCAGCCCAGCTTCTCGAGCTTGTCGGCGAGATGGCCGAGGCCGACGGCACAATGATGCGCCGGGCCGGCGGCGTTCCAGTGTTGGACAAACGCGCGGGCGCCGCAGGGGAAGCGGTAGCGGCTGTTGGTGTTGCCGATCTCAAGGATCGGGCCGGGCACCGACTCGGCTTGCGCGCAGAGCAACGCGAGCTTGCCACCGGGCTGCTCGACGACCGAAAGCAAGGTGACCGGGCCGTGCTTGACGGCCATCTCGACGGACACGCCGCGACCGACCTTGCCATGATAGACCTTGAGCGGGCGCACCTTGGTCTTGCCTTGGGCAATGGCTATGTGGCCCGGCCCGTCGTGGCCCATGAGCACCACGTCGTCGGTGAAGTCCATGGCATAGTATTCCGTGAATGAGCCGCCGGCACCGAACAAATCCATGATCTTCATCGCCTGCACGTTCTTCACCTCGTATTCGCCGGCCACCGGGATGCCGCGTCCGGTCAGCTGCGAGGTGCCCAAAATGATCGACGCCAGCGCGGCCTCGTTCTCGGCCATGCCGGTGCCTTTGTAATAATACGCCAGTGAGCCGAGCCGGTGATCCGCCACCAGGCGGTCGAGCGCAACCGCCGTGCGCGCCGCTTCCGCCAGATCCTCCGCCGGACAATCCGCCTGCACCTCGAAGACCTCGTCAAATTCCATCAATCTGGCCGCGATTTCCGCCGCGCTCACCTCGCGGCGCAGTGCGGCGAGCTCGTCCACTTCGAGGATTTCCACGTGCGTGCCGAAGGTGGCGCATTGCAAGGTGACATCGGAATAGATGTCCAACATGCCGCCATAGTAGTGACCCATCAGGCCCAGCCGGTTGGTTGCCATGCCCGCGGCGACGCGTGCGGCATCGACCCAGGCATCCACCTCTTGCCAGCATACGGGATCGTTTTCGAGCACGCCGGTGATCTGATGGAACGCGATACCGCAGCGCTGGAAAACATTGGCAATCTCGGGCACCGGACATGCCGAACAATACGCCAGCCAGTCGCCCGTCATTTGCGTGCGGTCGCCCAGCGCGTTGAAGGTGGCGTAGTCGATGGCCGGCTCGGGCACGATGTTGAGCACCACCACCGGCACCTTCGCGCGCCTGACCACCGGCAGCACAGTGGAGGACAGCGCATAGGTCGTGACGTAAAGGAAGATGAGGTCGACGTCGGCGCGGCGGAACTCACGGCCGGCGGCATAGGCGCGGTCCGGGTTGTCCACCAATCCCAGATTGACGATCTCGACCCCCGGCCGCTCGAGTTTGTGGGCGACGCGGGCGACGTAGCCCTCGAGCCGTTCCTTGAGCCCGGCAAACTGCGGCCAGTAGGTGTCAAGACCGATGCCAAACAGGCCGATGCGCACCGGTTGGGCCAGTGGCTCAGGCACGGGCGGCGAGGACTTGTTTTTCATATGTCTTGAGCGCGCCCATCCACGCGGAGCCTAACGGAACATTCTGGCGCCGGCAGTGTTCGTCCCAGACCAAGCCCCATGGCAGCGACTTGCATTCCTCAAACAAGGCAAGGCGGGAAGTGAAATCCCCCGCCGCCTCCAGCTCCCGCAACTTTGCGGCTGGTTCTAACAAGGCAAGCAGCAGCCCCTTGAGCGAGTTTCGGGTGCCGATGACCCAGGCCGCGACGCGGTTGATGCTGGCATCGAAATAGTCGAGGCCGATGTGCGTGCGGCCGAGGAAATCCCCGCGCACCAGTTCCTGCATCAGCGCCATGGTGGGATCATCTAACAAAACCACATGGTCGCTGTCCCAGCGCACGCCGCGCGAGACATGGAGCAGGATCTCCGGCACGAACTGCAGCACCGAGGAGATCTTGTCGGACAGGTTTTCGGTGGGATGGAAGTGGCCGGCATCCAGACAGCACAGCGTCTGGTTCTTGATCGCATAGCCAAGATAGAACTCGTGCGAGCCGACAACATAGGACTCCGAGCCGATCCCGAAGAGTTTCGACTCGACCGCATCGAGATGGAATTGCGGGTCGATCTGTTCGGCAAACACGGCATCGAGCGAGGCTTCCAGCAGAACCCGCGGCCCCTTGCGATCCATGCGCAGATCCTTGGAGCCGTCCGGGATCCACACATTGGTCACCGTCGCCGAGCCGAGTTGGCGGCCCATCTCCGCACCGATCCGGCGGCAGGCCTTGCCATGCTCGATCCAGAACCCGCGGATGCCCGCGTCCGGATGCGTTAGAGTGAGACCGTCATCCGCCTTCGGGTGCGCGAAATAGCTCGGGTTGAAATCCATGCCCAGGCCGCGGGCCTTGGCCCAATCGATCCAGCTTTGGAATTGCGCGATGGTCAGCGCGTCGCGATCGACCTTGCCGCCGCTGAAATCCGCATAGCACGCGTGCAGGTTGAGGCGGTGGCGGCCGGGAATGAGCGCGTAGGCCTGGTCAAGGTCCGCACGCAACTCGGCGATGGTGCGGGCCTTGCCCGGGTAGTTGCCAGTGACGGCGAGGCCGCTGCCGAGCTCTCCGCCTTCTTTTTCGAAGCCGCCCACGTCATCGCCCTGCCAGCAATGGAGGGAGATGGGGGTGGCCGCCAGCCGCTGCAGGGCGGCTTCCGTGTCCACGCCGAGCGCGGCGTAGGCTTCTTGGGCAATGGTGTAGGGAGTCATGGGATATATGTATGTGTTAGATCCAACGTTAACTGGCGAGCATGTTGCCGAAGCCGACCACCAAGGTTGAACTGACCAGGATCACCAGCCCGAGGAAGAGCAATCCCTTGGCCTTGAAGCTTGCGCCTTTCCATTCGTGGAGGGCCAGCCCCCAGATGGAGCTGAAGATGATGATGGAGGCCATGTGCAACGTCCAGCTCGAGAATTTGTATTGGCCCATCTGGGTTTCGCCCATCGAATAGAAGAAGAATTGGAAATACCAAGTGAGGCCGGCCAGCGCCGAGAAGATGTAATTGGCCAGCAGCGGCACCGGCGTCTTGTCATGGCGGCCGTCCACGGCCGCCCCGTTGTTGCTAGGTGCTCCCTCGCCGCCGGCACTCGCGGCCTTGGAATGCGGCGACTTCTCGCCGGGCTTGGAGGTGAAATATTGATAGCCCGTCTTGTTGCGCCAGTTGAGCAGGACACACCAGATGAAGTTGGTGGTGAAGCCGCCTAACAAAACAACGATCAGCACCGGCAGACCGGTCCACAGGCTGTGTTTGTCGTGGATGGCGACCAGGTCAGCCTTGGCTTCCGTCACCGCCAGCGCGGTTTCTTTTTCCGCCAGGGTGGACATTTCCTGCACGATCTTCACCTTCGTGGGATCGTTGGCAATGGCGGCGAGGCGCGTGGCGTAGTCGGCCACCCGCTTGCTCAACATCGCGCCTTCACCCTTGGTGAGAGCGGTCACCGCGGCCAGCACCGCGTCGGCCTTGGCCTGGGCCTTGGGCAGATCCGCTTGTAACTTTTCCAAGGGTGCCTTTTGCAGATCGGCGGTCCACAGAATGAGCCTGGCACGAAATGACTCCTTGGCCTTGGCCTGGGCCTCCTTAAGGTCGGCAATCTTCCGTTCGGTCACATACGGTTGCTCGATCATCTTGGTCAGGCTGGCCAGGTTCGCGTCCTTCTCTTTGTCAAAGAGCGTCAGCGGCTTGAGTGCCACTATCAGTGCTTTGATCTCGGCATCCGCCGGTTGGAACGCCCGTTGCACCTGCTTGCCTTCCTTCCCCGCGGAATTGACTATATCCACCTTGAGGGTGGTTTCGCGGATGAAGTCACCCGAGCTGAGGCCAAAGGCGAAACAGGCACTCATGATGCCGGAGAAGGTGGCCACCAGAATCCCTTTATTGAAATTGAATTCCTTGACCGTGCCGAGTTTGTCTTCCTCGGACATTTCGCCCTCCTTGGTATGACCGGCCAGCGCGGTGATGATGATGCCGATGATACACACGCCCAGACCGGCGAGCACCCAGCGGCCATTGATTGGATCGATGAGTTTCTCGACAAACTCGCCCTTGAAGAGCGGCGGAATGAGGGTGCCGAACACGGTGCAATAGCCGAGCGCCACCGCCATGCCCAATGACATGCCCAAATAGCGCATCGTCAGGCCGAAGGTCAGCCCGCCAAAGCCCCATAACAAGCCGAACAGATAGGTGTAAAACCACACGTGGCCGGGCGTTTCCATGAGCACGGTGAGCACATCGGTGGTTTTGAGGGTGGCGAAAAACCACGGGGCAATGAGCCACGAGAAGAAGCCGCCGACGAGCCAGTAGGTTTCCCAGGACCAGCGTTTGACGCCCTTGTAAGGCACATAGAAACTGCCGGAGGCGAGGCCGCCGAGCCAATGAAAGAAGACACCAAGAAGCGGATTCATAGATTACGCAAGGTTCGGGTTGTTGTCGGATGGCGCTCTTGCCCACGGCCCCGGCGCGACATTGCGGACGGCTCCATGAGCAAAAACCTGAACTTGTTCTAGCCAGCCGGCGGCCCCTTGGCTACTCTTGCTTTGCCAAATTTTGCGACAGGTGGTTTCGCCTCGTGCCAGTCCTAATGCCTGATTTCAAACCGCCAATCCCCATGCAAACCCAAACTTCACGTCAAGCGCCCCGCAATTTCGCCCGTTACCTGCCAATCGACGACGCGTTGTTTGCGAGTCCGGTATTTCTCACCAGTGCGGGCCGCACCACCATTCCGGCCGGCGCCGCCTACCCGCCGCCGGGACATCCCGATCTCTATCAATTCAAGTGGCGCGAAGGCCGGGTCCTGCCGGAGTTCTCCCTGCTGTGGGTCGAGGCCGGCGCCGGCGTCTGGGAAACCCACCGCGGGTCGTTCCCCATCCACGCCGGCCAGGTCGGACAGGTGCTCTCCGGCCAGTGGCACCGCTACCGGCCCGATCCGGCCACCGGCTGGACCGAATGCTGGGTCCAGTTCAACGGCCGGCTCGCCCACGAACTGGAAGCCAGCGGGCATTTTTCCGCGGCCCATCCCGTCACCACCCCCGGCAACCCGCGGCTCTTCGCGCGGCAGTTTCTCGAGTTCTTGCGCGACATCGCGGCGCCGGATTTCACCAACAGCACCGCCCAGGGCTTGCGCCTGCTAGGATTGTTAGGCGCGCTCAAGGACCCAACCCGGAGCTCCCCCGCCGCGCCCCGTAGCCTGATAGAAAATGCCCGCCAGCACATCTGGAGCCACAGCCACCGCCAGTTGAACGTCAGCGAGGTGGCCGACCACCTCGGCGTGAGCCGCCGGACCTTGGAACGGGCCTTCACCGCCGCGGGTTTGCACGGAGTGCTGGATGAAATCACCCGCTGCCGCCTCCACCGCGCCGAGCGCCTGTTGCGCGAGACCCGCCTGCCCGTCCAGCACATCGTGAGCCTCGCCGGCTTCGGTACCGCCGAGCAAATGCGTCTGCAGTTCCATGCGCGCCACGGTCTCACCCCCACTGCCTACCGCAAGACCCGGCAAGCGGGATGACTGCGCGGCAGGGCGCTTTGGCCGCGAATTCCTGGCTTGACAGCCAGCCATATACCCATATTGTCACCCATATCGAACGATGAAAACCACCTTGGAACTTCCCGATGACTTGCTGATTCAAGCCAAGGCCACCGCCGCCAAACGCCGCACCACCCTCAGAGCCATGTTTGAAACCGCGCTGCGCAGGGAGATCAACTACAAGCAGCCGGCGGCACAATCCAAACGCTTCACCACCAATGAACACGGATTCCCTGTCATCAAGCGGCAGGGCAATGCCCTCATCACCAATGAAATGATTTATAAAATCATGGAAGAAGAAGACATTTGAGGACCCTGCCATGTATTTGTTAGATGTTAACATTTTGATTGCCCTCGGCGATCCCTGCCATGTTCATGCAGCGCGGGCTCACCACTGGTTTGCCGCCATCAAGAGCGCGGGCTGGGCAACCTGCCCGCTGGTGCACAATGGTTTTTTGAGAATCCTGGGAAGCGCCTCCTACTACCAGTCTCCGGGGCCACCGCAGGTCGTGAACGGACTGCTACAACAAATCTGCACCTACCCCGGCCATCAATTCTGGCCGGACGCCGTCACCCTGTGTGATTACCCCAAGCTTCCCGCCGCCAAACATCTCACGGATTTCTATCTATTGGCCCTCGCCATCCACCGCAAAGGCAAACTGGCCACGCTGGATCGGCGCATTGACCCCTCCCTGATACCCGGTGGGGAAAAAGCCTATTGCGTCATCCCCTGACGCATCTGCTAACGAATCTGCTTGGCAGAAGTGGCGGCTGGTGCTATCTTTAGTCCGCCATGAAAAACATCGTAGCCGCAGTTGATTTCTCAAACGCCACGCTCGGAGTCATCGAAATGGCCGGCAGCCTGGCGAAGGCCTACGGAGCGCAACTCCATCTCCTGCACGTCATCGAGCAGGAACCCACCTACACCGCCTACGGGTTCACCCCGGACGAATATCCCGTCCTGCATGAATTCCAGGAGGAAGCCAAACGCCGGGCCGCCCAGAAACTCGAGGAGCTCCTCACCTCCGTCGCAGGCCATGTGCCCGGCACCCGCGTCCAACTCATTGAGGGCAGCCCGCTCCACGGTATTTTGGAATATGTGAAAGAATCCCACGCGGATTTGGTCGTGCTCGGCGCTCACGGCCACGGCATGGTGGTCTCGCTGTTGATTGGCAGCGTGGCGGAAGGCATGGTCCGCAAAGCCATCGTGCCGACCCTGATCGTGCCCGCGGCCAAGCCGGCATGACCCCAGCCCGCCTATTGCCTCCCGCTCATGCGCCACCGGGCACGCCAGTCATTACCTAACATATATGCGCTTTTTTCTAATTGATCGGATCACGACGTGGGAGCCGGGCTTGCATGCCGAGGGGGTGAAGAATGTGGCTTTGAGCGAAGACTTCTTCGACGACCATTTCCCGCGGCGACCGGTGATGCCGGGGGTGCTGATTCTCGAGGGCATGGCGCAACTGGGCGGACTTTTGCTGGAAGCCAGCCTGCTCCAACAATATGCCAAAAGCGCGAAAGCGGTGGTGACCGTTTTAGAGCGCACCAAATTCCGCACCATGATCAAGCCGGGGGACTCGTTGCACTACCGGACGGAGGTGCTGGCGCTGAACGAGGCGGGCGGCAAAATCCAAGCCACCGCCCGGCGGGATGACAAGTTGGTCACGTCCACGGAAATGGTGTTTGCGTTCAAATACATGGATGACCCGCTTCTGGATGCGAAACGCCAGCAACTGATGGATGTTTGGAGGCAGTGAGAATGTCTTCGACTGCCACTCACAGCCCGTTGCCCGAGGCGGTTGTTATCACCGGCATCGGCATGGTCACGCCGCTCGGCTTCGATGCCGACGGGGTGTTGGAACGGATCAAGGCCGGCACCTCCGCCATCGCGCCGCCTCGGCATTTCGATGCCAGCCCGTTTGCCTGTCCGGTCTGCGCGAGCATCGAACATTTCCGGCCGCAGGATTTCATCACCGAGGCCAAGTTGATCCGCTTGATGAGCCGCGACGCCCAACTGGCGGCCGCCGCCGCCCATCTTGCCTTGCTGGATGCCGGCCTTGGTTCTGATAGATTCCACGCACCCTGGGACATCGGCTTGTTCGGCGCCACCGGCATGGCCGGCCTGCCGGTTAAAGAAATCGTGCCCTTGCTTAAAGCCTCGACGGATGCGGCCGGCCGCTTCGATCTGGAAAAGTTCGGGGATGCCGGGCTGCGAGCGGTCAGCCCCGTTCTATCATTCAAGATCCTGAGCAACATGCCGGTGTGCTTTGTATCCATCTGTGAGAACATCCAGGGGCCCAACGCGGTTTACACGCCATGGGAGGGCCACGGTGCGCGGGCCATGGAGGCCGGCATCCTCGCCCTGCAAGCCGGCGATGCCCGCTGCGTGGTGGTCGGCGGCTGCGATGTAAAAACCCACGAACTGGCATTTCTCGCGCTCGAGCAACTCGGCCTGTTCCAATCCTGGCGCCACGCCGGAACCGGCCCGGCCCCCGGCGAAGGCGCCGCTTTCCTCGTGCTCGAAACCGAAGCGATGGCCACGCGCCGCGGCGCCAATATCCATGCCCGCATCGCAGGCTGGAATTTCCACTGCCAGCAGGGCCCGCCACAGGCCGATGTGTTAGAAAAGGTGCTCGCCGGCCTTGCCTCGCCGCAAGTGGGAGCCATCATCGCCGCCGCCAATGGTGACCCGGCTCTCGACCGGGCGGAAGCCGCGGCGCTCGCACGTACGGACCTAACAACCAAACTTGTGC
Source organism: Akkermansiaceae bacterium (assembly GCA_903826205.1). Lineage (GTDB taxonomy): Bacteria > Verrucomicrobiota > Verrucomicrobiia > Verrucomicrobiales > Akkermansiaceae > Luteolibacter. The sequence goes on from CAIKDP010000038.1 coordinate 13,281, forward strand.
TTTCCCCAAAAAAGCAATTGGGCGACATCTTTGCCGCCGCCGCCCCGTTGCAGGTGGCGCTCGGCGCACTGGTGGCAAAGCGACTCGGCCAGCCGGTGCTGGCCAATTGCTTCGGCCACGGCACCGAACAGGCCGCCTTTCTATTAACTCCCCCATGAACAAGCGCGTCGTCATCACCGGCATCGGAGTGTGCTCGCCCGTAGGCGGCGATGCCGTGGAGTTCTGGCAAAACCTGTTAGCCGGAAATTCCGGCATCGGACCCGTCACGCTCTTTGATACGAGCACCATGGCGGTGCGCATCGGTGGTGAAGCCAAAGGCCTCGATCCGGCGCGTTTCGCCATAGACTTTCCCGAGGCCGTGCATGAAACCGACCGCAAGATCCAACTCGGCCTGACCGCGGCCGCGCAGGCGATCCGGGACGCGGCGCTGACAGATGAGGCCTTGCGCACGGCTTGGGTATTTGTCGGGGTGAGCCTGGAATCCTTCCCGCTCGAACAGGCCGGCATGGCCGCGGATGCGGACGACCTGATAGAGTCACTGACCGGCAACCCCGGTGTTGGCTTGCAAACGCCGCTGGATCGTCTGGCGCAAATCATGGGTGCGCATTACGGCTTCACCGGCGGCCAGATCACCAACTGCTCGGCCTGCGCGGCGGGTGCCCAGGTGGTGGGCGAAGCCTTTCGCCGCTTGCGCGCCGGCCACGGCGAGGTGGCCGTCACCGGCGCGGCCGATTGCGTGCTGAACCCGCTGGGCCTGGGCGGCTTCAGCCTGTTGCGGATTCTTTCCACCGAAAACGAGCGTCCGCAACAGGCGTGCCGCCCGTTTGACGCCACGCGACAGGGAACCGTGTTGGGCGAGGGTGCCGCGTTTCTTGTGTTAGAAACGCTGCCACACGCCCGGCGCCGTGGCGCCCGCATCTATGCCGAAGTGTTGGGCTACGGGACCACGCTCGACGCCTACCGTGCCACCGACCCGGAACCGGGCGGCAAGGGCGCGGTGCGCAGCATGCAACGCGCGCTCGCCGATGCCGGTCTGCAAGCGGAGGCTGTTGACGCCGTCAACGCCCACGGCACCGGCACCCCGAAAAACGACGTTGCCGAAACCTGCGCGCTCAAGGAGGCGTTAGGCGCGCGGGCCTATTCCATCCCGGTTACGGCTAACAAATCCATGACCGGTCATCTCATTGCGGCCAGCGGCGCGCTGGAGGCGGCGGCCTCGGCCCTGACCCTGCACACCGGCTGGATTCCGCCAACGATCAATCTTGAACACCCCGACC
>CAIKDP010000039.1 GCA_903826205.1 Akkermansiaceae bacterium
CGCATGTCGGTGACGTGCTGCATGCCCGACTGGATTCGCTGCGCCACGAGCTGGGCCTCCTTTTTGGCGGCATCGAGCGAGGGGAAAACCTGCCGCAGCCGTTTGCCGTCGCGGTGGTAGGAAATGGTGAAGCGAATCCGCTTGCCGGAGGTGATCCGATACACCGGCACCGCCGCCGAGCCGTATTTCACGAGTGCTGCGGGCTTGCCCCTGTGGCCTTTTTGTTGGGCCTTTGATTTCTGAGCGCTCAGAAGGTCAGGCTCCCGAGTTGTCACCATTTTGTCACCACTGCCAATCATGGCACTAGAAATGCTGTCAACTTTGGACGGTTTTGCATCCGTAACCCATTGGGAATGAATGGGTTGGCAGATGGTACACCCGAAGGGACTCGAACCCCTAACCTTCTGATTCGTAGTCTAATAGTGCTTTCGTAACTCGTTGATACTCAATGCTCCAAATTCCTCAAATTCCTCAAAATCCGTTTATTCTTGTCTAATTCCGGCAATTCAGGCACTAAACCCTGCACCCGCATGGCCCGCAAACCGTCATTCAAAGTTATCGACATTACCGCTAAAAAGACCGGTGTGACATCCCCCAAGAAGAATGCCAAAATCTCGTCCAAATGGAAGGTCGAAATCCCCGAGCGCCTGTCACCCACCGGGGAACGGCAGCGGGCATTCTTCAGCACTCGTGACAAAGCGAAGAATTACGCTGCCGAAATGAGGTCCAAATACGAGGAGTTCGGAACCAACTCCAGCAACATCAAGCCCTCGGTGGCGGATGACGCCACCTCCGCTCTCGCGCTGCTGGAGCCATACGGGATCTCTCTTTTGGAAGCCGCGCGTACCATTGTGGCCGCCAAGCAGGCAGAGGCGGCTAGTTCCGCCATGGAGGCCGCGCTTGCCGCCTTCGTGAAGACCAAGTCAGGACGCAGCTATGCCCATGCCAAAGCCTATGGCTACATGCAACGCGATCTTGAGAAATCCTTCGCGGGCCGTTCCCTCACATCAATCACGACAGGGGAACTATTAGAACACACAGAGACCTACGCTGCCAGCCCCGCCAGCTTCAATGCCCTGTCACGACTGATCGGAGCGTTCTGGCGCTGGTGTGCCCGGCAACCCCGGGCCTGGTGCGACGCCAAGCTCGCCGACGTGCTTGAGCGCAAGGAGACTACCAAGGATGAAATCGGCGTTTTGCATTTTGCCGATTGTCAAAAGCTGCTGGCTGCCGCTCAGAAACACTACCCCGAGTGCGTGCCTGGCTTCGTGATCTCCTTGTTCACCGGCATGCGCAAAGCAGAGCTCACGCGTTTGCAATCCGAAGACATCACCGAGGACGGCATCAACCTCCCCGCTGCGTCCACCAAGACCGGCCGGCGAAGGTTCATTCAAATGCCGACTCCTCTGAAGGCATGGCTGAAAGCCTACCCTGTCGGCGATACGGTGCTCCCTTCAAACTGGTCGAAGAAGGAAAAGGCGGTGCGCCGTCTTGCGGGGTGGAAGGTATGGTCGGATTTAGTTGAGACTCCCGCGCCACCAGCCGATTTCCCGGAGTGGCCGCACAATGCGCTGCGACATACCCATGCCTCTGTACTTGTGGCCATGGGCACACCGCTGGAAACGCTCACCTTTGAATTCGGCCACTCTGGCGGGGCTCAGGTGCTCAAGGCTCATTACGTGGGCGTCATGCCGAAAGCTGAGGCAACGAAGATCCTGAATCTCCAGCCGAGGTCGGAGTGAAAGACATTGGCGGATCTGGAGAATCCAACCCACCTGTCAGCGGCAAATACTTTCGGTGAATGGTACAAACGGCTTTCCCGCCGCCCCTCCCCCACCCCGCGATACAAGCGGAACCCGTGTTACAAACCTTTGACGGAAACCGTCATGGATATCCGGGCGCTGTGAATTCCCGGTGCGGTCTGGCCCTGCGACCAAGCTGCCATTGAATTCCACCCGAATTACTCCGCCTAATTCTGACGCGCAATCCGCGATGTGCTGTACGCCATTGTAATCAATTGCATGCCACCCCGATTTTTCCCGGAAAACAAAAGCATCAAAAATTCAACCCCAACCAAACAATACTCAAGAAAATGAATATCCACCAAAATACCAAGCTGATCTGGGCCGATGACTTCGACGGCCCCTCCCTCGATTACTCCAAATGGGAATGCGAAGTCAATGCCTTCGGTGGCGGCAACCACGAGCTGCAGCTGTACACGGATTACCCAAAAAATGTCCGTGTGGAAAACAGCTGCCTTGTGCTTGAGGCCCACCGTGAGAAATGTGCCATTCAGGGCACGACCCGAGATTATTCATCTGGCCGCGTCCGCACCAAGCACCGGGGAGACTGGAAGTATGGCCGCTTTGAGGTATGCGCCAAGCTCCCTCAGGGCAAGGGCCTGTGGCCGGCAATCTGGATGTTGCCCACCGACGACAACTACGGTGTGTGGGCGGCCAGCGGTGAAATCGACATCATGGAAAACATTGGCAAGCCCACGGAGGTTAGCTGCGCCCTGCACTTCGGGGAAACATGGCCGCGCAATATTTTCACGGTCAAGAACCCGGCGGCAGTGCTCACAGCCCCTGATTCCTTTGCCAGCGACTTCCATGTGTTTGCCCTGGAGTGGCGCAGGCCCTGCATGCAGTGGTTTGTGGACGACAACCTGGTCTGGGAGCAGCGTGCATCTGTGTGGCGCAGGCCAGGCACGACCCACGCGCCATTTGACAAGCGGTTCCACTTGCTGCTCAACCTGGCTGTTGGCGGCGGGCTACCGGGTAATCCCAGCCCCCGCACCAAGTTCCCGGCGCGCATGGAGGTGGATTGGGTGCGGGTCTACAAGTTCGTGCCTTGAGCGCGCGGCCCGTGTCATGCAACAGGCCACGGTTTTGGGTTACAAACAATTGATAGGAATAGTGCTTCCTGTTTGTCGCTGGCACAAACACCGGCGCAGGATTCCAACACCTCACCCAATATCACCCCATGTCCAAAACATTGTATTCACCCAGGTTGTCCGACGACGTGGTCCGCGCGCTTTACCGCGAAGGCCAACGCCGCCGGATGCCAATGACGCGGCTTGCCGACGACCTGCTCCGGCAGTCGATTGGCACCTTCAACGAGGTTTCTCCATCGCTGCATGTATGCGAGGAGCCTGCCGCGTCACCCATCCATGAGGCCGATGCCGCCTGAGCATCAGCAGCATCAGCAGCATACCGACGACATCAAACACCTGGGCCCGGCCATCACACGATGCCGGGCCTTTGTGCGTAACAAACAATCCACCAACAACCAAACCACAACCAAACCAAATTTATGGCCATCAAATTAATAGCGAATTACAGCAAGCGCCTGGGCCTCCCCGGCTATTCGTCCCACCAGTTCAGCGTCTCCCTGGAGACCGAATTGGCCGCCACCAACGACATAGCAGGCGAATCCCAGCGCCTTTATCAACTGCTCCAGACCAACGTCGATGAGCAAATCCAAACGGTTGGGTTCGTCCCGCCGTCCACGTATGGCATGGATATGCCGGAGGAAACCCATGACGCCAATCACGCGCCCAATGGCTCCGCCAACAACTCCGCCAACACCCATGGCATTGCCGGCAACGGCAGCAATTGGCAACGCGGCCCCGCATGGAAATGCAGTGACAAGCAAAAGGATCTGATCCTGAAGCTCGTAGACGAACACCAACTCGATAAATCCGACGTCGAGGCCCTCGCCATAGACCGCTTCGGCAAAGGCGTGCGCATCCTCAACAAGATCGAAGCCTCCGGGCTCATTGACGAGTTGCTGGACACCCACGGCAATGGCAACAGCCACGGCAGCCAGGGCAACACCAGACGCCGCAATGGCTCCGCCTACAACGGGGCCAACGGCACCAATGAAAGGAGAGCCGCATGATCGCCGACATCAGTCAAGCGCCCTGTGCAGCATCCCCCAAGCGCTGGTCCTGCACCTTGCCAGAGCACATCAGCCCGTCGGCCGCCAAGTCCTACCTCGGGTGCTCGCTCAAGTTCTACTTCGAGCGCGTCGCCTGTATCCGGAAGAACACGCCGGTGGCGCTCCACGTGGGCAAGGCCGTGCATGCGGCACTCCAGGTGTTCCACTTGGCACGGTGGCGGGCAGGTGATGATTCACCCGGGGCTGTTGCCGCAGCATACGAAAAGTCGTTCACCGATTTGGAAACTGACGAAGGTCCGGTGAATTACGATGATGAGGCCGAGCGCGAAAAAGCCCGTGTTGACGGACTGCGCGTGGTGGCTGCCTATCTGGATTCCCCGGAAGCCATGAAGGGAAAGCCGCGTGCCGTGGAGGTATTGCTCAAAGAAAACATCCCGGGGTTGTCAGTGCCCCTGACCGGCGCAATGGATTTGGTGGAAGGCAACTTCACGCCAGTGGATTTCAAATCGGCCGCCGCCAAGCCCGATCCGGGCAACGCCGCCTTCGATCATGAGATCCAGCTTGTCAGCTATCAACTGCTGATGGAAATCGCCACCGGCCAGGTTCCGCCATCGCTGGATCTGGTGTTTTTGGTGAAAACCAAGACGCCGCAGGTCATCCGGGTATCATCGCCTCCAGCCAATGAGCATCGCAAGCGCCGTGTCATCGCCCTGCTGGAAACCGCCGTCCAAGGCATCGCCCGCGCCTGCTATCACCCGCAACCGGCGATGCAGTGTTCGTGGTGCCAATACAAAAATGAATGCATGGCCTGGCTACCGGCCCGGCAATTGGAAAGGAGAGCCGCTTGATGAAAACACTCACCCTGCTCGTTGTCGTGGCCGTGGGCTTGCTGCTCGCGGCATGCACGTCACCCGCCGGTCCCGCACCCATTGACATGGGACCGATCGGCGACGGCCTTAAAGTCATCGGCTTTGCGCTCATCGGCATGTCGGTGGTCATCACCGTCGGTCGATACTTCCGTTAGACACCACCATGAAACCAACGACATACATTCATATATTTGCCGGCATTTCCATTACCGCCCTGTGTTTCCAAATCATGAGCGACTTCTGGTTGCCCATGATCCTTGGAGTGCTGGGCATGTTGGCAGTCGCCATAATCCTGCGCAAATAACCCGCCAACCCACCCATGCGCCCGCCAATTCCCAGGAGTCGGCGGGCGTCTGCTTTCTGCTGAAAACAAAACAAACCAACCAACAACTAACAACCTACCCCAACAACAACCGAACACCATGAATCCAAACAACCCGAACAACCAATCCCTCCTCGACGCAGTGTGCCGCCGGGGTGTCCTTGTCGCGACCTCCGTCCGTTACTGGCGCGGTTGCAAACGCCTCAACCCCGAAGACCTCGGGCTAGACCCCGCACATGTCAGTGACCGGCTCATCCAGCTTGGTCACAAACGCCTGATTCCTCGTGATGCCCTCCAGGCATTCGCCCTGATTGAATCCCGGGTGCAGGCCACCGTTGAAAGCAGCAGCTTCCCATTCCTGGGTGGTATCGGTCGCTTTGTCCCCAACCCGCGCCTCGGTGATCTCACCGACAAGCTCGATAAACTCCGAGATGAATTCCGCGATGCCACGCTGGACTTTGTCGCCGGCTACTCACCCTTGCGCGAAAGTGCTCTGGTCGAATGGCGGGAGGCGGCCCGGCACATGAACGGCAGCGCAGAACACCTGATCGCCACCATCGAGCAGAGTTTCCCGCCTGCCGGGGACATCGCCAAGCGCTTCGCCTTCGAGACCCGCTTGTTCCAGATCGCCGCCCCCGACAGCATCAGGCTGGAGGTGGTTGAGGGTATGGCGGAAATCGAAGTGGCCGACGACCGCCGCCGTATTGCCGAAGATGCCTCCAGACGCCTTCAAAATGACCTCGACGGGTTCATCCGCGAAAGTGTGGCGACCATGCGTGAGGAGACTGCCAAGCTCGCCAGCGAGGTGCTGGCCACCATCGACGGCAGCGAGAATGGTGTCCACCAGCGGACGCTCAATCGGCTCGCCGGGTTCATCGACAGCTTCCGGTCCCTGAACTTCGCCGGTGACCAGCAATTGGAAGCGACATTGGAAAAATTCCGCCGCGACCTGCTCACCCGCAGTGCCGAGGACTACCGCAACGACAGCGGGGCCATGACCAGCCTCACTGAGGGGCTGACACGCCTGCGTGAAAATGCCGTGCAGCTTGCCCGCAGTGATGCGCGTGAGGTGCTGGCCCGCTTCGGCCAGATGGGCACACGCAAGCTGGCGGCTGTTAGTTGAATCAATAAGGAAAAACGAAAACTCCCGCTGGCAGCTTGCCTTCCGGCGGGAGTTCTCCAATATCCCCACAAGATATTCGACACCATGCCACACCAGCAGCAAGCAGCACGCCAGCTCCGGCGACATGTCATCACGTACCAAGATGTCTGCCGTGCCAACGACCAGGTCACCGGCGAGTTGGTCAACCTCGGGTTTTGTAGTGACCGGATCAACAAGGTCAATGTCTACTGGGTTCCAGCGTCCTTGGTCTGCTACGGCTGGTACCTGAACCACATCTACATCCCGGCCATCACCGGCGCCCAATTGTCCGATCTGATTTCCGGTAGGCACACGCGCCTGACCGATGTGCTGCGCCACGAGTGGGCGCACGCTGTAGCCGACCGCCACGAGAGTTTGATGGACACCACGCGCTTTGAGCGGCTGTTCGGTGGACCCTACGAATCCAGTGATCAAATTTGGGAATACGACCCGGACCGCCACCTCACGCTTTACGCGGCCAGCATGCCCTGCGAGGACTTCGCAGAGGTCTTCCATTACTACCTGCGCCACAAGGGCCGCCTGCCCGTCCGCCTGACCAACAAGCCTATCATAGTCCGTAAATGGCAATTCATGAAATGGCTGGCCAAGAGTATTTCATCAGGTGCCTTCTAGCCGGCCCGCACATAACCCACCCGCTCCACCCCAGCCCGCCCGGCCATAAACCCGGCGGGCTTTTTCGTGCCATGCCCCGGCATGCCCCTTTCCCAACCAAGCCATTACCACCTCCCAACACGCCCGCCTCGTCCCTTCAGCCCGATTTTCAACCACCACTCCTCCCAACATTTCCACCACTCCCACTCGATTCCACCACTCCCACTCGATTCCACCACTCCCACTCCCACCAATACATCAATCCAACATCCAACATCCAACATCCAAAATTCAAAATCACCATGTCTCACTTCACCACCATCCAGACCCAGATCAAAGACCTCGATGCCCTGCATGACGCGTGCACCGAACTCGGCCTCAAGATTGTTCCTGACGCCAACTGCCGGGGCTATGCAGGCGTTGTCCGCAAGGCTGCGCATGTCATCATGCTCAAGGGCCCCTATGACATTGCCGTCGAACCCGCGAAGGAAAACAACGGCACCTACGGCCTGACCACCGACTGGTGGGATGGTCATGTTGCCAAGGAAGTCGGCACCGGCTACGGCCGCCTGCTCCAATCCTATGGCGTCCACAAGACCATCCGCGAGGCCCGCTTGCGCGGACTCCGCAGCACCCGGCGTGTCGAAGCCGATGGCTCGATCCTGCTGACATTGGAAGGAGGTGCGTTATGAACCGCCGCATCCATGTCCGCATTACCGCCACCGGCGAGATCACCGTCGAGGCCGAAGGCTTCCAAGGCAAAGGCTGTGAAGCCGCCACCAAGGCCATCGAGGACGCGCTGGGCAAACCCCGTGCGCGCACCCGCAAGCCTGACTTCTGGCGGCAGAACAACCAACAGAACAACAGCCAACAACTCGGGGAAGGAGGTTCCTGAATCCATCATGAGCCACACCCTCCGCTTCAACCCCGGCGGCCATGTACAATGCCTCTACACCGAAGCGATAGATCTCCATGCGCTCGGGCGACTTAAAATCGTCCGGGCCACGGTGATCCTCTTCTGTGAGAAAAGCCAGGAATGGAAAGTCCGCTGTGCCACCACCGGCAAGCTCCTGCTGTCCAATCCATCCCGCGAGGCATGCCTTGCGTGGGAACGCCAGAACCTTCAGCCGGGCACTGAATAAAAGACGCAAGACGGCAAGACGCAAGACACAAGATAAGAACCGATGGACCGTGCACATGCACTTCTTCCTCTGCTCTTGCGTCTTCAAGTCTTGTGTCTTGCGTCTCAATCTAACCATCAAACCATCAACCTATCAATCAACCAATCAACCAATCAACCAATCAACCAATCAACCAATCAACCAATCAACCAATCAACCAATCAACCAATCAACCAATAACCAAAAATATGCAAAATCAACTCACCACCTATTTGCGTGCCGGATACCCCGGTCTCGCCGTCATCAGTTCCGAGGAAGCACGCGCCGAAGCCGAAATCGCTGCGGCCTGCACCTCCCTCAAGCGCCGTCTTCACGCCTGGTCCTCCACCGAGGGCTTGGTTGACACCCAGGAAGGCCGCGTCACCCAATGTCAGGATCCTCTTGAAGTCTTGCAACTTCTCGATGGGATCTTCGCCACCGACAGCCCGCGCCATGTCGTGTTGTTGCGCGACCTGCAACTCCACCTGGATCAAACAGACCCCATGCTGGTGCGTCGCCTCAAGGACATCCTGCGCATTGCCAAGTCCAATGGCCATGCCATCATCCTGCTGGGTTGCCGGCTCAAACTCCCACCCGAACTTGAGCACGAAATCACCCATGTTGATTTTAGCCTGCCAGATGCCGCCCAACTGGGCACGGTCCTCGATGGTATTTTGAAATCCGCCAAGCTCAAGGCACCCCACGATGCGATCCGGGAAGGTGCGTTGCAAAGCGCGCTGGGTCTCACCACCACTGAGGCTGAAAATGCATTCGCCCTGTCCGTAGTTGAAACCAATGGCATCGACCACCGCATCATCTCCCGCGAAAAGGCCCACACCTTGAAGCGCAATGGCCTGGTGGAAGTTGTTGCGGCCACCACCAGCCTCAATGACATCGGCGGCCTGGATCTGCTCAAGGAATGGCTCGAACGCCGTAGTGGTGCCTTCAGCGCCTCTGCCAAAGCCTATGGTCTGCCCGCCCCCAAGGGTTTGTTGATCGTCGGCATCCCCGGCACCGGCAAGTCCCTAACGGCCAAGGCCACGGCCGGCGCCTTCGGCCTGCCGCTGCTGCGCCTTGATATGGGCTGTGTGTTCGGCGGCATCGTCGGGCAGAGTGAAGCCAACCTGCGCTCGGTCATCCAGACCGCCGAGGCCATTGCGCCCTGTGTGCTGTGGATCGATGAAATCGAAAAGGGTTTCTCAGGCAGCAAGTCCAGCGGCAGTACCGATGGCGGCACCTCCTCCCGCGTGTTCGGCTCGTTCCTGAGCTGGATGCAGGAAAAGGAAAAGCCGGTGTTCGTGGTGGCGACCGCCAATGACGTTTCAAAACTCCCGCCTGAGTTTTTGCGCAAGGGGCGCTTTGACGAGATGTTCTTTGTTGATCTGCCCGATGCCTTGGAGCGCGCGCAAATCTGGGACATCATCATCAAGCGCCATGGCCGCAAACCTGCGGACTTTGATACCGTGGCATTGTCCCGCGCCTGTGAGCAGTTCACCGGTGCCGAGATCGAGGCGGTGTTTGTCGATGCCATGCACGAGGCGTATGCCGAAGGCCGGGAACCCAAGGCCAAGGACATCCTTGAAGCCATGACCCATACCGTGCCGCTGGCACAGCTCATGGATGGCCAGATAGCGGCACTCCGGCATTGGGCCAAGGGCCGCGCCCGCGAGGCCGCCAGTCACGCCAAATCCGGTTCACGCACCGGCAGGCGTATCAGCAGTCAGGCGAATTGAGCATGGCACCGTAGCTGCGGCTTCCCAGCCGCAGGCCGTGACCACCGCGTCTCGCGGTGTGTCTCAGGAGCAGCGGCAATCAAGCCACGGAGAGTTCGATCCTCTCCGTGGCATTCTACCCCCCAACCACCCCAACCACCCAACAAAACTATGGC
>CAIKDP010000040.1 GCA_903826205.1 Akkermansiaceae bacterium
AGCAAAGCGGTCGGTGGCCAGCCGGGTTTCCTTGCCATCGTCCATGAGCGACCAATAGACCTTTTGGGCGCCGCCGGCTTGTGCGGTGAAGGTGGCGTTCTTGCCTTCCAGCAGGGTGAGTTGGGCAGGTGTGACGCTGAAGGCATTGCCCGCCTGGATCACCGGTCCCACAAGGGTTTGCAGGGGTTTCTGGTTCTCATATTGCAGCCGCACCCAGTCGGCCGAGCGGGCCACTTTGGAAATGCGCACCTCATCCATGTCGCCGACGAAGTTGTAGCCGTTGTACCAACCGCCTAGCCACATGCGGGCGGTGGGCAGGATTTTCATGGTCGTCTGGGTGGGGGCGGGCACATCCAGCTGGCCGTTGACATAGATCTGTCCGAGTTGTCCGTCGTAGGTGTGAACCACCTGCACCCACTCGGATTTTGGCAAGGCGCTCTTGGCATGAATGCTGCCGCCGTCGCTATCGACATAGATATGGGGCGGGCTCTGCAACTGCATCCGGACTTTGCCCGCCGGTGTGCCTTCGATTCCCCAGCAGACAAGATCCATGTTGGCAGCATCGGCGCGGTACCACACTTCGGTGGAGTGAGGGCTGGCGGCGCTGGGATAATTCTGAATGGTTTCCCCGCAACTGATGCCCTTCTGGCCCGGGAAATGCCGCGCCGGCCCTACCATGCCAGCCGTGGCCGAGGTGCCCAGATCCTTGGACTCCAGCGTGCCGACCTCATCTTTCACCGGATCGGTCATGTGCCAGACGCTGAGGTAGCCGTTGGTTGCATTGAACACGGCCTTGCCGTTGGACTCGCTGGTCGCGTCGGCCTTACCCCAATGCAAGCGCAGTGCCTGGCGGGCGTTGCCCTTGATGTTGGGAATGCGCACCCAGATGCTCGCGGTGCCATTGGCGGCATCCCACGCCTCAATCTGATAGGCCAGCGGCGTGCCCGTGCCGCTGGAAAACCGCAGGTCCTCACCGTTGGTTTGCGCCTGCTTGAAAGCGAAGAAGTCCTTGTGCAAGCGCACTAACAACGGAAAATTGTCTTCCGATGCCGAGGCCGGCAGGTTCGCACCCTCCGCCGTGGTGATAATGGCCAGCGTGGCCGTGTGCCCCCACCCTTGATAGGGATTGGCCACGGGTTTGTACTGGGCGCTGGCGCACAAGGAAAGCGGCAGTGTGCAAAGAGTGAGGAGTGTGGATAGGGTGCGTTGCATCGGTTCTCTGGGTTGCTGGATGCTGTGCCCTGTCCACGGCCACTTCAAGCCCCAATTCGATATCCTGGAGCGAAGTCCTGCGAGGCGAGGCCTAGCCGGAATTAGCCAGTCCCATTCCGTGCCTGTGCGCCTTCGCTATTTTGCAGGCGCACTCGTGAGAAATCGGGGGGGCGGACCAAGAAAATCACTAAATATGCATACAGGATATTTTATTCTTGATTAGGCCGCCGCCTTCCGCTACGCTCGCGGCGTTCACGGATGGCCTCATGCCGGGGCTAACGGAATTGCTGCAAGTCATGAAGCCAAAATCAACGAATATGGGGTGTTTTTCGAATATCCGGGTTGCCACGGGAGGGGTGGCAAGCGCACTGCCGGCATGGCGCTGGGCGGTTTGTCTGGGGGCAATGCTGCAGGTGGTGGCGGCACAGACATCCGCCACGTGGAATGGCAGCAATGGGTCGTGGACCGATGGCTCGCGGTGGAGCACCAATCCAACCTATCCGCTCAACGGGCAGCCGGAGGGAGGGGATAGCTATGCGGTCTGGATCTCCGGCGGCAGTGTCTATCGGAACGTGGCGGTCACAGTAGCGGTGGCTAATTTGTCGGGCGGGGTTGTCTATGGCTCCTCGGCATTGACGGTGACCGGCGCGATGACCTGGAGCGGCGGCGTGGTGGAAGACGGGGACCTGCTATGCAATGGCGGGCTCGCCATCACCGGCAACGCGCGGCTCTACGGGACGAGTGCCGAAATGATTCTCGCTGGCGGCCAGACGGCGTCGCTCGCGGGTGCCGGCACGCTGTCGTTGGAGAACCAGGCCAAGGTGAGCAATCATGGGACATTCTATGCGCGCAATGACGCGGGCATTTCCGAGGTGGGTCCCAATCAATCGACCTTTGCCAATGTCGGCACGTTTACGCGAGACACGGCAACGGGGACGTTCACGGTGGGTGTCGCGCAATTCAGCAACTCCGGGACGCTCAATGTGAACAGCGGCACCCTGGATTTCCTGCACGGCATCACCAACAGCGGGGCGATCCAGATAGCGGCTGGCGCGACGTTGAAAACGAGCGGTGCATCGATCTTCAATGCCGGAAGCTCCTTCAGCGGCACAGGCCAGTGGCTGGTTGATAACGATGAGCAGTACATGCATCTCTCGATGGCAGTGCCTAACAGCATTACCCTGGCCACCGCCGGAAAAATCAGCATCTACGATGGCCATGTCCTCACGCTTGACGGCGCCTTGGCCTGGGCTGGAGGCAAACTCACCCGCGAGTCGAATTTATTCGGCGGTGACCATGGTTATGTCACCCTCAATGGCGGGGCGACGATAGGCAACGGGTCCAGATTCAGTGGTCTAACCGTCACCAACGCGGCGGCCAGCACCGCCGTCCTGACGGCAAATTCCCAGATGTGGTTTCAGGGCGACTCGATCTTTGAAAACGCCGGCACCTTCGTCATGCAAAACAGCACGAAGTTGAATAATGACACGGTCATCGGCGGCGATATTGAATTCCACAATACGGGGGTGCTGACAGCCAATGCCGCGGCGTTTAATCCGGTGGACATCAGCGTCAATCTGGTCAACGCCGGAACGGTGAACGCCGCGTCCGGCACCCTGCAGCTGGCCAATGGCAGTTCATCTGACGGAATATTCCAGTCCTCCGCCGGCGCGACAATGATGTGGGTGGACAGCCTTGATTATGCCTTCGGGGCCGGCACCGCCTTCACCGGTTCCGGCGCCTTTTCCCTGTCGTCAGGCAATCAATCGATAGCCGCTTCGCTTGCCACCTCCGGCAACTTTTCCATCACCAGTTCGCTGGCCATCGCCGCCGGGAAAAGTTTCACTCACAATGGAATGCTGGCCTTTTCCGGAATCCTGACCGGTGGCGGCAGTCTCGTGGCCAACAATGGATTGCTACTCAACGGCGGCACAATCAATGCCAGTACCCTCGTCAACTCCGCCACCAGCACGGCTACCCAAGCCGATGGCTGGTATGGCAGCACCTACACCCTAGCCAGCGGAGGGGTGTTCTCCAACGCCGGCACGTTTGTGGCGCAGGGCGACGGTGGGTTTGCTGTCGGCAGCGGCAGTGGCAACAAGGTGGTCAATTCCGGCAGCTTCACCCGCACCACCAGCGGCGGAACCTACGAGGTGCAAGTTCCGTTAGAAAATTCGGGCACGGTGTCCGCCCAGAGCGGCACCTTGCGTCTATCCGGCGGTGGCACCTCCACGGGCGGGACGTTTGATGCCAGCGGTGGGTTGTTGCAGTTTGCAGGGATTCATGCCTTTGATGGCGCGACCACGTTCACCGGCGGTGGCACAGCCGAGTTCGTTGATGGCACGAGCACAGTCAGCGGTTCCCTCAACGCGGCTTGCACCATTGCCCTTTCCGGTGCCGTGCTGGCGGTGCAGAGCGGCCAAACCGTCACCTCGAACGGGCCGCTGATCTTTGGCAATGAGTCGGCTGCCGGCAATCTAACCGGTGGGGGAACCTTGCTGGCCAATGGCGGCATCACCCTGTATGGCGGCTATGTCAACGCCGCCACGCTAACCAACGCCGCGCTGCACACGGCGGTGCACGCCAGTCCCTTCGGCATCGTCCTGCAAAACGGCGGGGTGATCCACAACGCCGGCACGTTTCTGGCACAGACGGACGCCACGATCTATCAGGATGCCGCGTCGACCAGCGTCATGAACAATTCCGGCACCCTCACGCGCAATACCAGCGCGGGTGTCTATTCGATTGCCGTCCCGCTCACCAACACCGGCACGGTGTCGGCCCAGAGCGGCACCTTGCGACTCTCGGGTGGCGGCACATCAACCGATGGAACGTTCGATGCCAACGGCGGGTTGCTGCAGTTTGCAGGAGACTTTGTCTTCGACGGTACCAGCACCTTCACCGGCACCGGCACCGCGGAGTTTGCCAGCGGCACCAGCACGGTCAACGGCCCGTTGAATGCCGCCTGCACCATCGCTCTAACCGGTGGAGAACTTGCCGTGGCGGTCGGTCAAACCGTCACCACGACCGGTCCGGTCATTCTCGGCGGGGCGCTGGCAGCCAATCTAACGGGCGGGGGCTCCCTGCTGGCCGGCGGCGGGATCACCCTCAACGGCACCACCGTCAACGGTGCCACCCTGACCAATGCCGCAGGTCAAACGGCGACCCACGGCAGCGCCACCGGTATCCTGTTGGACAACGGCGGGGTGTTCATCAATGCCGGGACCTATCTGGCCCAGTCTGACACCGGTATAGCCGGGGGCGTCACCGGGAACAACGTGTTCCGCAATACCGGCACTTTTACCCGCAATGTCGGTGTCGAATATTTCGACATCGGCGTGCCGTTTGAGAACACCGGCACAGTCAATACCGAAACCGGATACCTGGCGCTAAGCCAACCCGTGACCACCGTCGGCGGCTCATTCCACACGGCAGCGGGTGCGGTTCTAACTATTTTCGCCGATGCTACCTTTGATTCCGCCGCGCTGTTCACCGGTGGCGGTTCGGTGCAGTTCGGTAGTGGCAACCAGACGTTTGTTCAATCCACTGTCTCGGAAAGTGTGATCAACCTGACTGGCGGCGCGATGGTTCTGCCGCCGGGCGTGGGCTTCACCTCCAATGGGCTCCTCCACTGGGACGGCGGCGCAATCTCGGGCGGCGGCTCGCTCACAGCCAACGCCGGCCTTGACATCACCCACAGCGTTCACCTGACAGACAGTGCGCTCACTGTGGCAACCGGCCAGACTGCGGCGCAGACTGGTGCCGGGCACTTGACGTTGGATGGCAGTGCCACGCTCACCAATGCCGGCACCTATCGCGCGGCCAACGACGCGGGCATCAGCGGCGGCAGCGGCACAGGCTTTGCCTTCAACAACCCGGGCACCTTCGTCCGGGACACCGGCGCGGGAGGCTTCACCGTGGCCGTGCCATTTCACAACGCTGGCACCGTGGATGTGCAAAGCGGAGCGCTCACCTTGAGCGGCGGCGGCAGCAACAGCGGCATCTATCAGGTGGCGGCGGATCTGGATCTGACCATTTCCGGCACCACCCATTACACCGGCGGCAGCGCGTTTGCCGGACCGGGCCGCATCAATCTAACTGCCGGCACGCAGGTGCTTGAGGATTCGATGGCATCGTCGGCGATTGTCAATTTGTCAGGCGGCATCTTGAGGATAGCTCCGGGGCAGACCTTCACCAATTCCGCGGATTTCCACTGGAGTGGTGGGACAATAGCCGGCGGCGGCATCTTGGACAACACTGGAAGCTTGAACGTAATTGGCACGACATTCGTTCAGGACGGGACCACCTTACACACCCCGGCTACGGGTGTGTCCTCATTTGAGGGCCTGGGATCGATGGTTCTCTATAACGCTGCAGCGATCCATAACGAGGGAAACTTCTTCCTGCTGAACGACGGTGTGATCGGTACAGGCGATGCGACGGCAGTGAACTTTGAAAATTCCGGCAGCGTGACCCGCATGACTGGCACGGGGGTTTTCTCCATCAATGTCCCATTCAACGACAGCGGAACCATCAACCTCGACTCCGGCTCACTGGCCCTAAACGGTGGCGGCATCGCCACGAATGCGTTGTTCAACACGCAATCCGGCACCGCCTTGTATGTGGGCCCCAACTATACCTTCGGTGCCAACAACGTGATGACCGGCGATGGGGCCACCCACTTCAGCAACGGGTCACTGCATGTGACCGGCAGCCTGACCACCGATGGATCGTTCAACTGGAGCGGCGGAACACTGGACGGCGGCGGTTTGTTCAAGGTCAAGGGCGGACTGGTCATGGCACCGGGCATCGGCGGAGTGTTCATCAACGGCACCACCCTGGAGAACGCGGCGGGCAGCGAGGCGGTCATCAGCGGTGCCTCGGCCACCCACATCAGCGGCGGAGGAACCTACCGCAATGCCGGCACCACCCGCTTGCAGGGCACTAACAACTTCAGCGACGACGGGGGCGGCTCCAACAGCATCGTCAACTCCGGCACCTTGATTCGCGATGGCGGCACCGGAAACTACACCGTCACCTTGCCAGTCCACAACACCGGCACCATCCGCTCAACATCAGGCGCACTCCTGCTCAGTGCCGGCGGCTCCACCGCTGCGGGCGCGCTGGACGCCAATGGCGGCGATATCTATCTGAATGGCGGCGCTTATGAGTTCGCCGGCGGTGCCATTACCGGCTCCAGTTTTGTGTACCTAACTGCCGGCACGGCGCAGGTCACGGCCGATACCGGAGCCACCAGTGGCCCGGCCACCGGTGGTTTCGGGATTGCCGGCGGCACTTTTGGCGGCACCGCGATGTTGTCAGTCGAGCGGGGCTACTTTTCCACTGGCACCATGGCCGACACCGCAGTGCTTCGCCTCACGGGAGCATCGAGCAAGATCAGCAATACTCAAACCACTATGTCAGGCGGTACCATCCAAAACGACGGCAGCTATTCGCAAGGGGTAGAGGGCAACTGGGATTTGGACAACTCCGACGCGGCTGGCGGCGGCACGATTTCGAATAATGGCACATGGACTTTGAACGGCTCCAGCAGCTTCTCCAACACCTATGGCGGCGGCTCATATGATAATGCCGGCACGTTCCACCAAGCCGTGGGCTATAGCTGGATGCGCCCCGCCTTTCACAACCGGGCCAGCGGCGTGCTGAATTCCACTGCAGGATACATCCTGCTTGCGGGTGGAGGATCGCAAACGGCAGGCAGCATCTTGAACGCGGAGGGCGGCGATATCTACTTCTACGGCGGCACACATCAGTTGGACGGCGGAACCTTTACCGGTAGTAACTATACCTATGCATCGCTCGGCACCGTCAGCGTCAATGCCAACGTCGGTGCCACCACCGGCGATGCCACCGGTGGATTTGGAGTGAGCGGAGCCACGATCACGGGCACGGGAATGCTGTCCGCAGATCATGGATACATTTCCACCGGCCAGATCAACGGCAATGTGGTGCTGCGCTTTACCGGAGCTTCCATCAAGGAAATCAATTCCCATGTGGGCATGGCGGGTGGTGCTATCCGCAATGACGGCACTTTCAACCAGGGCGCCAATGCCAACTGGGATCTGGATAACTCCGACACCGCTGGCGGCGGCACGATCCAGAACAACGGCACCTGGACGCTTGCCAACGGCAGTAATTTCTCAAACACCTACGGCGGAGGGGTCTTCAACAATCCCGGCATCCTGAATCAGAGCAGCGGTGAAAACTATATTTATGCTGCATTTCACAACACTGCGACCGGAGTAATCAACGCAACATCTGGAGCGATCCATTTGATGGCTGGTGGAACGCAAGCCGCAGGCAGTGTCCTGAATGCGGCTGGCGGCAACATCTATTTCCGGGGCGGAACGCAGGAACTGGATGGCGGCAGCATCATTGGCAACGACTCCACCTACGCGATGTCCGGCACCGTGAACATCAATCAGGATATCAATGCCACCAGCGGCCCCGCCACCGGCGGATTCGCGATTTATAGTTACGGCGGCAATGCCTATGTCAGCGGCACGGCGATGCTTTCCGTGGATCACGGCTATCTGGCCAGCGGCACCATCACCGGCTCTCCAACGCTGCGCTTCACTGGAAATTCCACCAAGGAAGACAACAGCTACCTGAGCATGACTGGCGGCACCATCCGCAACGAGGGCACGTTCACCCAGGGATCATACGCGAGTTATGATCTTGATGTGTCCGATGCTGCGGGTGGCGGCACCCTTCAAAACATCGGCACCTGGAATCTAACCAATTCAAGCAACTTCTCCACCAGCTATGGGGGGGGCTCCATTGTTAATCCGGGAACCTTCAATATCCTGGGTGGGTCCAACATTATTTATGCCAGCTTTCACAACCAGGCGACAGGCATCGTCAATGCCTCGGCGGGCAATGTCTATTTTGCCGGCAACAGCACGCATGCCGCTGGCAGTGTCCTGCACGCAGACGCCGACGGAGCCATTATATTCCAGTCCGGCACCCATCAACTGGATGGCGCAACGCTCACCGGCAACGGCTGGGCCTATGTGTATTCGGGCACTGTGAACGTCACTGCCAACGTGAATCCCACCAGCGGCCCAGGCACTGGCGGCTTTGCGCTCTACAGCTACGGCGGCAACGCGACCCTCGGGGGTACA
>CAIKDP010000041.1 GCA_903826205.1 Akkermansiaceae bacterium
GCACTGCCGCTGTAGTTGACTGCAGAACCGCTAAGCGTGAGCGTGCCCGCGCCTTCCTTGACCAAGGTGCCGCTGCCGCTGATCGCGCTGCTGATGGTGTTATTGAACCCCGTGGGAGTGTTTATATATGCCTCGTGAGTGAGAGAGATTTGACCCAAGCCGGATACCAAGTTGCCAGTGACGCCAGCCGTCAGTCTGCCGTTGTCGAAATTCAGGCGGCCATCCGAATTTTTCAAGTAAACGCCGGTGGCGAAGTTGGTCGTGGTACCAACAATCGCGGTGCTGATGCCGGTGCCGTCGCCGAGATTGAACGAGGAAGTCGTGCCTGCCAGAACGATGGCACTCGAACCCGTCGGCAAAGCCGTTGCCCCGGTCGGAACCGTGAGCGTGCCCGTATTCACCATGTTTAACGTGCCTCCACTGTAGACATCAAGGTGATTGCTCGTTCCTCCATTGGTTGTGGTGGACCCACTTGAGACACCGCCAATCGTCAAGGGGAGACCCGTGTGGATAAAATTCATCGTCGAGGCACCAGTAATGCTGATGTAGTTGCTATTGGCGTTTGCCACCTCCCCCACGCCAATGCGTCTGGATGTTCCCGAGCCACCGAAGTTGTAGGTGCCCCCTGCCTCGACCCGAATACTATTGGTGTTTGAACCCGAGGTTTGACCGATTTCAAAGAATTGATTGCTTCCACCACTCGTGCTGAATGATGATAAGTTGCCTGTAACAAGTTCGTAGTTGCTAGATCCGCCGTTGGTGCCGATACCTACACGGCCGCCATTTATCACTATGCCGCCACTACTCACGCTGACATAGTTGTTATTACCTGCCGATCCAACTTCGAGATAGGACCCCGCCGTGTTTCTATTCAGAGTCGAGTAATTGCCAGATCCATCAGAGCCGCTAACGAGGACTGAGTTGCCATCGGCACCCGAAGCCGTACCAATGGAAAGGGTTCGTGTTCCAGAACCGGTGCCGGTGTCATAGACGTAGGCACCGCCTTGGATGCTAAGACTGTTGGTGGCCGAGGACGTTCCGACCATGATTTGGGCACTGCTTCCAGCCATGCTTAAGGTCGGCGCAGCGAAGGTTCCCGGCGCGGAGATGATGGCGCTGTTACCACCGAATGTCGAACCTCCGACGCTGAACCTGGAGTTGCTAGCATTGATTACCAAGCGATCCGTGCCGCCGACACTGAAAGTGTTGTTAGTTGAACTGGCACCGACATATACAAAGCCAGTGTTAGCAATGCCGGCAGTACCATTGAGGGTGGCAACCGCGCTGACTCCTGTCGCACCTATTACAATCTGGTCTGAGGTAATGGTGCCACTGATGAACGCTGCATCGGCGGATCCTGTAAAGCGAGCAATATTACCAGCGGCAGCCCACGGCGTGCCGGTCAGGCCGTACCAGTTGGTGGCGGTGGTATCCCAAGTGCCGGAACTGCCGCCGGTCCAAGTGCCTGACGGCATGGCGGCCTGAGCGGAAGTAGCTGCAATGAGCGCGCTGATAGCGGCGGCGAGGAGACCGAGGGAGGAGGCGGGGGATTTGGGCTTCATGGGGGGATTTCGAATGTGGATTTTGGATGCGGAGCGCGTGAGTTTGGGCAACAATCCC
>CAIKDP010000042.1 GCA_903826205.1 Akkermansiaceae bacterium
AGCAATCTTCCGGCCCGCATCAACTCGTCGAAGCGGCCGGATTGGTGGCCCAGCACGCGGTCGTCGTAGTGAGTGCCGGCGATGCCCTCGGCGATCGAAGTGCGCACGATGCGCACGATATCCACCATTTTGGCGACGACCTCCGCTGCGGTGATGTCACCGCGCGCCATTTCATATTGCACGGCCAGTTGCCACAGTGGCGTGCCGCGGCCGGCGTCGTGATCCAACATTTCCAAGCAAGTCCCGAAGGGCACCCGCGTGCCCTTGCGCGAGAGCACAGGCAGCACCGGCCCGAGGCGTTTGATTGCCCGAATGCCCGGCAAATCAGCTAGAATATCTTCGTTAACGAAACCGGCGGCTTTGACCTCGACGAGTTGTCTGCCCTCGGCCTCATGCAGCAGGACTTCATCGGCGGTGAAGCGGGTCTCAAGTGCCGCGATAACTTCGCGTGCCGATCCATCCACCCACAGCAGGGTTTGGCAGCAATCGCCGAACATCGAAACCGCAAAGCCGTCGATGTCGATCACCTCCATCATGCCGCCGCCGGTTGAGATGGCGCGGAGGGTGTGGGTTTCCCGCGCGCTGTGCAGGGTGAGCCGATAGGTGTTGGGGTGGGGGTCTCCGGCGTCCACTGTTTCGATAGAGATGCGCACGCCGCTGTCGCGCAACGCCTGCGGCGAGCCCGGCAAGCGTACGTCGGCGGCATCCCATCCCATCAGGCCGCCAAACAACCCCATGTCCGACCCCTGCGTGTCGTGAGTTGTCGGCAGCGAGCCATTGCGGTCGAACTCGACCAGCACGTCGGTGAACTCCGCGTCCATCAGGTCACGGGCCAGCCGGCCGATGCGCAAGGCGGCGGCACAGTGGGAGCTCGACGGCCCCCGCATCACCGGGCCGATCACGTCGTTGAAAATACTTACAAGCATAAATTACCGGTCAGTGGTTGCCGTCCCAGCGGAAGGTATCGCCCTTGGCGGGTTTGGCGTCGCGGACGCGGTCCTGGTAACGTACCCGCAATGGGTTGCCCGTTTGTGACTTGATGGCGGCGGCGGTGAGTTTGCCATCCTTCCACTCCAGATCCACGGTGAAGCCGCCGCGTGCGCGCAGGCCGCTGACCGCGCCGTTGGGCCAGTCCTTGGGCAGTGCGGGCAGCAGATGGACTTCGCCGGCATGCGACTGCATGAGCATTTCGGCGATGGCGGCCGTAGCGCCGTGGACCCCGTCCACTTGTGCCGCGCGGAAACACTTGGAGAACAGGTTGGGAGTGGTTTGCAGGGCTACTTGGTTAGACAGGCACTTGAGCGCGTGGTCGCCATCATAGAGGCGCGCCCAACAGGCCGCCTTCCATGCCATGCCGAAGCCGGTGCCGACATCGCCGCGCTCGTTGAGTGCCACCTTTGCCGCCTGCGCCAGCTCGGGCGTGGCTGCGGGAGTGATCTGATTGCTAGGGAACAAGCCGTAGAGATGCGAGATATGCCGGTGTTTTTCTTCGAGCACGCCCCAGTCGACCAGCCATTCCTGCAACTGGCCGCCCTTGCCGATTTGCATCGGGGCGAGGCGCGCGCGCGCCGCCGCCACTTGTGTGCCAAAGTCGGCATCCACACCGAGGATCTTGCCGCTCTCGATGCAGGCGGTGAACAAATCCCTGACAATCCCCATGTCGATCGTTGAGCCGGCGCAGATGGTCGTGCCCGGCACATCGTAGCCCATGCCTTCGACCACGAACGGTCCGTTGCCGGGTGCTGCCGGAAAGTTCTCCGGCGAGTTGGACGGGCAGGTCACCAGCCATTTGTGGGTCGGTTCCTCAACCAGCGTATCGAGGAAGAATTGTGAGGCTCCCTTGAGCAAGGGTTGGATCTGGCGCAGGTAATCCTTGTCGCCATTGAAAAGATAGCGCTCCCAGAGGTGCGTGCAGAGCCACGCGCCGCCGGTCGAGAAGGTGCCCCAGGTGGCGCCGTCCATGGGTGCGGCGTGCCGCCACTGGTCGGTGTTCTGATGGAAAACCCAGCCGCGGGCGCCATAGTGGACCTTGGCGACCTCAGTTCCCGTTTCCGACAATTCTCTAACCATCTTGACCAACGGCTCGACGCATTCCTGCAGTGCCGTGGTTTCCGCCGGCCAGTAGTTCATCTCGGTGTTGATGTTGGTGGTGAACTTGCATTCCCACCACGGGTTCATGTCCTCGTTCCAGATCCCTTGCAGGTTGGCCGCTTCGCCACCGGGGCGGCTGCTGCCTAACAATAAATAGCGCCCGTATTGGAACATCAGAGCCGCCAACTGCGGGTCATTGGCCGGAATGTGGTCGGTGAGCCGCCGGTCGGTCGGCAAAGACGATGTCGGTGTCTCCGGCAAACTGAGCTTGACCCGGCCGAAGATATTTTGGTGATCCGCGATGTGGTCGGTACGCAAGGCTTCAAACGCCTTGCCCTTGACCTTCGCGAGATAATCGCGGACCCGCGCTGCGGGGTCGGCACTAATGTCATTGTAGCGCTTGAAGTTGGTGCCGGCCGCAACTAATAACGTGACCGCGTCGGCGCCCTCGATCGACACGCCGTCCTTGCCAACGACGCGTTTGCCGCCCTCGGGCAGGACTTGCACGCGGCCCTCGAAGCGGACGCGGCCCGCAATGCCTAACATGGTTGCGGTTTTCCCGCGCAGGACGAGTTCACCCTCCGGGGTGACTTCGCTGGCGAACTGTTCGTCGCCGGGAGTCTTGGTGTTGGGGATGCCGGCGAGTTTGGTGGTCAGGGTGATGGCGGCTTTCTTGTTTGCAGTGAGGCGCACGACCACGACCTGGTCCGGGGCGCTGGCAAACACCTCGCGCCGGAATTGCGTGCCGCCGACCTGATAGGTGACGCTGGCCACGCCGGTGGTGAGGTCAAGGTCGCGCCGGTAGCCGGTCGCGGACTGGTGATCTTTGGGAAACTCCAGCAGGAGATCGCCGAGCGGTTGGTATTTCATTTGCTCGACGGGATTTCCCATCATGGTTTTGTTGAACAAGACCTCGGCGTCGCGGTGTTTGCCGGCAAAGATGAGGCGGCGGATTTCCGGCAAGGCCTCGGGACCGCCGCCGTGACTCGGATCATACGGCCCGCCGGTCCAGATCGTCTGTTCGTTGAGGTTGATGCGATCACTGGTGGGGTGGCCGAATACCATCGCGCCTAGCCGGCCGTTGCCGACCGGCAGCGCTTCCACCCACTTGCTGGCGGGTTTGTCATACCACAGCGTGGTGGCCGCTGCGCCGGGGGCAAGTGGCGGGTTGGCCGCGGATTTCTTCTTCTCGTCGGGTGCGAGCGGCCCCCAGATGGCTTTCATCAACTCATGAATTTCGGGTTCGGCGGTCATCAGTTCACCGCGGTTGAAGGGAAAGAAATCATTCGTGCCGAAATACGCCTCGGTCATTTCCGCAAAAAACTCCTTGTGATCGGTTAGGCCATAGTGCCGCACCCGTTCGCCGGTGATCAGCAGCGCCGCATCGCCGTGGCCGCTGGTCTTGAACTTGGCATAGGTATCGCGAATCCGCGCCTCGTCGAAGCCGAGCACCTGATCGTGATAGGCGTGCGCCAGTTCATGCAGTACGCACCACGGTTGGACGTTGATCTGGCGCGGGTCGAGCAACTCGGCCGCCTCCGGAATATGGACGCAGTGGGCGAGGTCGGCGGCGTACCCATTTTCTATCAACCACGCGGCCTCGGGGTGGTATTGCATCGGCCGCAATTTCCCGTGCGTCATGTCGAGTACGATCGTGAACCCCTGCAACTTGGCCAGGCAGAACGGACGGACCACCGCCTTGATGTCGCTGAGGCGCGCTTCGAGTGACTTGAGGATGCGCGTGCCCAAATCTTCGTTAGGTGCCTGCAGCAGGCGGTCGTCGATGCGCACGGTCCAGCCCTCGATCACCCGCACGCTGCGCGAGGCGGGCTTGGGCGCTTCCGGCGCCGGGGCGGCGTGGGCAGCCAGACACAGGCAGAGCGGCAGGGCGCTTCCAACAATCCAGTGGGTCAATGTCATAGGGGTAGGGGAGGGGGTGGAAAATAGCGTGGTTACGGCCGCAGTATGAGTCGGTACACCGCCACTGCCAAGCGAATCGTCGTGGGTTGGAGATTATCAATGGAAGGGCAGCCCGGCCTCGAGTCGCCCATTTGTCCACTCCGCGCGGCGCTTGACCGCGACAATCCGATGGTCCGATCGGACCACGCGATTGTCGCGCGGTTGAGGAATGCCGTGCCAGCCAGCGAGAGTCCTGGAGCTGCGCGACCCCATGGCGGAAGTCCATGCGCACTTGCTGGAAAAGGCAGGTGAGCCTCTCCTCCGTTTTGCAGGAGGATGAAGCCGGGATGCGCTTCCGGGTTATGGATAGCGCGCCCGGTAGAATCCATGCGGTTTGGGCGGGAAATAATCGGTGATGCTGAACAAGCCCGTCTCGCTGTCCGCAGTGAGCGAGCCCAGGGATGCCATATTGACCGTAAAGCGAACGTCATCCGCCCGTTCCACTGTGAATGGCAGTCCTGGCGCACCCTTGAAATCCACCGTCACCCCACTGGCCGTGTAGTTGATGCGTTGCGCACTGGCAACGGCCCCCACCCCCACGGTGACGATCGCCGTGACGCTGCCGCCGCGCCCGTCGCCCACCGTATAGGTGAAGCGATCAGCCGCTCCAGTGTAAGCGTCGCTCGCCGTGTAAGTCACGCCTTTGTGGTCCGCGCTCACCGTCGCCGCACCGTGGGTCGCTGCGCCGATAGACGTGAGCGTCAAGTTGCCTGCATCCGCCGCATCCTCGTCCGTCGGTGGCTGGGTGCCGCCGATGATGGCAATGGTCTGAGTCGCGCCGCTCGGCGTCCAGACGAATAGAGGGGACGCGACTGGAGCATGGTTCACCGCCACCGGCAGGGTGACCGGCGTGCCGCTGCAACCGGCGGCATTGGTTTCAACAACGGAAATCTGGCCCGCCATACCGCCAAAGGTGACGGTGATCTGGTTGTTGTCAGGTCCGGTGTTGCCGGCGGTGATGCTGGTGTCGTTAGGGACGGACCAGGCATAGTGCGACCCTGCGGTCAGCGTCACGGCGTAGGTCAGGCCGGTTTGGCCGGCCTGCACCAGGGAACTGCCGGTAATGGCGGAGGTGACCGGCAAGGCATTGATTGTCACCATGGTTGATGCGGCGATGGAGGTAATTCCGTTCACCGTCACCGTGCAAGTGTAGGTGCCCGACCAAGCGGGTTGCGCGTTGGCAAAAGGCAGGTTGTTGCCTTTAACGTTTGTCAAAGCAGGGCCGTTCCAGATGAACGCGTTGGGGTCCGAAGTGTAGGGGGAAGAAGCCGTGAGTGTCGCCGAAGCACCCTGGCAGATTGGCGTGTTATTCGCAACCGCGGGTGCTGGCGGCACGGCACCCGGCAGGGCGATGAATGAGACAGTTGGACTGGACCACGTTTCACCGAAAGCATTCTGGCTACGGCACCGGAAGTAATAGAAGCCGCCCGCCACCAGTCCGCTGATGCCCGTGCTGAACGACCCTGCGCTGCGTGCGCCCAAATCGGCGCGTTGGCTCCATGCCGCGCTATCTGTGCCGCCGTCGGCCATGCCCCAGAAGATGCTCACCGTGGTGGTCGCCCCGCCAGTGGCAAGCAGGTTGCCGTTCAGCGTGGCCGAGGCAGCAAGCACGTTGGTTGCGCCTGCGCCATTTGCTAATGCTGGCGGACGATTCAGGTTCAACCATGCCAGCGCAAACCGCTCGCCCACCGTTTTCAGTCCGGCATCCAGGTAATGAAGTTGATTGGTGGGATCCATCGTCAGCCCGTCGGTGTCCACCCACGCCGTGTTGTTAGCTGGCTTGCCAACGGCCTCTTGGGCCGCGCGCACAGTGCCGGCCGCGATCAGCATCGTGGACTTATTGGCAATCCGGCCGATCACTATGGGAAGGTTGGCCATGCCAAGGTCATACCGGAGTCGCTGAATGAAATTCGTGAGATTGGTGCTGTAATTGTTAGAAGAACTTTGCAAGAGGGCGTCGGCTTCTCCCTGAAGCCAAAACAACCCGGCGAATTCCGTTTCCGGTTCGAGTTGGCGGGCGGCTGCCAGGGCTTTGTTCGCCCAACTCACCATGGAATGATAGAGCGACAGAGAGTACTCTGCCGGCGAACCGGGGTCGGAAGCATTGGGATACCAGGTGCCCCCCCCCATAGAGGCAAAGCTGGCGTCGAGGCCCGTGCCGCCGAGGGCGTATTTGGCGAAGTAGATATGCTCGCCGAGTCCGCTGGACAGGTCGCGCACGGTAGTGAATTCAGGTCCGAAGTTATTCACGGTGTTGTATTGACCCGGATTTGTCGCATTCCACGACATGGCCGCACCGCTCCCCTGCGCATAGTTGCTGAAAGCACCCAGCGGCGGCAGCCAGTAATGAAAAGAAGGGGATGTGGTGATCGGCGGCGCATGGTTGGGGTCGGCCGCAAAAACCATAACGTTGGACACTGCCGCACGCTCCGCCGCCGTAAGCGAAGACCAATCACCCACCCCGGACATGTTGGACTGGCCGGCAAAAAGAAACAGTTTGGGTTTCGACGGCGTGGGGTTGGCAACCGACATGGACGGAGCAAGCACCACCACCACGCTGACGATCAGCCGCAGGATTTGTGTTGAAATAGGCGTATGTTGTTAGTTGGAGGAGACCCGGACGCGCATGAACGTCCTCGACATGTTCACATAGTCGGTGCCGACCTTGATTTGGGTCGGGAAGGAAACACTCACGGCATCCATGTCGCCCTGGGTTGCGATTACGACGGGATTCGGGTTCGCACTTGGATCATACTTCAGATGGTCCGTGTCGGTGCTGGAATACCAGGTGCCCAGATTGTCGCAGAACTCAACGGTGTAGGTGAGTCCCTCATGGTTGGTGCGGCGACCGAACACGGCGCTGACCACGCCGCCAGTGATTTGCGTCGCGGGCGTCTGGCCAAGGGTGATATGAGTGGAGTCGATTACGGCGATCCCGCCGGTGTTGGTGGTGCCGAAGGCGTAATGGAGAAGGCTGGGTTCCGTGGAAGATGTGTAGTGGTTTTCAACAAGCCATGACTGATAGAGGGTGTGGAACGTGGCGGTGATGGTGTGGGTCTCCTTCACGTTCGTGAACGTGTGGCTGGTGGTCGGAGGCACCGGGTTGCCGTCCACCGTGAGGGTGTCCACGGCATACCCCGTGGCTGGCGTGATGCTGAATTCCTGGTCGGTGCCGTATGTCGGAGCTATGGTGTCCGGACTGATAG
>CAIKDP010000043.1 GCA_903826205.1 Akkermansiaceae bacterium
AACCTGTATGGGTTCGTGGGAAATGATGGGATTACTCGCCTGGATAAGCTGGGTTTAACGATGATTAGGAAGCCGACACAATATCTTAATAGACAGGATATTTTCGACACGGAGGACGGTGCTGGAGCGAGAACGAAATATAGTCCATATCCCTGGAGTACTGGAGATACCGATTACGCGACGAAGACAAAGGGGAATCAATGTTGCGCCAAAATAAAGTCCGCGGAACTGATTAAGTTCAGGGTCACGACGATTCTTCCATCCGATTGGGGTCAGCCAATTAGGCAGTCCGATGGCCTTTATGATGCGCTAACTCACGAGGGGTATAGGAATGTAGTTGCGCATGAGATGAGACGCCTTCAGTCACTTAAAGATGCAGATGAGGCATTTCTTCGTCCAGCTGAAGGAAGAGGGAAGAAGGTGACACGATGTGGTTGGGTTTGCCGTGATACAATGGAAGCCGCGAAATTTGCTCTATACATTTATGAATTACAAGTTCAAGAGGCGGCTAAAGACCAATTCACAGAATGGGTCGAAGAGCAACAAGATCTCATTAAAGCAGAAAACGACCACTGGGTTACAACTACCACATCGGCAAGGTTCTTGGAGAGTGGCAAGATGGTCACGAATGATGTCATATTGTTTTGGCGTCCCGAACAAATCCATAAATGGGTTAAACCCGTAGATAAGATAAATATCGACTGTCCGCCACCGTGAAGACTTCATATGAATTTGCCCGCTTAAATTTGATCATGTCGATTGGGGTGTGCCTGGCAGTCTTGCTTGGATTGCCTCTGCGGGTGCGTGGAGATGAGGGAACGA
Organism: Akkermansiaceae bacterium; assembly: GCA_903826205.1. Taxonomy (GTDB): domain Bacteria; phylum Verrucomicrobiota; class Verrucomicrobiia; order Verrucomicrobiales; family Akkermansiaceae; genus Luteolibacter. The sequence goes on from CAIKDP010000043.1 coordinate 823, forward strand.
CCCTGGTTCGTAGGGCGGATGCCGAAAGGGCGTACGAATTGCGGGCCGCGGAGGTATTGTATGGCAAGGGCGTTCAGGGATATGGTGAATATCTTAGGCAGCGAGGATCAAAGGTAGGCGAGGAATTTTATGACGCGACCCGGAAGAAGATCGATCCTGAGTTTAACCCGAAATTGACCAAGGAGGGGAATGGAGAGCTATTTGAGTTAAATTTCGGCGAATATCAAAGCGACCGTCTCGTTAGGATGGGATATCATGATAAGCGTGGCTTTGATCATAACATTTGTAGCGTGGTGGAACTTGATCTGAGACAAATCAAAGAGATTCTAGGGGATGAGACCAAAACCATGCACGTGAGATTGAATCAGATCAAAGCAAGTCGTCATACTGAAGCGTATGGTCCGTGGTCTGATCATTGTTGGTATTTGCTCATTCCATCCGCAGGAGGAGGTTTTATACCTATTAAGGTAATGGTAAAGTTTTGGATCAAGGACGAAGAGGATCGCAGTAAGAACGAGATGTATTATCTCGCAATTGCAGTTGGTCATCTAATCGAAAGGCGAAAATAGAGCATTTCCCAGGCTTTGGGGCCTTCTCTGTCCACACGTATCTTTGCTAGGTTGGGTTTATGGATCATAGCATGGGATCTCTGATATTCATTGCCGCCACCACCACCCGCGGCGTTCAACTTGTGACAGCCGCTGAAATGCGGACTTCCATTCTCTGGCCGAAGAACTGGCCTGCCATTGCCGGATTGGCACGGCGCGATCCCGCCCGGAACATGGCGTCAATCCGGCGCAATTGTTCCACGGCGCGGGTTTGTTATTGAGACAGCCGGTGAACAGTGGCTTTCGCCGCCATGTTAGGGCCGTGGAACGCCGGTAAACCCGTCCAATTGAGACCGGCAGCTTGTGACAATCCCGGGTAATGCGGAGCCCGGCAGATTGCATAAGCGGGTAAGGGTGCTTCAAATTTCGGCGCAACGGCCCCGGTCGGCTCAGGAAGCCTGCAGCACGGTTTCCAGGAACTCGCTGACGAATTTCTGTTTGGCCCGCGGCAGGCTGCGGACGGCTTCGAGCTGTTGTTCGATCC
>CAIKDP010000044.1 GCA_903826205.1 Akkermansiaceae bacterium
GGATTCCAATGCGCATCAAGCAACAGCTGACAGAAAAAGGGGGGACAGAAAGAGGCATTCATTTTTCTGCCCCCCTTTTGCTGTCAGCTTGAGACCGCGCCAGCGGCTACCGTCTTCGTAGGCGCGTTCGTGAGAACGCGGGGGGTTGAAGTGAAGCGGTCTAAGAAAACCACTGAAAAGAACTGATGTCACTGAGGGCACTGATTGATTTGAAATTTAGGATTTATGATTGCGTATTTTCTTCGTAGGCGCGTTCGTGAGAACGCGGGGGGCCGGGGTGATGCGGACCAAGGAAACCACTGAAAGAACTGCTGCCACTGAAGGCACTGATTTGGATTTTGGGCAGGAAAATGATGGGCAGGAAGATTTGGGTAAAATCATACCGCCTCCATTCAGCATGCGGCACGTCCTCTGTCCTCTGTTGCCTTCATGCAGGCCACGAAGCCCGGCTCTGATCGTAGTGGCGGCTTGCTTTGCCTTGGCGGAAATTTATCCTGACCGCGCCGCGTTTCGTGCTATGTGTTGGCAGCGCAGTTGATGTCCCACAAACCACTCACTGAAACCGAATTCGTGCTGCTGATCACACGGCATCAGGCGGCGGTTTACGCCTACATCCTGACCCTTCATCCGGATCGGGTGGCCGCGCAGGACATCTTGCAGGAAACCAATCTGGTGTTGTGCCGGAAGGTGGCGGAATTCGAGCCCGGCACCCATTTCAAGGCATGGGCCTTTCGCATCGCCTACTGGCAAACCATGGCCCACCTCAAACGCATCCAACGCTCCGGCATGGTCGCGCTGGATCCTGATGTGTTGGAACTCGTCGCCCAGGAGGCCGAGGAACAACTCACGGATTTCGAGGACCGTCATCTCGCCCTCAAGGGATGCCTGCAAAAACTTCCCGCCGGTGATGCTTCGATCTTGCTGGCCCATTACCAACGCGGGGAGAGTCTGGCCGAGATGGCCGGCCGTCTCGGGCGCACCCGTGAGGCCCTCAAACAAGTCCTGCTGCGCATCCGGCGCGTTCTGCGTGCCTGCATTGAGCGGCAACTTGCCGGCCAAGTCCACCCCTGATCCCGTGATGAGCACCGACCCGCCTCCTCAATCCTGCCGCGACCCCTTCGACGATATCCTCGATGCGGTGGTCAGCGGCGAGGTTTCCCCGCAGCACAACATCCTGCTCAACGACACCCTGCGCAGCGATCCCGAGGCGCGGCGTGCCTACATCCGCAGCCTGGCCTTTGAAGCGATGTTGGCACAGGAGTTCGCCCCCCTCGAGGAGGTCACCCGCGTGGCACCCGTCCGCTCTAACCGTTGGCGCGCCGCCGCCGCCGTGGCCGCCACCCTCCTGATGGCCGCCACCCTTGCCTGGCAGCTCCCGCTGGGCGGAAACCCGTCCGCCGGCACGGCTGACAACATGTTAGATCAGGCCCCGGAAATCACGCATGCGGTCATCACCGCGCTGGATGAGGCGAACGGGCGATTCGGCCACGTCGCGCTCAGCCAGGGCTTGCGTCTGGCCGAGGGCACGCTGGAACTCGACAGCGGTGTGGTCGAAATCACCTTTGACAGCGGTGCCGAGGTGACTCTCGAAGGCCCCGCCAGACTGCAACTTGAATCGGATCACAAGGCGCGCCTTGCTGCCGGACGCGCCTCCGCCCACGTGCCCGAACCCGCCCGCGGCTTTGTCATTCACACTCCGTCGTCGTATATCCGCGACCTTGGCACCGCCTTTGCCGTCGATGTGCGCGATGATCGGGAAACCGACCTGCAAGTGCTCGAAGGGGAAGTCGAGGTCTCCGCCACGGGCGGGCGGGCCGGCGAGCCGCCGACGATCCTGCGCCAGCGCGAAGCGGTGCGGCTGGCCGACGGCGGCATGCGCTCCATCAACTTCCGCGCCGACACAGCAGGGGCACGCCGCCAGCCGCGCAATGCGAAAATTCCGCCCTCGGTCCATTGGTCGTTTGATTCATGGGACGGGGACAGCACCAGCGATGCGAGTCGCGGGCTCTTGCTCAAGTTCCAACCGAAGCAAGGCACGGGCGCGCCCGCCACTTGCGACGGTCCTTTCGGCCGCGCCCTTCACTTCGATGGGCAAGGGGACTCGGCCCGCGCCGAGATTCCCAATACCGGCGGCTCCCAAGCACGCACCGTCGCCTGCTGGGTGCGCTTGCAAGCGGACGCCTCCAGCGCCAATGCCCTGAGCCACGGCATCCTCGGTTGGGGCGGCAAACGTGCCCCGGGGAAATGGCAGCTCGTATGGAATCAGGCCCAGGGTGAGGGTGCCGTCGGGGCCCTGCGGGTCGAATGTGGCGAGGGCTTTGTGATAGGCTCCACCGATCTTCGCGACGACCGTTGGCACCATCTTGCCGTCGTCTGCCTTGGCGGTCCCAAAGCCAACGTGGCCAGCCACGTGAGGCTGTATGTGGACGGTCGGCTCGAGGCCCTCACCGGTCGCCATCCACACAAGATCGATGCCGCCGCCTCCCGTTCGCTTGCGCTTGGGGCTTGTTTCGGCCGTGGGGCCAACCGCGCGTCCCTCACGTTTATGGGCGACATCGATGAGGTTCATGTTTTCGAAGGTCCGCTGTTGCCCGGCCAAATTGAGCGCCTGATGCATCGCAACAGCCTGCGCCAGGCGAAGCCGTGACGGCCCGTCCCCCGGGCATGCGCGTCAAGCTAACGGGTTTTTGTGATTAAGCCTGACGATTTTACCAAAATGCAGTGGTTTCTTATGACCACCCCCTTAACTTGACGCGCATGACCTCCGGGGCAAGGCCGGACCTTGACGGTCCCCGCATCGTGTGCCGGCGGTGCCCGCGCGGTCGCCCGCCGGCTATTCACGGTATTTCTGGAAATTTCGGTTGCGGCCGCTTCCCACGCGTGGTATCGGTCGGCCCTGTGAGTTATTAGTCACTTTCCGTGAAAGTCCCCCACGATATCTTTTCCCGCACGTTTGCCGCCGTTCATTGGAATGGCCTCAAGGGCTTGCGGTGGCAGTGCGGGTGGTTGCTGGCGCTAGCCGTGCTCGGTTTCCAACCTGCAGTGGCGGCCACCCCGGATAATGAGGGAGTCCGCCTCGAGACCGTGACCGCCGAGGTGATTGGCATGGAAACGGCGGCGAACATGGAGCCCGCCATCTGTTCTAACGACAAGCCCGAGGTCGGCGGCCTATGGGTGGTGCCGGAGCCTGCGGCCGCCCTGCTGGGTGGCATTGGCCTGTTGTTGCTGTTGCGCCGCCGCCGCAGATCCTGAAACGTGGAGGAAGTGATGACTGTAGGCGAGGGTATCACGGGTCCAGAAATTCTTCCGGAGCATTTCCAATGGCTGGAACCACCTTCATGCAGAGGCCTTTCACTCATGTCATGTGATATTCCAGTGCCGCCCATCCCATTGGGGCGGCGAGTGGTCAGGTCCGCCAGCCTCCTCCGCGGCGTTGCCTTCGTGGCGTTGGCCGCTGGCGTGCTGCCGGCCCGCGCCGATCTCACGCAGGCCGCCATGCGCGATGCGGCGGATTATTCCGCAAGCCGGCGCGGCTGCTCGTTGCTGGTGGTGCAGCATGGCAAGTTGTTGTTAGAAGAATATCCCAACGGCGGTGACGTGCGCATGCCGCATCAGATCTACAGTGGGACGAAGAGTTTTTTCACCCTGGCGGTGCTGGTGGCGGCGCAAGAAGGCCTGCTGCGTCTGGATGAACCGGTGGTCAACACGATCCCCGAGTGGCGCGCCGACCCGCGCAAAAGCAAAATCACCCTGCGTGAATTGATGAACTTCAGTGATGGGCTCGATCCGGGGTTTCATCTGCATTCCGACAAGGTGCCTGATCGCAATGCCGTGGCGCTGCGCACACCGACGGTGGCGGCCAAGGGCGCGGTCTTCACCTACGGGCCCAGCCACGGCCAGGTGCTGTGCGAGGTGCTGCGGCGCAAGCTCGCCGCGCGCGGCGAAACACCGTTTGGCTACCTGCAGCACAAGCTGCTCAATCCGTTAGGCCTGGGCAGCGTGCCGTATCGCGCGGACGCGCAAGGCATGCCGCTGGTGGCCAGCGGCATCCGGCTCACCGCGCGGCAATGGTTGAAATTCGGGATGCTGGTGTTAGGTCGGGGCAGCTTCGAGCGGCGGATGATTGTGGAGCCGCAGGGGCTTGCGCAATGCTTTGAGAGCACCCGGATCAACCCCATGTTCGGCCTCGGCTTCTGGTTGAACTCCGCCGCCAAGCGCAGCGACGTCCGCGAGTCTGACATCGAGGATTTGTTGGAAAAGAAGTGGCAGGAACAAGACTGGCACAACCGCTGCATCTGCCGCAACGCCCCAACCGATCTGGTGGCCGTCGTCGGCTCAGGCTATCAACGGTTGTTCGTGATCCCCTCGCTCGAGTTGGTGATCGTGCGGCAAGGCACCAACGCGCGCTTCTCGGATGCGGAGTTCCTGCGCAAGATCCTGCGGCGCTGATGCCGCATGGCAGGCGACAACGCGTGGGATGTGCGCGGAAGCGATAAGGAGCCACCACATTCCTGTGGTGGGTGCGGAAGCATGGTGCAGCTCTGCTCATGGGCAGTCCTTCCGCAACGACGACAAGAATGTCGTCGCTCCTCATCGTTTGGAATTTCATGCTTGGGATTTCATGCTTCCCCTGCGGCTGGAAGCCGCAGCTACGGTTTGCGGCTGGCCACCATCAGGGTGGACTCGCCGGCACGGTGGCGGTAGCCGATGCCGAAGTTGA
>CAIKDP010000045.1 GCA_903826205.1 Akkermansiaceae bacterium
CGGCAGAAACGGTGCCCAACTAAGGAGGGGGGGCATTCTTGTCCTCCTCTTCGTAGTTCGCGATGGACAAGAATGTCCATCCTCCTTAGTTGGCGCATTCGTTAGAATGCGGTGTGGCAAGTCCGCACCCCATGCAGGCTCAGGAAGGCAGACCCTATAACAATACCCGGCGCGCAGCGCCCTCACTGCACCTTGGCAGCGCCTTTCACATCCAACACGATGACGGTGGCGAGCGGATCGGCGGCCTGGGCGGGGACAGCGATGGTTAGAGAGCCGTCCGCGCTGGTGATCTTGAGGGCATCACCGGGTTTGGCCAGCAGGCTGGCCTTGAGCCCCTCATTGGTTAGACCATTGAGAACCAGGCGGCCGTCGGCGGGCCAGTTGAAGACATGCAGATAGAGGCGGGTGTTGCCATCGGGCAGGCTGCGGGTGGTGCAGCGGCCCCAGTCGGGGGTTTTGGAAAACGGGCTGGCGGTGGTGCCGTGGATTGCCGCGCCATTGACCTTCATCCAGGCGGCGATGCCTTGCAGGCGTTCGACGCTCGGTGCGGGGATGAGACCCTCACTGGTGGGGCCGACGTTGAGCAGATAGTTGCCGCCCTTGGATGCGATGTCGATCAGGTTGCGGACCAACATTTCGGTGGACTTCCATTTATTGTCATGGGCCGAGTAGCCCCAGGTGTTGTTCATGGTCATGCACGATTCCCAATCGACGCCGGGCAGGCCGGAGGCGGGGATTTCCTGCTCGGGTGTGCAATAGTCGCCCTTGAACTGGCTGCCGGTATTGAAGCCGGCCATGCCATTGCGGCCCTTGTCGACCCGGTTGTTGACGATGAGGGCGGGGGATTTTTCCAACAGATAGTTATATAGATCGACGCCGCGCTCGTGGGTCCAGGCCTTTTCCCATTCGCCATCGAACCACAGGATGCCCGGCTTGTAGGCGAGCAGCTCATCCAACTGGGCTTTCAGATAGGCGCTGAACTTGTCCATGTCCGGCTTGGCGGTGGCGGCATTGCCGCGCCACGCCGCCTTGTCGCCCCACTCCGGATGGTGCCAATCCATGATCGAGTGATAGAAACAAAGCCTGATGCCCTGTTTGGCACAGGCGTCGGCCAGCGGCTTGAGCAAATCCTTCTTGTACGGCGTGGCACCGATGTCCCAATCGGTCTGCGCCGAATCCCACAGGCAGAACCCGTCGTGGTGTTTGGTGGTGATGACGATGTATTTCATTCCCGCATCCTTGGCCAGGCGGACCCACTCCTCCGCGTCGTATTTGACCGGGTTGAATTTTTCTAACAGAGGTGTGTATTCCGCCACCGGGATATTGGCGAGGCTTTGCAACCACTCGACTCCGCCGCCGTATTTTTTGCCTTTCCACTCGCCGGCCGGCACGGCGTAGAGCCCCCAATGAATGAACATGCCGAAGCGCGCCTCGCGGAACCAACCCATGCGGGCATCATTCTCGGCCTTGGTTTCCGCCTGGGCGGGTTGGACGTTACCGAGGACGGCCGCCAGCGCGGCCACGGCGAGAATGGGCGTGAATTTCATAAGACCCGCAATTTGGCAGAGGCCCGGCGGAAGTCAAGCGCGGCCCCAGCATGGCCCATAGGCATCCCCGTAGGCGCATTCGTGAGAATGCGGACGGGGGACTCCGCATGCATGGCCCCGCATGGTCCCTAACGCGTTGTCACCAACGCGCCTACGAAGAACCTGCGGGCGCGGCCCCCCGACCCAAAGCGACTCCTTGACATGGGGGGTGGAAATGCCAGATTCCTCCGCGCACTTAACGCAATCCACCGCCATGATCCCCACCGCCACCCCCCAATCCCTCCGCCACAGCCCTGATTCCGCCGGATTTTTCGGAGATTACGGCGGCATATTCGTACCGCCCCCGCTGGAAGCGCCGCTGGCC
>CAIKDP010000046.1 GCA_903826205.1 Akkermansiaceae bacterium
ATTCCTTCCAAACGCACCAGCGACAGCCCGAGACTGTTAGGCCGGAACGTCGAGCGACTGGCAAACACGCCGATGCGCTGGTTGCCGCCGAGGCGGGGCGGACGGACGGTGGGATGCCAACCCTGGCCTAGGCATTGGTGAAACCCAAAGATGAGCCACAAGTGCGAAAAGCCATCAAGCCCGCGAATTGCCTCATCGCTGCGGTAGGGCGCATGAAAAACCAAGGTGGCCCAGGCACTGGGACACAGTCCCGGTTGGCGAGGGGCAGCGAATTTTCCGCCGAAGCACGAGTGCACCACAGCGATGGGTTCGATTTGCATGGAACGCCCGTCACTGCTTGCCATGAAACGAGGGCGGGGTCAACGGGTCTTGAAGTGAATACTGCCGCGCAGGACTGCATTTTCACGCCGGCTGTGAACGGTGAGGGAATCCAGTTCGCCCATCGCTTCAATGAGCTTGCCACGCATGCCTTTGCTGGAATTGAACTTGTCGAGTTGCGGGCTGTCCTTGCCAAAGATCGCCTCGGCATTGCCATCGAGCAGCTTGAGGGTTTCGGCAGTGGCTTCCTGCATCGCCTTGAAATCCACCTTGATCCACATCCCGGTACGGCCATTCGTTCCCTTGTCGGCGTTACCGAGGAGTTCGAGCGCGCGGTTTTTGGAGGTGGAAGCGGCAAACCACTTGTCGCCCACGGTCACGGAGGGAACGAAGTCATCGTTGAGGAACGGGAAGGCCATGAACCATGTCTTGTAGCCGTCCTTTTCCGAACTGAGCGGCTTCTGCATGGGGATTTCCTTGCCACTCATGGCGCTCACCTTGGCCAGCAATTGGGTGCAGGCGTCATTCATCTTGGTCCAGGAGGAAGCCAATTTCGCGCGGTCGGTCACCGGGGAAAGCAGTGTGGCCCGCGGGAAGCGGCCTTTGTCAACGAAGGCCTGCGGCAGGCCCGGAATGGCTGGCACCGTCCCCTTGAGATCGACGACCATGGCGGTTTCCTGGCCGAGACCGGCGGCGAAATCGCCTTTCAAGGCATCCCAGAGCGCCACCGCATCAGCGCGGAATTTGCCGTTGAACAGCGCGGTCATCTCCTTGAACTTTTTCATGTCCGCGGAATCCCATGGCAGGTCGGAAACTTTCATGGCCATGGCATAGGCGGTTTCCACCACCGATTCATAGTAGGCGCGGGCCTTTTCGTCATAGGCGGCATCGGATGTCAGGTTGGCAAAAATCGCCACATCCGGCGCATCGCCGAGGTGACCGAGTCTGGCCGGGGTCTTCCAATCCAGCGCGCCCGGGTCATAGCCGCCGAAAGATTCCACCTTGAGTCCTTGCTCGAAGAAGGCGACAATCCCCACCGCCTCCATACCACCGAGCTTGCGCAGCGCACCTTCACGGTCTGCCACCAATTGCAGCAAGGCTTCCAGATCACGGGTGTCGCCCGCCCCATCCTCTCCGGCAAGTCCATCGCGCAAGCCGTTGGTGTAGGTGGAAAGGCCACCTTGAATGCTGACAAGGGCCTTGGCGGCACTGTCATTGCCAAAGATCAGGGCGGCCATTTCCTTGGGCGCATAGGCGTCACTGAAGGCAAGCGCGGCCCCGCTTGTTAGGGACTGGCCCGCTTCTGCCGCCAGATGGCAGTCTTTCTCGGAGGCCCCAATGAACATGACGACGTATTCGCCAAGCGTGCCGGAAGCGAGGACCAGATCTTTCTTGGCAACCGTGGCCAGCAGCTTGTCGACAGTCTCGGCACCCAGCATCTCGTCCATGTCTTTGCGCTCGGAGTCCATCATTGCAGAGACTTTGGCCCCAAGGAGTTTGTAGCCGCTGAACTTGGCGCCCGCGTTTTCAAACTCGACCGCCTCGACCATTTCGCCAGCGCCTTGGAGATTGCCCACCATTTCGGCCACGCCACCGGCCACCGCCTCGTGCTTGGCCTTGGTGGTGCGGAACGCCACATAGATGGGCGGCATGTTGGCACGCTCGAGCAGGCCCATGCCGGATTCCGGATCGTTGATGAGTTTTTTCACCAAATCCGCGCCAAAGGTGCTCTCCATGCTGGATTCAATGCCCGCAAGATCGCCGGACTTGGCGGCGGCGACATAGGCCTTGGCCAATCCCCGCATCTGGAAATAACTCAGGCGGTTGCCAAGGGTCAGCAGATTGGCCAACTGAGCGCCCGCCGTTTTGCCCACGGCAACAGTCACTTCGAGGCCGAGCATGTCGCCGGGTGCCAGTGGCTCGGTCAGCACCTCCTCACTGCTTTGCTCCTCCTTGGCGGGTTCATCCTTGGCGGGCGCCTCCTTAACGGGCGCCTTGGCCACCTCCTGTGGTTCGCTTTCAGGAATGGCAAAACCTTCTTCCGCCGGCTTGTTTTCACCCACGTCCTGACCGTCCATGTCCGGCGGCACCATCCCCATGCCCATGAAGCCACCGAGCCCCCCACTGAGCACTTTCCAGAGTTTTGTGGCTTGCGCCCGCTCACTGATTTTTTTGCCGTTATAGACCGAGATGACCGACTCGGTGTCTTGCGGCAAATAGCGCACAAACCCGAGCTTGGCCGCGCGTTCTTCAGCACTTAATGCCTTGACGACAGCAATCGCGGGCGTCGTCGGGGTGGCGGGTGCGGTGGCCTGCGGCGCGGCGGGCGGGGCCGCTGCCGTCTTGTCGGGACTGACCACAGCCTGTGGGGGGGCGGCATCGGATTTGGCCGATTCTTGCTTCCTGTTGCATGCTCCGAGAGTTAGAATCACTGCCGGAATGACCAACCAAAATGATTGTGTTTTCATGGGAAAACGCAATCTAGGCAGCCCCCACCCCTCAGGCAAGCATAATGGCAGGCGAAGCTGAAAAATCCGATCCCTCCCATCCAGGCTGGCCCAATCAGGGTTTTCCGGCATTTCTTGCCGTGGTTAGAATATCCAGAGTTGCGAAACCGCCCACTTGTGTGAATGCTCTGGCTCAGACGCACTCCCATGGCCGCCAGACCCACCACGCCCACTCGCAGCGATCTTTTCCCATTCGAACTCGTCCGCCCGGAACTCGAGCGCGTCGAAGTCGCAATCCGTGAACAAATCTGCGCCTTTGATCCCGCCGTCGAACCCTACGTCGCTTACGTCTGCAACACCTCCGGCAAACGCATCCGGCCCGCCCTCGCCATCCTGACGGGCGGCGCCACCGGCGGCGTCAATGACCAGCACCTCAAAATCGGCGTCATCCTCGAACTCATCCACATGGCCACCCTCGTCCATGACGATATCATGGATGGCGCCACCACCCGCCGCATGGTCCCCACCGCCAATGCCAAGTGGGGCAATGCCCTGTCCGTGCTGCTCGGTGACACGCTCTTCTCCCATGCGATGACGCTCGCCACCGATTTCAACAGCATCGACATTTGCCGCAAGGTCGGCAATTCCGTGCGCGAGGTGTGCCAGGGCGAAATGATCCAAACCCAACGCCGCTTCGATCTCTCACTCTCCAAGGAGGATTATTTCCGCATCATCGAGATGAAAACCGGAGTCCTCTTCGCCGCCGCCACCGGCCTCGCCGGCAACCTCTCCGGCGTCGATGCCGCCACCGAGGCCAAGCTCTACAGTTACGGCATGAAGCTCGGCACCGCCTATCAGATCTACGACGATTGCCTGGATCTGGTCGGCGCTGAAGAGGTCGTCGGCAAAACCCTGCGCACCGATCTGGCCAAAGGCAAACTCACCCTGCCCATCCTCAACCTGTTGGAGGCCGCCTCCGAATCACAGCGCACCAAACTCAACAAACGCATCCTCGACCAGCAACCGCTCGACCTGCCGGTGCTCGTCGGCATCGCCGAATACGAGGGCTCCATCGAAAGTGCCGTTGATACCGCGCTTAAATTGTTAGAAGAAAGCCGGCAAGACCTCGAGGCGCTCGACACCTCCATCCACTCCGATGCGCTGGTCCAAATTACCTGGTTCCTCGCCGGATTGCTCAACCAATGCCGCAGGTAGCCGCCGCGCATGGGGCTGCCGCGTCTCTCTTCGTAGGCGCGTTGGTGACAACGCGGGGGGGCGATGTCCGGATGCGCGGAGTCGTCCCCCGCATTCTAACGATTGCGCCTACGGGACGCGCCGATCTCTCTTCGTAGGCGTGTTGGTGACAACGCGGGGGGGCTATGCCACCGGCACCGGGATGGCTTGGCAGGTCTCGCGCCAACCGGGGAAATTCCAACGATTGGGAAAACCGGTGCATTGGTCAGGCTTGACCGGATAAATCCGGCAGGCATTGCCATCGAGCATGACGCACTCGTGAGTGGGCTTCTCGATGAGCGAAAGCCCCTGCCGGTTGCTGCGCAGACGGGTGTAAGCATCGATGAACTCCTGGACTGTCAGGTCGAGATACGCGGCGATGTGAATGACTTCATGTGCCTCCAATCTCACATCCCCCGGCCATTTGCAGCAGGCGGCACAGCTCTGGCAAACATAGAAAACCTCCGGATCGAGTTGAACATCGGGGTTACCCGGGCTGCCATGTCTGTGCGTCATCGGCTCAAGGGGTGGAGGTGATCCTCTGGTAATGGAAATTGACGCGGTTGAGGAAACCCCGCCATTTGGCACCGGGCCGGCCGTTTTCCAGCAGCAGGTGCGGACAATTTTTGTTAGGCGGATGTTTGCCGTGACGCGGCCAGTGGTAGTGCGGCACGACGTTGCCGAGCGGGATGTGGTTGCGCCACATCAGATAGGCGGCGAGCTTGGCGCTGCGGTCCAGGGTGACCTGCCAGTTGTTGCCGCGATTTTCGCACATTTCGATGCCGATGGACAGGCGGTTGCCGGGGCCATCAAAGTCCGCGTGCTCGCCTTGCTCATTGGTGGGCATGTGCTGAATTGCCACGTGGTCATCCACGGTGAAATGCCAGATGAGAAAGCCGATGCGGTTGCCTCCCGGGTGCTTGCCGGAGCGGAGAGTGCCGCGCTTGAGGGCCAGCGCATGTTTGGCGGCACCGGCGTCCCTGTTTTCGGTGCTGTGGATGGTGATGTAGCGCGGATTCATCGGCCTGACCACCTTGCGGGCGTATGTGCCGCGTGCCACCATGTCGGATTTCAAGCTCACCTCGCGCAGCAACGCGGCGGGCCTAACGCTGCCGCCTTGAAGTGGAACCGGGGGGGACCGGTCTTCCCATACGTCCGGTCCGCCACCGGACGGACCAATCGGGTAGCATTGCAGGCTGCACAGGCACAG
>CAIKDP010000047.1 GCA_903826205.1 Akkermansiaceae bacterium
AAAATCACCGTGGCAGCTCCACCCGCAGGTGCACGATGCCATAGGCGGGCACCGTGATGGCACCGGTGGCCGGGGTCAAGGGCTTCTCGGTCAAATCCGTTAGCCAGATGGCGGCCGGCTTGATGCCTTGCCAGGTGAGGGTGGCTGCCTGTGTTTGGCCGGAGACGCCGAACAGGCGCACAATGAGCGCCTTGCCGTCCTCGCTGACCTTGAGCGTTTCGACCAGCACTCCCGGCGTGGAGAGGGTCAATAACGAACCCGGCGCCTGCATGCCGCCTGCCGCCGCCACCCGCAACGGCCGCGTGGTTTCCATGCCAAAACGCGCGGCCTCGGCCGCCGAGTAACCGCCTTGATGCGGCCGCAGGATGTAGCGGAAGGTGGTCAGACCCGGCTGGTCGATCTTGTAGTTGGTGTGCCAGTGGTTGTTTTGCGCCCACGAGTAAAGCGTCTGCGAATCGAGCGCGGCGGTCATCCAATCCCCGGCCTTCATGCTGCCTATCAAATTGGCGGTGACTCCGCCGATTTCCATCAGCGGTGCGTCGAGCGGCGCCCATGTGACACCGCACTTTTCGTTAGAGACATCCACCCAGCGTTGGACGGTGAACCAATTGCGGCAGGAGCCCGGCAATTGATCCAGATTCGGCCGCACCACCGCCCACGGCGTCTCCATGCGCACCATGCCCGCGGGCACATTGAAGCCGAAGCCGAAGTGCACACCGTCCTTTTCTCTAACGGATTTGCGATCGACGTGGTTCACCAACTCCACACGGTCCAAGCCATCGACCACGCGCACCTCCCTGACCAGGCGCTTGCAGCCGGGGGCCTCCGCTTCGATGCGCAGCGAGGCGACCAGCGGGCCTTTTTCCAGCACCTCGATGCGCACCGGGCCGTTGCCTTTGGCCCCCTTGGCGTCGGTGCCTGACACATAGCGATAGTCGTTGAGAGCCACCGCGGCCTTGGCGTCCACGTACTCATGGTCCGCGCCAGCCAGACGCAGGCTTTTGACCGCACCGCTGATGGGGTCCACCTCGGCGCTTAATTGAGCGGTGCGCAGGGTCAGCCCTGCCGCCTGTGCGCCGCCGGTGACGGGCGGCGCCTGCTTGCCGAGGTGATAGCGTTTGGCCCCGAACGGCGGAACTTGTTGGGCCAGGAAGGCGAGTTCGCCGGTGGCCAGGCGCTGGCAGGGCACCGCTTGGCCCTGGGCGTCCATCACGGACTCCCCGCCGAGTTCGCGCGGTACCACGGCGAGGTCGCTGCGTTCCCATTGTGTCGTGTTATAGACATCGATGGCGTCGGTCGTTTTGTTAGGTGGCAGCGCGGCTTGCAGCAACTCGCGGGATTGGAGGTCGGCATCCACCGCGAACCCGCCTTTCACTTTCCATTGGTCGAGTGTGAACGGCTTATCCGGTTCGGAAATGCTGCAATGCGCGCCCCAGGTGTGCTCGCTGTAGAGCAGCACGTTTTTCCACGCCGCCTCGAACTTGGCGGCCGGATAGGCGTGCGGATCGCGCATCGCAAACAAGGCGCTCGCCTGTGCCAGGCGGTCGCCGCTGCCGCGGTTCATGGCGGTTTCGCGCGAGGTGGAGCCCGCGCCGTCCTCCCAATACGGGGTGAGGTCGCCGGCAAACTCCGGCACGCTCGCGCCGTGCTTGCGTTCGAACTCGCGGAAGAACTCGCGGGTGAGACCGATGCTGACTTTTGGCGCGGCATACTTGGCATTCCAGCCTAACACTTTCTCGACGATTTGCTCATCGGGCGGGGCGTTGTCCACACCGCCGCCCGGCCAGCTTCCCACCCAGAAAATGAACGAGGTGGCATAGGGAAACCCCTTGCTTTCGAGGCGGGCCACCTGATCGCGGACGCTTTTCTCGAGATTGCCCAAGTGATGATAGTTGTCCACCACCCAACACAGCACGCGTTCGTTGCCGCTCTGCGACTTCCAGTAAAACGGCTTGTCATCCCAGTGGTGGATGGTGCCCACCCGGTCGCCGCCATTCGGGCCGATGGCAAAATACTTCACGCCCGCCTGCGCCATCATCGGCACCAGGCCCCAGGTGTAACCCGGCACATCGCAGATTGAGGCGGTCTCCAGCGGCACGCCGGTTAGATTCGACACCTGCGCGCCGATGGCGAGGCATTGCGCCAATTCCTCCGGGCGGCACAGGCCGGTGAGCATGTTGCCGTAAAGGCCATCCACGCCGATATCGCCGCGGCGCACCGATTCTAACAAAGCAGTGCGTTGTTCCGGGGTGGCCCGGTGCAGATAATGGTCGAGCGACCAAACCGCCTCCGGGTTCCACTTGAAACGCGAGCCGGGCGGATTGGCTGCGCTGGCCCGGGCCAGCTTCATGCTGGTCTCCAGATTGGCAATCTGCAACTTGACGATTTCCTCCTGGCGGTGGGTGTAGCCGATGTCCACGTGTGAATGCGGCAGGATCCACATGTCACGGATGCGCGGCGGGCTGAGTTCAATGTTGGAAACGGCCAGTTCCTTGCCGGCGGCGGTGATGCGCAGCGCCACGCGGCGTTTTTCTTCGGTCGCCGCCACCTGGGTCTCGACGCTTTGGTCGCCGCTTTTCAGGGTGATGTTGGCGGTATCGACGCCGTCCACCTGCAGGATTGCATCCATCACCGCGCCGCTGTGTTGCACGATCAGGGTCAATGGTTGCACCGGCTTGCCCGCCGCCTTGAGCCAGACCGGAGGCACCTTCACCTCCAACACACGGGTTTCCATCCGGGCGGGCGCCTCGGCGGCTCGTGCCGGGTTGCCAGTCATGCTGAGGACGAGAAGCGAGGCGGCGAGGACGGTTGAGGCGGGCAGGTTCATTGTGTATGTTAGGGACTTGTGGCATGGCGGGGGTTGGATTAATGGCCACCCCCGTGGCATTCCCACGCGCCGGGTCTACTTCGGCAACGGGTCGTGGGTGAAGCGCTGGTTCTGACGGCGGATGTCATCGTCAGCAGGCAGGAAGTTGATGGCCTTTTCCGACCACTCGATGGCTTGTTTGCGATTGCCGCGGGCGAATTGCAGCTCGGCCATGGTGTCGAGGTAGGCGGCTTGGTCCGGATGGGTGGCGAGCGCCTGCTTGAGGTGGGTCTCGGCGGCATCGAGGTGGCGCATGGCGCGGGCAGCGAGCCAGGCGGCGGTGTTGCGGGTGTTGTGCGATTGCGGGTAGCGCTCGATGACGGTTTGGATGTTCTGCCAAGTGGTTTCAAACCAGGCGTCGTGTTGCTTGATGAGTCCGGCCTTGCGCAGGGCCGGAAAAAAGTGGTCGGCCAGCGAGCCGTCACAGGGCATCAGGGCGTGACATTTTTCCAACAGGGTGAGGGCCTTGACACGCTCCTTGTCGAGCAGGCTGAGTGCCTGCGCCTGATCCGCCTGGAGTCGCAGCCGCAGGAATAACAACTGCGAGTTGCTGCTGAAATTCTCGCCACTGTAGATCTGGGCCAGGGCTTCCGAAGTGGCCGCCGCTTTTTTCCAGAGCCCGCGCTCCAGCAGGTCGGTGGCGTGCGCCGCCAGGATGCTGGAATAGTTTTCGCCATCCGGTTCGGCTTCCCGCGCGGCGCGCTCGCGCCACAGGGCACAGCGGTCGTAATCGCCGCCGAAGGCGTAACCATTGGCGATGCGCAAATAGGCCGGGGCATCGCCGAGGGCTAGTTTTTCCACCCACGCGTCGTGGCCGGCGGCCGCCGCCGCGTGGCCAGCCCGCCGCAGACAGGCGGCGGCATAGGCGTGCAGGTCGGGACGGCCGGCGGCGACAGTCTCGTTATTGTTAGAAAAGAGTTTGAGAATGAGTTGGGACGCCTCCTCCCAGCGGCCGACGGCGGAGAGTTGGAGCAGGAAGGGTCCATCCAACTCGTTGGCCGACGGATCGGGTGGACTCATATCGTGGATTTTCAGGCTGTTGGCGACGTCTCCGGTTGGCCCTATCAGAGAGGTGAGGCGCTTGAGCAAGGGGGGGCGCTCGGCGGGTTCGGCTTTGTGAATGGCGGCCCAGGCGAGGGCCAGCCATGAGTCGCGCAGATGGTTGGGGTCCGCGCCATAACCACAGAGGGCGAACATGGCTTCAAGGCGTTGCTGGCGGGTGCTGTCGGGTTTGAGTTCGGCGAGCCATTTCCAGCAGGGGAGGCTTTCCTCGTTGTCACCGAAGGCGGCGACAATGAGTTCCTCCCAACGCGAGGCATCGTCGGCGGCCCAGGTCGTGCCGACCTGCAGGAGCGGGCCAATGGTGCCGGTGCGGATGAAACGATTGCCGAACAGGGCCGCAAGCAGGCTGGTGAAGGCCTCGGAGTCTTTCTTGGCGAGGCGGCCCAGCGGTTGGTCGAAGGCATGGCGCAAGTCGTCATGAAGGCCGCGGTTTTCAAGGAAGCTGGCGAGCGTCACCAATGCGCTGGTCGCTTCGTCACCGGCGTCGGCCTCCGCATTGAGGCGCTCGAAACGGTTGGCGGCCCAGGCGCTGAAGTCGGGGTGTTGCGGGTCGAGGCCGATGGCGGCCAGCGCTTCCGGGATGCGTTCAAGTGCTTCAAAATAAATGAAGGCGTCCAGCGGCATGGATTTGGCGAACGCCGGTTCCGCGGCAGCCGGCTCGCCGAGCAGAAACAAGGTGCTGAAGGCCAGTGCCCGTGTGCCTTGCTTGCGCGAATTGAGAAGTTTGGTGACAGGCTCAAGCTCGGACTTGGGGAGGGCATGGTGTTGCCAGCGTTTGAGGGCCAGCGGGGTGTAGAGGTCCACGGCTTGGTCGGCACTGGGACTGGTGGGGTGGTGTTCAAGCCAGGGCACCGGATCGCCGGCGAGCATGGCCATGGCGGCGGCAAGCAGGGGTTCTTCCGCTTCCACGGCGGCGGCTTGGGCTTCCTGGAGTCTGCCGGCGGCCCGCTGGAGTGCCAGTTGCCAGGCGAGCGCGCCTTTGGCCTTGGAGGTTTTGGCGCGGTGGAGTTCTTCCTCAAGGGTGCCATTGGCGCGGTGGAAAGCGGCGAGCGCCATCAGACTTTTGCTATCCGCGGGTGCCAACTCCAAGAGCTCACGGGCCCCTGCCGCATCGCCTTCAAGCAGTCGCGAACGGGCGGCAAAAATGGCGATCCCCGCCACGGTGGCCTGCAGCTCGGCACGCAATTTCGCGTCGGTCTCTCCGGCGTAGAGCTTGAGGATCTGGCGAAACGCGCGTTTGGCGCGCATGGCATGAAGCAGGGGGATTTTTTCCGCGGGTGCGGCCTTTTTATAGCGCTCCACCAAAGCCAGGACCGCCGGGTCCGTATCCGGGGTGATGTGGAGTTCGATCTTGTGCAAGAGTTCCTTGGCCCGATGCGCCGCTTCCGGTTCGTTGCCGGCCGCGGCTTGCTTGAGGGCCTCGAGGGCGCCATCCCCGAGCTTCCATAGCTGTTGGGTGGCGGCTTCCCGCACCGTGAAGTTTTCGTTAGAGAGGTCCGCGATGAGGTCCGGGATTGGAGGTCTGGGAGGGGCCGGTGCCGTCTGGGCGGGAGTTGTTGCCACGGCAGGGGCCTCGGCCACGGCCGCACATGCCAGTGGCAACACGGCCAGGCAGGTGAGGAAAGTGGCACCAAAGGGTTGCATACACGGCTAGGGTCTGTGATTTGAAGGAAAAATCAACCCTGATCCTTGGGAAAAAGGAAACCGCTGTGCCGTCCTTGGTGCAGTGAGCCACGTTCCTTAAGCTCAAAAGGTGGGATCGTTTTGCGTGTTTCAGTCTGCCGGTGAAGGCGTGACCTATGTGGCAAAATGGCGGATCCCGGTTCTATCGTATCGGTTCGGGCACGCAACCAAAATGAACGAACACAGCAGTCGAGGGGAGTATGCGGCGGCATCCACCAACTGGCAACTTTTAATTTTTCAGTTCGGTCTTTTTCAGCTTGCCGCTGCTGAAGAGCCACGACGCACTCTGATAGAAAACCGTGGCATCGTGGACGAGTTGGTCCGACGCCGCGGCATCAAGCGGGGAAAATTCGCCCGTCTTTCGCTCGCAGGTGTAGGCGGAAAATTTCCGGTTTGGCTTGAGGATGGCGATCGAGTCGTCGCGCAGCAGGGCGATTTTCTGATAGTTGCTGACGAACGCACGGCCGGGCAGGGTCGGGGCGGCCGGGGCGAGCAAGTCATGGCCATAACTCAAGGTGTCATAGTTCCAGTTGAGCAAGCCGAAGAGGGTGGGCATGACATCGATTTGGCTGCACAAGGCGGGGAGGGATTTTGCGGGTATCCGCGCGGGGTTGTAGATCATCCCCGGAATGTGATATTTGGTGACATCGATTTCGGTTTTGCCGGCACTGCTGGCACAGTGGTCGGCGATAAAGACAAATACGGTGTCCTTGAACCAAGGGCGCTTGCCGGCTTCCGCAACCAGATGGCCCACCGCCCAGTCCGCATATTTCACCGCCGCACTGCGCCCGCTGTGGGAGGGCAGGTCGATGCGGCCCGCGGGAAAATCATACGGCCGGTGGTTGCTGGTGGTCATGCAGAAAAAATGGAACGGCTTGCCTGCCGCGTGGTCGGCGTCGGCTTCCAAGAGGGCCTTGTGAAACAAGTCCTCATCGCAGGCGCCCCAGGAGGTCTTGAAGGTGACATCGGATTTTTGCCAGGCATTGACATCCATGATGCGGCAGCCGGAGGTGGAGAAATAGCGGTTCATGAAATCGAAGCGCCCGTTGCCACCATAGAAAAACGCGCAATCATAGCCGCGCTCCAGAAACGGGCTGAAGGTGGTCACCAGATGGGTTCCCTCCGGACGGTAGATGATGGCCTGACCCGGGGTGGGCGGCAGATTGAGGGTGAGCGCTTCCATGCCGCGCACCGTGCGGGTGCCTGTGGCGTAGAGGTTTTCAAAAAAAACGGACTCCTTGGCGAGGCGATCGAGGTTGGGGGTGATGCCGTCCGTGTTGCCCAGATAGCTCATGAAATCCCCGCTCAGGCTTTCCATGCAAATGACGATCACGTTCCAGCGGTTTTCCTCAGGGTGGCCGCTGAGGCGGCGGTGCAGGTCATCGGCGGCCGGCGACGCGGGCGTTTCATTGGGTGTGGCAAGCCGTTGCTTGGCTTCTGCCAGCGCCTGCCCGCGTGGCAACGTCAGATACCACGCGTCGTAATCGAGTTCCATGTGTTTGGCCGCCGCGAAGAATGACCAGCAGCCGTTTTTCGCCAGTTCCCCATGGTATTGGTTGGCAAACGCGGGCAGCGACGCCTGGTTCACCAATTGCAGGGTCAGCGCGGTCAGCGCGCCTCCGGCCAGCACGCCCGCGCCGCGGGCCTTCCATGAGGTGGTGCCGGTGACGGCCCATGTCAGGAGGCCGGTGCGGTGCATCAGCCAGACCGCGAGGCCCGCCACGGCGGCGATGCCGGTGAGAATCGGTCCCATCGGATAGGACTGGCGGATATTGCGCAAGACTTCCTGCGTCCAGAGCAGATAGTCCACGGCGATGAAGTTGAAGCGCGCGCCGAATTCGTCCCAGAAAAACCACTCGGCGGTGGTGATGAATATCAGGCAGGCGGCAAAGAGCGTCATCAGGCTTGCCACGGTGAGGCGGCCGGCACGGGATGGGAAAAACCGCGGTGGTGCGAGCACGCCTAACAGCAGCCAGGGCAGGGCCGCAAACACGCCCGCTGCGGCATCATACCACAGGCCGGTGGCGAAAATGCCGGCAACCGACACATCCCAGGTGACCTCATGGCGGGCGCTGGCCAGGAGCAGCAAGCGGGACATCAGGGACACCGCGAAAAACACGCTGAAGCCGACGAGCGCGAGACGGGCGGGGATGGATCGGAAAAGATAACGCATAGGAGTGTGCCCGCCGGCTAACAAAAACGATAAAACCGCCGGAGCCGTTTTATCGTTGTTGTTGAACCGGGAAAATCCTCAGTCTCAGGCTTGGGCAGCGGGGGCAGCCTTGCGGATGTTGTCGAAAGTGGATTCGATGAGTTGTTTGCCTTGATCGCCGTTGTTGTGATAGATGGCGGACATGGTCTGGATGGTGTTGGCGGCAGGTCCGCCAAAGTTGAAGGTGCAGTTGATCACTTCACACTTGTTGAGGACGAACGGACCGTAGCCGAGAACGACAAAACGGCAGTCGCGGAATTCGCAGCTATCGTATTCATGGAAGTCGAGCAGGACTTCTTCATTCACAAAGGTATTTTTGACGATTTTCATGGGGTTGGTTGGTTGGTGTTTGTGGTATTATTTCCGTTCCGGAGGTCTCACGCAGAAGCGATCAACGGGTCTCCGAAAGGTTGGAAGCCGCATTCAAGGGTAGTTTTTCGGTGGGAGCAACTTTTTTTATAAAAAACCCCGGCCTCAAGTTCCAAGCCGGCTGTCCAACTGGAACACCTGACCCGATGTGTGTGGCAGGTGGTGGTGCAGATGATACATGAAGCCGGCGGCGGCAGCGGGGGTGTTGAAGGCCCCCAACCTGTGCTCGGCTAGGATTTGCGCGCGACGTTTGGCAGTGACGTTGCGGGTCATCGGGGTGTCGAGAAAGCCGGGCAGGATCGCATTGACGCGGATGCCGTGGCGGCCGTGGCGTTGCGCCAGTTCCTGGGTCAGG
>CAIKDP010000048.1 GCA_903826205.1 Akkermansiaceae bacterium
AGAAGGTCATCGCGCAGCAGGTCGAGAAAATCTATCCGCAGGCGGTCAGTCGCTCGACGGACGTGGTGCCGGATGTTTTCAAGATGGCGGTGGTCAAGGATGGCTGGGTTGAACTGGCGAGCGACCTCAAGGTGGGCGAGCGGGTCAAGCTCATCGGCGACAAGAAGCAGTCGGTGCACGAGGTGTTGGAACTGCGCAAAGGTGGCTTCCGCACCGATTGGAAAGAGGACACGGATAAATTGTTTGTGTATGGCCGTGAGGTGAAGGACTTCCGCTCGGTGGACTACGATGCCATCTCGATGC
The DNA here is from genome assembly GCA_903826205.1 of Akkermansiaceae bacterium. Classification (GTDB taxonomy): domain Bacteria; phylum Verrucomicrobiota; class Verrucomicrobiia; order Verrucomicrobiales; family Akkermansiaceae; genus Luteolibacter. The sequence goes on from CAIKDP010000048.1 coordinate 304, forward strand.
TCAATGTGTCCGCCACCCAGCAGATGAAGAAGGATCACGACGCGGAGGTCTTGGCGCTGAAGGGGAAAATCGCCAGCCTGCAAGCCCAACTCGACGCCAGGGACAACGCGGTGGAAGAGCGCCTCGCCGCCCTCGAAAAACGCCTGCCCAAGAACGCCGCAGCCGCAGCGATCCAGCCGGCCAACGCTGCCAAGTGAGCGGATTTTTCCCAAGACGCCCGAGACCTTAACCCGCACCCCTTGCACGCCATGAATCCCCGAATTCTGCTTTTTCTCACCCTGCTCGGCAGCCTGCCGCTGGCGCACGCCCAATACGAGATCCGGGGCGGCGCGACCAACTTGCTAGACAGCCGCCGCGCCGGCGCTTCGGCCACAGTGGCGGGTGGCGCGGTCACCGCCATCACGGTGCGCGGCGGCGGCGCGGGCTACCTTGCCGCACCTGCCGTAACCATCGGGCCACCGGCCAGCGGCACCACCGCCACCGCCACGGCCGTGCTGACGGGAGGCGTGGTGACGGCCATCATCGTCAACAATGGCGGCAGCGGTTATTACGGCACCGCGCCACCCACCCTCACCCTCGCCCCGCCAAAATCGCCGACGACCCCGAGCGGCACCGCAGCGGTGACCACGCCGCAATACGCGGGGCAGGGCAACACGTCATCGACGGCGGGGCCGCTTTCCACTTCAGGCATCACCGCCGGGCGCTATCCCAGAGCCAGCGACAAGACCATCCCGGCGAGTCCCAAAGTGACCGCTGTTTTGGCACGGGCGAGCATGGGCCACAGTTTTGCCTCGGGCGTGCCCCGTTACATGATGGGCGACGAGATCCAGCGGCCGCTGGTGAATTGGAGCGGCGCGCCATGCTCGCCAGATTACTGGCGGGCGCAACCGGTGCAGCCGGGGGAAACCTTCACCCCAAGCTACCTCACCAACCTCAACGGCGCCACCCAACCGCTTTCACCGCAGGGCTCCGTCACGGTGCTGACCAGCTCCACGTCCAGCACGACGGTCACCGTGGCCAGCGTGCCGGCGGGCCTGCTCAACGGCGCTACATTGTTAGGTCAGCGGGTCACCCTCGTCGATGGTCTCACCATCACCTTGGCGGCGACGGCCAGCAGCAGCATCAGCACGGCCACCGCCACAACATTCAAACCGCCACTGACGTATTACTACAGTCCGCACGCCCGGAAGGTTTTTGCGAGTCAACCCGGACGGGTAACGGTGACCTGGGTGTCGAATGTGCCGGACACCAGTGCATCGGGCGAGGTGACGGCGACCTACAAATTCCGGACGGATGTGTTTTCGGTGTCATCGGCATCGGCCCGCACGCCGCGGACGATTTACTGGACGGAAAAATCCTTCACCGCGCCAGTGGTCAAAATCCCGGCCGGTCGCATCGTGGCGGTCAACCCGGTCTATAACACGTTCATGCCCAGCCATGTGGTGGATGAGTTTGTGCCGGCGGGCTACAGTCCCAACCCCGCCACGGCACCGGCCGCCGAACCGCGCACCCTGTGGTTTGATAACGGCAATGGCCAGGCCGCACTGCACGCCTACAACATGGAAGGCCGCCTCTTCGTTGAATACCTCGGCGCGCTGCAGCAGGGCTCCACCGGCACGCATGAGTTTCTGGGTGCCGATATCGTGGACGTCAAAATGGTCGCTGAGTCAGCAACCATCGAAACCAAACTCGGCCAGCAACTCCGCCCCCGCCAGGAAGCCGCCCAAAATGGCGACGACCAACTGCAGGCCTCGCTCGTCTTTGATAGCACGGTGGTGAACAAACCGCTCTACGGCACCAGCGCCCTGGCGAATGGCTCGCTGGTCTATCACGCCGAACGCGAAAACGACAATCCGGATCGGATCGTCATCTACTGGCTCGAAGAAAAAGACGCGTCGATTTACTACCTGACGCCGCCCGCCGCGCCGGGGCTGGCGATCTGCTGGCCGAAGTATCAGCGCAAATACATCCAGGTCTGGCCGACGTTCCCGGAATTCCAGCCCGTGGTTGTCACCAACACGGGCAGCGGCATCAGCACCGGTCCGCAGTTCGATGCCGCCCATCTGCCAACGGTCATTTTCCAAGACGATCCTGCCGAGACCGAGGTGAGCATCGACGTCAATACCCAGCGCTTGCTGGCCGACTTCAGCAATTCCAGTGACCAGACCAGCCGCACGTTGCTGAAGTTTATGAGCGCGGGCACGCCGTGGTATGTGCCGCTCTATGTCCAGTCCCAGGCTAAACTCGGCAGTGTGGCCGTGGTCGATCCCGATGGCACGGGTCCGCTCACCGGCACGCCCGCGGTCACAACCATCAACGACCTCAATGCGGACGGGGTGGCGGACATTTCCATAACTGTCAATGTCGGCCAGCGGTTGACGCCGCCCAGCGCGGCGTATTCGGCCGCCGGCTACATCGCGAGCGGCACCAATTATTATCCGGCGGGCTACATCAACCCGTTCACCAACGGTGTGAAAGCCGCGGAAGCGGGCGCCATCATCCCCGTCAACGCCCTGCCGGCCAACAACCAACTCACCGTGTGGTGGTTCAAGCAGGTGCCCGCACCCAACGCGAATTTCGCGGCGTTTTACCTGCCCTCGGTGGTCGGCCACTACACGGTGGTTTACCCGACCAGTCCGGCCCCGCCGGAGATTGTCATCGCCTCGGGCCTCGGCACCGGGGATCTGGGGCCATCGCAACAACTCGGCAGCATCTACTATCAAAATGACTTCACCCAGCCCGGCTTCAATCCCAACGAGGAGCACGCCTTGATGATGGCGGGCCGCGCCTACGCGCTGCGCGACGACCTCAACAACGCCGCGACCACTTCATCGCCGTTCGTGCTGCTGGCCTACACCGACCCGCACGACCAGCGGCCGAGCATCGACGCCTACAAAGTCGTGCGCTCGAACTTCACCTATCCGCTCACCTACAATGCGATCGCGGGCACCAAGGCCCAGCCGCCGATGCCGCTGGCCGCGCTGCCGCCCGCGTTGAATACCAGCGGCATTGTGCTCAACAGCGAGGTTCCCGGAATTCCCGACCTCGCCACCGGGGTCAACGCGCCGACGGCATACAAGAGTTTCACTTTCCGCGACCGCCAAGGCTACGATTGGACCTATCGCGGTGCCCACGCCAAGCTCAGCGCCGCAGCCACCACCGCGATCAATGGCAGCGGTGGCGTCAGCGGCATCAGCGTGTCGGTCAAAGGCGCGGGTTACGCGAGTGCTCCAGTGGTCAGCGTCGCGCCGCCGAGCAGCGGCAACACCGCCACCGCGACGGCAACACTCGGGGGCTTGAGCGCCGCCAGCTTCACCATCACCAGCGGCACCCAGACGTATTCGCTCGCTCCGACGGTGGCGATTTCCGGCGGTGGCGGCAGCGGCGCGACGGCCACCGCCGTGCTTGCCAATGGCTTGGTCACCAGCATCAACCTGACCGCTGCAGGCACGGGCTACACCAGCGCGCCGACGATTGGCTTTTCCGGCGGCACCACTGCGAGTGCAGGCAGCGCCCCGACAGGAGTCGGCAACATCTCGGGCTTCGCCGTGACGGCCATCGCGGTGACCAGCGCGGGCACAGGCTACAGCACACCACCGCTGGTCAGCATCGCAGCGCCGGTTGCATTCGGAATGCAGTATTATTACAACTCGCGCGACGGTTTTTTTGAGCCAGGCCTGAGTCTCGCCAATCAACGCGCGGCCGGCACGATCATGCCCTTCATTGCCGACACGGGCAGCGGCGTGCCAGTCACCCTGACCTATGCGCCGAAGTGGCCGGATGACCCGACGCTGCCCATCGCCCAGCAAAAAATCGTACCGGTGCTCGAGCAGGCGGAGACGCTGACGCTGGCCAAGGCAAGTGCGATCGCCGGAAATCTGCCGCAAGTGCGCGGTGCCACCAGCACGCAACTGATCTATCAACAAGCCATCGCCAACACCGGCAGCACTAACAATAGTGTGCTGCTGCACGACCCGACCCGCGCCAAGACATTTCCGTTGGGAACTGTCGGCAGCCTGCTATCGCTGCCGAAGTCTGTGCTGACCAGCGATTACGCGGGCAAGACATACTTCCAAAAACTGCCGCCGCATTTGCAGCAGCGCTTTTACTACGACGCGAATACCGGCAGCAAGGGCGCACTCACCCTCACCGGCGAGTTTATCGATGAGATTGCCGGCGAAGATTATCTCAACCTCAACGTGCTGGGCGACGCCGACCTCAGCGCCTTGAAAAATCTCTGCCCGGCAAGTGACACGACCAACAAATCCAACTGGGATGCCGCGATTGACGGCCTCAGCACCCAATTGGCAACCTTCAGCAAGAGTGCGACAGTTCCCGGAACCTATGTGGTGGACACCGCCAAAGATCACCGCGTCATTGATAAGTCCACGCTGGCGGAAATCACCGATCCCGACACGGCGGTGGACAGCTACGCCTTGAGTGCGACGGGCAAGGGCACGGGCTACATCACGATGGTGTTTGAAAATGGCAATGCATTCACTAATCCGGCCAATCCGATTGCGATGCAGGTGATCAAGGTCGGCCCGACGCTCCACACCGGGGATTTGAAGGTGCTCACGTCGAGCAATCCGCTCGACGAACAAGTGACGCTGCGCCACAGCGGCGATTACGCCGGCCACCCCGAACTATTCGAATTCCAGTGGCGCTACGGCTTCCCCACCAACGGCAGCAATCCACCGCTCAATGGCACAAACGTGGATATCGCCGCGAGCACCGCCTATTGGATCAAACCCAGCGGCACTCTGAACAACATGATCGTGGTGGGTGGCTCGCCGACGGCCACCATCAGCAATCCTGCCGTGCTGATGGGCGACACATATTTCACCATGGCCTATCGCAAGAAAGGCGACACCACGTGGTCGAACTGGATGCCGCCCAAACTCGTTGAAGGCTGGATCAAGCGGGTATTGGCGAAAATCACCCCGTTCAACCAGCGCATGACCGATTTATATAACAACCAGGTCAACACCGATGTCTCGCTGCTCACCCAGGCCGGCACCCGCTGGGAAGGCGATATCGCCCTCAATCTGCAAAACATCAACGACGCGGGCCTCATCGCCATTTACGAGACCATCCTCAACCGCGGTAAAAACTTCACCATCGGATCCAACATCGACTTCACGGCATCCAACAGCGCGTTGATTCTGGCCGCCGGCTACCTCAACGACCTATACACGATCCTTGGCAACGAGGCCTATGCCGACGCCGCCAATCCGACCATCTCCATCGACGACCAGACAACCGTCACCGAGGTGAACACCAGCCGCTTTTCGTTCGAAGGCCAGGTCAGCAGTTCGCTGGAAGAAGAGTTGGCGCTGTTGCGCGGCCGCGACGATTTCGCCAATCCCGGAGTGGCCAGCGCTCCCGCCTATAACCGCCTGTGGTGGAATTACACCCGCGGCATCAACAGCGGTGAGGTGCTCTACGCCACCAACTACAACATCAAGGAAAAGACCGGCAGCAGCACGGCCAATGGCGTGGTGGATGCCGCCGATGCCCAACGGATGTTCCCGCAAGGCCACGGCGATGCCTACGGCCATTACCTGACGGCGCTGAAAGGTTACTACAAGTTGCTGGAGCATCCATACTTCACCTGGACCACCGCGTCCGAGGATGTCTCGATGCTCGGCCAGTCGATCCAGATCGATTACAAGGACGAGCGGAAGTTTGCCGCTGCCGCCGCCAACGTGGCCATGAGCGCGCAGCAAATTGTGAGCCTGGTGCATCGCCAGAGCTACAAGGACGATGCGGCCAGCGGTTGGAGCCAGTTCCGCGATGGCAAAATCAATCCCAACACCGGCGTCATCCGCAGCCAAGGACTCGATGAATGGGTGTCGCGCAGTGCGCAGGGCAGTTTCCTCAACTGGGCCGCCGCCAATGCCTTGCTGCCCGACAAGGACAGCAATCCAAACCACAGCGGTGTGCAGATCATTGATCGCACGACCGTGCCTGAACTCAACCAACTCGTCAGCGCGGCCGGCAGCTTCCAAGGTGCCATCGATAGCGCCAACGCCCACCTCAATCCGCTCGGCCTGAGTCCGGGGGCGATCGCCTTTGATATATCTCCCTCACAGTTGCAGGCCGGCCACTCGCACTTTGAACAGATCTACGAGCGAGCGCTGCGGGCAACCTTGAATGCCAAGGGTGCCTTCAACCAAGCGGCCAAGATGACCCGCCTGCTGCGCAACCAGGAAAACCAGATCGGCGATGAAAACACCGCCATTGTCGATCAGGAGAGCGCTTTTGTGAACCAGCTCACCGATATCTTCGGCAGCCCGTATGGCGGCGATATCGGCGTCGGCAAGACCTACGCCCAAGGATACTCCGGCCCCGATCTCGTGCATTGGTTCGTCTGTGACAAACCCACCGATCTGGTGGATACCAGCAAGCCCGTGACGCTGACGCTGGACGTGCCCACCGACATCGCCAATTTCTCGGGCAACTCGATCCAGGATATCACTCTCAACGGCGTGACCCCGACCCACAGCGTGAGCAAAACAGTCACGGTGAAACCTAACCAATACTTGCAGTGGCCGGGCGGTTTGAGTTTGTCCGGCCAGCGCGCCAGCACCGGCCGCTTGCAGCAGGCATTGCTGGATTCCTATCAAGCGCAACTGGCCTTGCTCGAGTCCAATCAGAAAATTCTGGTGTTGCAGGCGAATTTCAAGCGCAAGTACACCTTGTTCGATGAAATGGTTAAATGGCACGGTCATGCCGGTGAACTCCGCAGCACCGCAACGGATGCGATCACCATCATGCAGGCGCTGCAGGCATTGCTGGAATCCGCGGCAGCTCTGTCGGATGCCAGCGGCGAAAATGCCTTGAATATCGCTATTGCAGTCGCACAAGTGCCTCCCGCCGTCGTGGGTATGGCGGTTGATCCGAGTTCGACCATCCGGGCGGCAATTCAATTGGCCGGCGCTTCCGCCAAGTCCCTGGCATCCTATGTCTCCCTCGTCGCACGCGGCGCGGCAATTGGCTTGAACGCCGGCCAAACGGGCATCTCGATGACGCTCGACAAGAACCTGGAGGCGGCGGGCTTCCAATACGACGAGCGCCAGCAGTTGTATGAATTTGAACAAGTCTATCGCGACCTGCTTTCGCACCAGTTCGAGGTCGCCCAACTCGCCACCACCTACCAGCGGGCCAACGAGCAAGTGGCCAACGTGTTGGTGGAGGGCCAGCAAGTCCTAAGCGTCCGGGAGACTTTCCGTCAACGTGCGGCGGCCATCATCACCGGCTATCGCACCAAGGACCTGACGTTCCGCACCTTCCGCAACGAAGCGCTCGAGCAATACCGCACCTTGTTCGACCTCGCCGGCCGCTACACCTATCTCGCGGCCAAGAGTTATGACTACGAAACCGGCTTACTCGGCAGCACCGCGGGCAAGGCGGTCATCGCCAACATCGTCGCCTCCCGCGCACTCGGCGATCTAACCGATAATGTACCCCAAGCCACCGTCAGCACGTTGGGCGACGCGGGGTTGGCCGGCACGATGGCGCAGTTGAGCGCGGACTTTTCGGTGGCCAAGGGCCGGTTGGGCATCAACAACCCCGATCCGTATGGCACGCTCTTCAGCCTGCGCGGTGAATTGTTCCGCATCCTCAACGACGACACCATCACCAGCGATGACGACGCGTGGAAACAGACGATGCAGCAATACATCGTGCCCGACGTCCTGGCCGACCCCGATGTGGCGAGGTATTGCAACAACCTGAAGAAGCCCGATGGCTCGGCCGCGCCCGGCATCGTCATTCCTTTCAGCAGCACCATCCAACACGGCATGAACTTCTTCGGCCTGCCGCTGGCTGCCAACGACCACGCCTACACGCCTAGCAGCTACGCCACCAAAATCAGCAGTGTGGGCATCGTCCTGAAAGGCTACGCCGGCATGGATCCCTACGCCTTCGGCACGCCCGGAACCACCGGTTCCCCCAGCGGCACCAACTCGCTGAGCGCGACGCCCTATGTCTATCTGATTCCCTGTGGCATCGACTGCATGCTGGCACCACCGCTGGGCGATACCAACACGCTGCGCACTTGGACGGTACACGATCAGGCGCTGCCGCTGCCCTACAACCTCGGGGCATCGGCCTTCAACACCAGCCAGTTTTTCAATGCCAACGGCACGCTCAGCGAGCAACCGTGGATTCTGCGCAAACACCAGGCCTTCCGCCCGGTGAATGATCCGGCGTTCTTCTATAGCTCGATTCCCACCGAGTTCACCAACACCCGCCTCATCGGCCGCAGCGCCTGGAACACCCGCTGGAAAATCGTCATCCCGGCCTACACCCTGCTCAGCGACGAACAAGACGGCCTCAACCGCTTTGTCGCCAGCGTGAAGGATATCCAATTGTTCCTGCGGACTTACTCGAATTCCGGGAACTAACGCCATCCGCCAATCCGGGGGCAAAAAGAATTAACGGTTGTTTTGTCTTTTTCTATTGACGTGGGTGCGAATCGTGTGCAAAAGACGTGCAGCGCCCTAACCATCCTTCAACAAGCAAGAACCCATTGGAAGTGCGGCGCCTCTGAGAATCCTATTTATTGACCTATGAAATCCATCTGCCAAATCCTTGTGTGCCTGCTGGCTGCGGTGTCGCCGGCACTCGCGTTTCCGCCCGCGCCGTATTACACGCTTTACGGGATCGTGCGCGATCAGGTGGGGCAGACGGTCACGGGCCAAGGGGCGGAGATTGTATTGCTCAAGGGCGGGGCCGAGATTGGCCGCACGCCCATCACGACCGGCCAACTCGACCAGAACTACGAGCTTAAAATCCGCATTGATGCGGCGCGCAGCGGCACCACTTCCTACAGCGACAAGGCGGTCGCGGCGCTGGGCGCCTTCAGCCTGGTGGTGTCGATGAACGGGGTGTTGTTCTATCCGATCGAGGTCAACGGCACGCTCAAGGCGGGCAAGGGCGGCGAGCGGATCCGCCTGGATCTGAATCTGGGCGAGGATGCTAACAAGGATGGCTTGCCCGACGCGTGGGAGGAATGGCAGTTATATCTGGCAGGCATATACCCGGATGCCAACGGCAACTGGGATCTCAGTCTGTTGGGAGGACTCAACGGTCACTTTCAGAAAAACGGCCTGACGAATTTGCAGGCATATATTGCAGGCACCTTCGCCGGGGATGTCACTTCGACCTTCAGTCTGGCGCTCAAGGAGAAACTGCCGGAGAGCGTGCGCTTCGAGTTCTATGCGATCACCGGCAAGGTCTACACCATCGAGAGCACGCTCGATATGCAGACCTGGACGCGGGTGCCCTTTGCGGTGGGCGCGCCGGGATCGGGCAGCGAAGCCTATCAGGCCACCAATGTCGGCATCGTTTCCGTGTTCACCGCGCCGCGCGCCACCACCAGCGAGTTTTTCCGCCTGACCGTTAGGTGATGGGGGAAAAGCTGAAATAAGAAAATTAACATGAACCTGAAATCAATGATGGCATTTTTGACGGTGCGGGTGCGGCTGGGTGGCTGGCTGTGGGTGATATTGGCGGGCATGAGTGCGGGTAGCGCGCATGCCCAGTGGAAGAGCACGACCTATGCGCTCAAAGGCGGCTGGAACGCGATTTATCTAACGGGTGACGCGAGTTACGATACGCTTGCCAATCTGATGCCACCGGCGGTGTTGGAAGTGTGGCGCTGGCAGCCCAATCCGACGCAAGTTGGCTTCACCCAGTCGCCATTGATTCCGGCAGCCGGCACGCCCGAGTGGGCGGTGTGGACACGCGACGGGTCGATGACCTCGCTTGCGGCGCTCATCGGGCAGAGTGCCTATCTGGTGAAGTGCAGCGGCACCGCGTCCGACAATCACAGCGTGACGCTCAAGCAATCGCTGCAACTGCCCGCCAATTCCTGGGTGCGCAACGGGGCGAACCTGCTCGGGTTTCCGACGCTCAAGAGCGGCACGTATCCGAAGATGAATGCATATTTTGCAACATTTCCGGCGGCCATCGCGGCGAATGCGAAGATATACAAATACGTGGGAGGCGAGCTGGGGGCGGGCAATCCGCTGCAAGTATTCTCGACCAGCTCGGAACCCCTCGACGCGACCCAAGCGTATTGGTTTTCCGCCGCAGTGACCGGCAACTACTATGCGCCGTTGGAAATCAGTCCCAGCACGAATGGAGGGCTCGTCTTTGGTCGCGATGGGGCGGTCGTCAAGGTGCTCGTGCGCAACCTCAGCAGCGCCGCCGTGACCCTGACCTTGGCGCTGACGCCCAGCGAATCCGCGCCGACGGGTCAGACCGGGATTGTGGGAGCGGTGCCGCTGACCAAGCGGGTTTTCAATGCGAGCACCTTGCAATGGACCGAGACGCCCATTGCCGGCAGCTACACCGAGGCGATCGGGCCCACGAGCACCGTGGAGCTCTTGTTTGGGATCAACCGTGGCGATGCGATGATGTCCGCAGCGGCGTCCAATGGGTTTTTTGCCTCACTGCTGCACATCACCGACAGCGGCAATCTGATGGACGTGTATGTGCCGGTTACCGCTCAAAAAACCTCGTTGGCCGGATTGTGGGTCGGCGATGTTTCGCTGACCAACGTCAGCAACAAGGTGTCCAACGGGGCGCAGGCGACGGCCACCGTCAAGGATGGTGTGGTCACCGGGCTGACGATTGTCGGCGCGGGCGGTTTTGGTTACGCCGGAGCGCCGAAAGTGACCATCGGCGCGCCCCATGCCAACAGCAATGCCACGGCCACGGCCACGGCGACTATCAGCGCGGGAGCCGTCACTGCGCTCACGCCCACCGCCACCGGTTCGGGCTACGCATCCCCGCCCAACGTCACCCTTTCACCACCCACCGCCACCGCCACCGCGACGGCCACCGCCAGCATGAACAATGGGACGCTTGCGGCCATCACGCAGACACAGGCGGGCGGCTTTTACACCTTGGCCCCCACCATCAGCATCGCAGCGCCTCCCGCCAGCGTCACCGCCGCAGGCACTGCGACGCTCAATTTGGACAAGACCCTGGCGGGCATCAGTGTTGACAATGGCGGTTATTATTACACCACGGCACCCGCCGTGACCATCGCCGCGCCCACGCTGGGCACCGCCACCGCCACCGCAGTGATGGCGGGCGACACCGTCACCGGCATCACGCTCAACGATCCCGGCCACAATTACACCAGTGCGCCGACAGTGACCCTTGCTCCCCAGCCGAGCGCCCAAGCCACCGCCACCGCCACTCTCAGCTCCACCAAAACGCTTGCGGGTATTGCCGCGGCGACGGGTGGCGGCTACTACACCACCACCCCAACGGTCACCATCGATGCGCCGCCGACTGCCATCAACGCCGCCGCGGGTGCCGTGACCTTGTCTGCGGGCACGGTGACGAGCATTGCGGTGGGCACGGCAGGCACCAACTACACCACCGCTCCCGGCGTCACTCTCACCGCTCCACCAGCCAGCGCCATCGCCACCGCCACCGCGGTGCTCAGCGGCAAGACCCTTGGCAGCATCACCCCCGGTTCCACCGGCGGCTACTACAGCGCCGCGCCGACGGTGACGATCAGCCCCCCCCCCGCCGCGATTAACGCGGCACCGGGCGCGATGACTATCTCAGGCACTGGCGCGGTTACGAGCATCGCGTTGGGCACCCCGGGCAGCAACTACACGGCACCGCCCAGCGTCGTGCTCTCGGTCCCGGTCGGTGCCGATACGGCTACCGCGACGGCCACTGTCAGCGACGACAGCCTTGCGAGTATCGCCATCACCAAGGCAGGCACCTATTACGACAGCGTCCCCGCCATCACGGTGGGCGCGCCTCCTGCCAGTGTTCCCGCCGCGGCCACCGCGGTGGTGGGAATCGGAACTCACGCCGTCGATGCCATCACGGTGGACAATGGGGGCACCAATTACCGGAGCGTTCCGGCAGTGACCGTCACTGGCGCGATAGGAGCCATCGCCACGGCGATCCTGGGCCTGACCGATCAGAGTTTTACCATCGATCCGGGAACTCAAACTTATTTTATCCCTCCCACGGTCACCATCAGCGGCGGTGGCGCCTTCATGCAGGCCACTGCCACGGCAGTGCTCACCAATGGCTTGGTCACTGCGGTGACCGTCACCAATCCGATGCTGGGCGGCCCAAGCGGCTACACCACGGCTCCGTCCATCAGCTTTGCGGGTGGCGTGGTCAGTGCCGCGGGCATTGCCCCGACCGGAGTGGGCAATGCCAAGCATTTCACCGTTAGTTCGATCAACGTAATCAATGGCGGCAGCATAGACAGAGGCCCCAGCGGGTGGTCGGCGGTGGCGGTTGTCATCACGGCCCCTCCCGCCACCTTGACTGCCACCGCGAGCGCGACGGTAGCGGCGGGTGCCATCACCTCCATCAGCATCGACACCGCGGGCACCGGTTACACCAGCGCGCCCACAATCACCATTGCCCCGCCGGTGTTAGTTACAGCCACTCTCACCGCCGTTCTGACCGGCGATAGCGTGAGCAGTTACACCATCACCAACCCGGGTCACGGCTACACCAGCCCGCCGACCGTGTTATCGATCACCCCGGCGCCCGTCGCGCAGCAGGCCGCAGCCACTGCCAATCTGACCAACGGTGCGGTGACCAGCTACACGCTCACCAATGCGGGCAGCAACTACACCGCCCTGCCAACGGTGACGATGAGCGGCGGCACCCAGGTGCTGCCGGTGCAAGCCACGGCGACCAGCACCTTGAGCGGTGACGGCGTGGGACTTTTCACCATCACCAACGCGGGTGCCGGTTACCTTGCGCCCCCGACGGTGACTTCCATCACCCCCGCGCCAAGCGCAGTGCAGGCGACGGCCACCGCGAGCATCGCCAGCGGGCAGGTCAGCGGCTACACGATCACCCGTGCGGGCAGCAATTACCAAACCGTGCCCAGGGTGACGATGTCGGGCGGCACGTTCAAAACCCCGGTGCAAGCGACGGCCACCGCCAGCTTGAATCAACCTGCGGCGGTGGCGGGTGGCGGGGTCAGCAGCATCGCGGTTGGGTTGCTGCCAACGGTTTACGCGGCGATGCCCACGGTCACGGTGGCCGATCCACCCGACAGTGTGCCGGCGACGGCGAGCGCCACGGTGCTCAACGGCGCGGTCAAAACCCTGACGGTCACGGCTGGTGGCAGCAATTACGCGACGGCTCCGCTGGTGAGCTTCGGTGGTGGCACGGGCGCAACGGCGACGGCCGCCTTGGGCCTGACCGCCCAGAGTTTCACCTTCACGGCGGGTACCCAAATCTATTCCACGGCACCCACGGTGACTATTTCCGGCGGTGGCGCGGGCAGCGCCGCGACGGCGACGGCCATCCTCAGCAGTGGTGGCTCCGGCACGGTCACCGGCATCACCCTCACCTCGGCGGGATCCGGCTACACCAGCGCGCCCACCCTGACAATCTCCGGCGGCGTGGTCAACACCGCCGGCACTCTGACCACGGCGCTCGGCAACGCCCGGCAATTCACCGTGTCCCAACTCACATTGGCCAACGGCGGCTCCGGCTACAGCGCTGGCAGCGTGTCGGTCACCCTCGGCACCCCGCCCGTAGCGCAGACGGCCACGGCCACGGCGGTTCTCAGCGGTGGCGACTACGGCACGGTCACCGGCATCACCCTGACCTCGCCGGGGACCGGCTACCTGACCTCGCCGGCGCTCAGCATCAGCTCGCCGGATGCCGCCACGGTCACGGTGCTCAGCGATGGCATCGGCAACATTGGTCTCGGGCTGGGCGGCGCGGGCTACACCACGCCACCGAGCGTGACCCTCAGCGATCCTCCGACCGGCACGCAGGCCACGGCGGTGGCGACCCTCGCCAATGGCCGGGTCACCGGCTTCAATTTGATAGATCCGGGAAGCCTCTACAATTCCGCGCCCCGGGTGACTGTCGCCGCCCCGCCGGCCCCGGTGCAGGCGACGGCGACCTGTGTCTTGATGGCTGGCACCAGCGGCACGGCCGCCAAAGGTGTCGGCGCCATCACGGTCACTGCGGCGGGCAGCGGTTATCCGAGTGCGCCGACGATTACTTTCTCGGATCCGCCGGCTTTGGTGGCGGCCACCGCCACCGCCACCCTCAGCAATGGTGCCGTCACCGGCTATACCATCGTCAACGCGGGCAGCGGCTATGCCAGCGCCCCGGCGGTGACGGTGGGCGCGCCGCAAGTGAATTTTCAAGCGACGGCGACGGCGAAAGTGGGCAATGGTTCGGTCACCGGATTCACCATCAACAGTGGTGGCGGGGGCTATGAAATGGCCCCGGCGGTCACCATCGATCTGCCGCCGCCGCGCAGTGGCAGCGCCACCCCGACGCCCTTCAAACTGCGCACCTTGTTGCATCTGTCCGATGGCGGTGTAGCCAGCCTGTTGTCCCATGTCTATCTGGGCCAACTGGCGGTGGCGCCCAATGCGGTGGGCATCTGCACCTCGGAGTCGTTGTTGAAACAGGACGCCTTGGCCAGTGCCCAGCATCTCGGCTCCGCCTTCCTGCCCTTGGATCAAGTGATCACCAGTGGCGGCGGTCACTTCGCCACCGGCCAGACGCTCACCCGCATCGTCAACATTCCCTACAACGATGCGACCAACCCCTTCGTCCACCAATACCACCCCGATCATGACAACAAAGATGCCCGCGGCAATCCGCTGCCCGCCGGCGTCGAATCCCCCACCATCACCCGCACCTGCAAGTTCATCTTCACCGCCACACCGCCTGCCGGCAGCAGTGTCACCACCGGTTGGGGCAGCAGTGTGGTCGGCGGCAACTACATCGAAACCATGAGCGGCGTGCACAAGGACCCGCTCATCCTCTCCGGCACCTTCGAGCTACACCGAGCCTCACAAATCGGCGTGCTGTCACAGTAAAAACTGAAACGCTGAAAAACTGAAACGCTGAAAACTGAAATGCTGAAATGAAGATGAAGAAAAAGCTGAAATGCAGATTTACCGCAAAGCCGCAAAGAGACGCCCTGCGGGCAATTTTGAATTTTGAATTTTGAATTTTGAATTTTGAATTTTGAATTTTGAATTTTAAATGAAAGACCAAGCCGCCCGCCCGAACACCGCGCAATGCTCTCTGCAATCCAAAATCAAAAATCTCGATGTTTGCGTTTCCGCAATGAATCGCCCCAGCCCAGCTCGCAGATCTCTTCCAATCCAAAATCCAAAATCCAAAATCCAAAATTTAAAATCTCATCCTCATAACCTCTAACTCTTAACTCTACCATTTCAGCATTTCAGCTTTCAGCATTTCA
>CAIKDP010000049.1 GCA_903826205.1 Akkermansiaceae bacterium
AGTTCCATTGCCTTCATCGTCGGTGATTGGCTGGTCTATGGCCAGGGCCGCTTCGGCAACGACACCACCCCTGCCAGCAAGGTGGACGGCCATTCCTATCAACTCGCCCTCGCCGCCACCGGCCTCGATCTATCCACCCTCCAGAACTACGCCTATGTGAGCCGCAGCATCCCCTACCAGATGCGCAGCGAACGACTGTCATGGGAACATCATCGGCTGCTGGCAAAACTCCCCGACGACGAAATCCAAAGCTGGATAGAAACCTGCGTGGCCGAGGAAGATGCCGGACGCCGCATGAGCACCCGCCGCCTGCGCAAGTCACTGTGTCTTGGCCGTGTTGCCACCGATGCCGACCTTGAGCCGGATCCCGCCGACAAAGGCCAGTTGAACTACATCCCGTTCGTGAACCGGATTTGTTGCTGGTGGCGCCGCTTGCAAGCCGAGCGGTTTCTGGCCAACGCCACCAAGGCGCAACGCGAAGTGATCTGCCGCGACCTCGAACCGATCATCACGATTTACAACCAGCTCAAGCAATGACCCAGCAACCAGCCGAATGCCAGGCCGTCATCGACGACCCTAACCAGGCGAAATTGCCCCTCTGATAGCGACTAACCAGCGCACATTATGAGAAATACACTACACAAAAACGGAGACGCGCAAAAAACGAAATACGGGTGGCATACAGTGGATTGGGGCCAGCCCACGTCGATAATTTCCGATCAACTGGGATGTCGGCCATCAACAGTGTCCATAGCGAGGGCAAAATACGCCCCGGAAACCGTGCGTGGCCCCCATGTCAAGAAGACGGCCATGAAGGAATGGGCGAAAGGAATCGACTGGTCAAAAACCGACAGGGAAATCGCGGAGGAGACAGGCCGTAGTCGTGGGGCCGTCTGGACGACTAGGAATCTGATGTTTCAAGGAAAAACGCCGATGCCAACCCGCCGGCGCAAGGTGTTCCGGGATTGCAAGCCGCCAAGCAAGCTGGTAGGCCGCTTTGAAATGCTGTGGCGGGTGCTGGCCGGACCCGAGTTGGTAAAGGAATTCCGCTTTCACCCGGTTAGGAAATGGCGGGCCGACTTCGCCCACCTGCCGAGCCGGACGCTCATCGAGATCGAGGGCGGCATCTACGTGAACGGTCGCCACAACCGGGCAGGGGGATTTGCCGCCGATTTAAAGAAATACCTGGAGGCCGCGCTGGCGGGGTGGCGTGTGGTAAGACTCGGGCCAAACGAGCTGACGGCGAACTATGTCGGGCGGCTGGTTTCCATGGTGTCCGGCGGCTGAAAATCGCCACAAAACACAAAAATCGCCACAAAACCGCTGTTTGCTTTACACCGCTTTACACTTGCTGTTAGATAGGAACTGGGGATATTTCGGGTGCCTTTAAAGTTCGCAACACGTTCCCACTCAATGTGTTACAAATCTGGAAAAGCGCCAAAGCTAACAGAACTTTTCTGTTATTTCGTGCAAAAAAAGTGTAAACCTGAAAAAACACCTTTCACATGATTTGGAGGGGGGTGGGGGGACCCGAGGACTTTGTCGCCCCGCTTAATAGATTTCCTCCTCACTATCAACGGGTTATGCCGGCGGAAAGAATCTAACCGTCTCCATTTCGGTTGTATTACTAACAAATAAACAATCGAACGCCAAATATTTGAACCACTGCCATTCAAAATCTTGATTGCATTCAAACCTTCTGAGCCATTTGTATTGGACAATCATTTGAATCTAACGCACTTCATCACCATATGGCCACCAGTTTCACCGTGATCCTCAAGAACATATAGAAGTTTGCCGTCGGCCGACCATTCCGCCGCTGACACAATGTAGTTGTCCAAGTGCTCCCGCGATCCGAAAGTCCGACACTGTCCGGTCTTGGAGTCAACGACGAACAACATGCAAGATGATTCGGAATCTACCGTGCTAATTTTTTGCCCCGTAAATGCAATAGCGTGCCCGTCTGGGGCAATCAATGGGAGGGTGGCAGTGACCAATGGGGGTGAGATGCGCTTTTTCTGGGCAAGCGAATCGACTATCCAAATTGCTGATGGACCTTTATCCATTAGCGCGTTGTCATCAGGCGATAGGGTATCCGATTTGGTGCCCGACTTGGCATCGCCGATTATTGCCGCTAAGGCAACAGTTCCGTCACTAGATATGCTCCGTCGCTTCAAGATATGCGCAGCCTCAAAAACCAATCTTTCACCAATGTATAGCTGTTGAATGCGGTCACTTACAGCACGCACAGTACCAACCTCATCCTTCTCTGGACTGTGATTCTTGAAGAATCTAACCACATATGGGTCAGCCGTCACCCCCTGCAAGTCAGAACCCGGCAAGTTGCCGTCGTTTGCAATGTCTATTATAGGAGGTAGCGGCAACAATGGTTCAAGTTGGGTACTTGCTAGCATAGCCTGTTGGGATGAGCCTGCCTCATTTACGGTCGACATCGCCTGTGATTGGTGATCACACGATTGTTTAAAGTAGATGAGTGCGCAAACAATCAATGCTGTGACGCCGCAAACAATAATCAATGCCGAGCTTTTCATTGGAGGTTTCTGTGAATGTGATCTGAAATATCCATTGCCTTGGCTCGAATATTTGCTCCGGGACATGCCGTAGTTTCGAGAACCGGTGCTACGACTGCTCGCGCAGCATGGTAGGAGACTTTGTCTGAGGACAATTTATACCGTCGGCATATTGCGCTGATTGCTTTTTCCACGTCATTCTGGTGTGTGGGAGTGAACGTCTCAGTGTCATAGTTCCCAAGGATGCAAATGCCTATCCCTGAGGGTGTATTCTTCATTTTTACATGGGCTCCAAGCGTGAAGGGTCCGCCGGGGCTCCCTGGGGCCGTTTCGAGTGCTCGCCCTGTGTATACAGTTCCATCTTTGGTCATCACAAAATGGTATCCAATATCACCCCAGTTATCATGAGTAAAGTAATAAATACCATTACCCTGATGTTCGTTTTGAATGCGCTGAATCTCAGCAATACCATCATTAGTATTTGCAGAGTGGTGGAAAGTGACACCCTGAATCGATGCCATTGCTCCATCCATATGAGCCATATCAACGGGCTTGGCGCTCCAGGCCGATCGGCTCTTCAGATCCAGAATCTCTATTGGCTTTTCCCACGCTACATCGCCATCAAACACGAGTTGCAGCGTGTTAATCCCAGGAGCTGTAGCAGTAAAGCTACAAGATAAATCGGACGGCTGATCGAAAGTTCCGATAACTGGCGAATTATTTTTGAGCCTCCACTCACATTCAATGCCTGATGCCTTACACAGACTCACAACATCATCATTGTGGCCACTGAACATATAGAGCTCTGGGCAGCTTACGTCCATCGGCATAAGCAACACTAGTGACTTGTTCCCTGTGCCTGGATTACTTGCGTCATCAGCAAGTGCGACGATAGCACCGCCGCCATTCATGGCATAGGCACGGAGGTTGGTGTAGCGGGCTGAGGAACCCTCTTTCAAGTTCTCAACAAGCTTGTCAAGCAAGACTTCTTGGCCGTTGCGCCAGATCGAGTGCCCCCCCATGAGAATTCCATTTTCTGCTATCGCTAACACCGGAGACACTGTGGGCCAGTGTTCGGCGTGTCGCCACTGGGCATCCTTCTTTACCCATAGCTCGGTTCCGGCAGCGACGAGCCGTGACCTCATGTTGTCCTCCAGATTTACTCGACAAAGTGCATTGACATCTGGATACCCGGCACCAGAGCTTTCTGGGAGTTCCATTTCCCCATCCTCGTCGATTACAATCAAGCGTCGGACGAATGGGTATGAGCTTGAATACTGTTCTCCCGCTAAGTTGCCGCCGTCCTCAATTGCTGTGATCTTGAAAGTCATTCCGTCCGATGCCTTATAGCTTTTCTCCCATGTGGGATCACCCACGCCAGGCACGTAAGGGACGGAACCGGGCGCAGATGGTGGTATCCATATTTTCCATTTCCTCTGGTCGGCAAGTGGCAAATCGCCACCTAACACGGCAAGTGCC
>CAIKDP010000050.1 GCA_903826205.1 Akkermansiaceae bacterium
CGCCGGGTCGATCGATTCCAACATTTTTTTCACAGCCGAAGCGTGCAAGGTTTCGGGCAGGATTTGGTCCGGGCGGGGGGCAATGAGCGGCTCAGCCGGGTCCATGGCCAAGCGGCCCCGCGCCGCCAGCCAGCGGAAAAACACTTTGAGATGCACCGTGGTGATGCGCAGGGAGGCGGCGTTGAGGCCCTCGCGTTTGCGTTGGCTGAGGAAGGCCGCCAACTCATCCGTCCCCACATCGCGCAAAGCCATGCCACCCTGCCGGAGCCAGGCTGCCAACGCATCCAGCGTCTGCCGCACCGATAGCTGATAGGCTGCGGACAGCCCGCGCTCGGTCGCCAAAAATCGGATCAACGCATCGCTGGCAGTTTCCATCGGTCGCACTGCAGCCTGCGCACGGCCCGCCCGCCACGCAATGGAAACTTCCATGGCAAGGCACTTTCTTTGGCTTGACTCCCTTTGGCGGGGCAATAGCGTCGCGCGTCATGAAACGAATCGCCGTGTTAATTGCGTTGCTGGCGGGGGTATTGACCCTCTCGTCCTGCAATATCGCCAAGGGTCTTGCCGGAGCCTCCACCCGCATGCTCCAAAGCGCCGGTCGAACGGTGGGCATGTGAGCGCCGAACTCAGGCCAGGCGTGTCACCAACCGGCTGGCATCCGGTTCCACCGAGAGGCGTAGCCAGATGGCATCCTGCGGCAGCACTTCGGGGAATTTATCGGCCCACTCGACGATGGTCAGGCCGCCGGCATCCAGATATTCATCCCATCCCAACGCGATGACTTCCGCCGCCGACTCCAGACGGTAAAAATCGAAATGGAAGACCGTCAGGCACCCGCCCCGGTATTCATGCACTAACGAAAAAGTGGGGCTGGTCACTTCCGCGTGGCAGCCCAATGCGGCCACCATGCCCTTGGTCCAATGGGTTTTCCCCGCCCCGAGTCCGCCCACCAAGGCGATGACCCCGCCACGGGTGGCGCCACTTGCGGCCGCCCGCCCGAGGTCGGTCATTGCTACCGCGGATGCTGCGCGTCCTTGCATGCTCATTGCCGACGCACCCTAGCCCAGCCCTTGCAGGCATTCAACCCATTCTTCGATGTCCATCAATGCTTTTGCTCGATGAGGCGGAACCGTGAATGATACGTCCCGTTGTTGTATTTCCGGCAGCAGGCATAGCAGGCGACCATCCGGCGGATCGGCTTGACGCGCCGCATCGTGGCCAAACAATGCGGACATACGTAGCTGTAGTTGCGCTTCATCTTGCGACTCTTGAAGGGCAGCGTGTGGTACGGTTGTTCATCGGGGATGCCCAATTCCGCACACGCGGCTTGCCATTCCGGGCCGTGTGGGCCGGTGTGGTGGCGGCCCGCACGCTCATAGGCAACGAGGTGGGCCAACTCGTGTTTGAGGGTGCGCCAGAGTTCTTCAGGCGGCAGGGTTTTGAGCTTGGGATTGAGTTCGATCATGCGGTCCGGCCACCACGCGCGCCCCGCGGTGGTCCGCATCCGCGAGTTCCATGAGACCCTGACGCGGCGCGATAATTCGGTTAGATTGAGCAATTTGGACGTTTCCACACACCATGCCGTCAACGCGCCATCCTCATGCTCAGTGTATTCCTGAAGTGGCGGCGGCGCCGCACGCACGCGCAGCCACGAGACCCATCGGAATTCAAGTTGTGGCATCAACCGGCCCATGCGCAAGACGCCTAGCAGGATTCGCGCGGGCTGGCAACCCGAGCCTTGCAATTGTCACAAAATTATTTGCCTGCCACCCATGCTCCGCCCTGCCCTGGCGGTAGCCCCTGTGGTATTTGCATTCTTTTTCCATTTTTGCATTGCCAGCGGCGGCGGGGCGGGTCAGTCTGCGCGCCCGCGATTCAATTCCTCTTCCCACGATGTCCAAGCACAACAGCCTCAAATCCAGTGCCACCGTCGGCGGCAAACGCTCCGTCCTCAAACGCTTCGAGCGCGTCAAACTCCTCAAGGAGCGAGGCGAGTGGAAGGATGGCCGCTCACCGGTGGGCCTGCCGAAGACCAAACACGAGGGTTGATTCCTCGCGCGGGTGATCCTATTCACGCGTGTGGATCCCGTCAGGCTCCGCGCCTTGGATGCTTCCAGTCTACCTCCATGCCCGACGGAACCCGCCTCAACAAATACCTCGCTTCCTGCGCCGTGGGTTCGCGCCGCGCCTGCGATGAATTGATTCAGGCCGGGCGGGTCGAGGTCAACGGCAGCCCCTGCTCCCACCTCGCCACCCGCATTCAAGCCGGTGATCACGTCAAGGTGGATGGCCGCCGCGTGGCCCCGCGCGAGGTGACCATCGTCGCCTTTCACAAACCGCGTGGCTATGTCTGTTCGCGCGAGGATGAACTCGGCCGCGATACCATTTACACACTGCTGCCCGGCACGCTCCACGCACTGCACCACGTCGGACGCCTCGACCGGGATTCGGAAGGCCTGCTCATTCTAACAAACGACGGCGACCTCTCGCAGCGCCTGATGCACCCGTCGAAATCGGTGGAGAAGGAATACCTCGTCACCGCCAATCAGGCCTTTGGAAACGCCCATCTTGATCAATTTCTTGAAGGGGTGTATACGGAAAGCGGCAAACTCCGCGCCAAGGCCATTGAGCGCCTTTCCGCCCGTCGGATCAGGGTGGTTCTGGATCACGGGGCGAAGCGCCAGATTCGGCTGATGTTTGAAACCATGGGCTACACCGTCACCAAGTTGTTGCGCGTCAGGATCGGCCAATTGTGGCTCGGTGATCTGGAACCCGGACACTGGGCGGTACTCACCCCGCCGGAAGTAACCATGCTGCTGGGCACCGCCGCGCCAGCCAAAAAACGCTCATCGCCTCCCGCCACCCGGAAAAAATCAAGCTGAACGCCCTTGCCCTCTTGCCGTGGGTCCCATGATCGATTAGGCTCTGGCGTCTTCCGTATCCATGACCACCACCCGCTATTTCATCGCCCGTTTGGGCCAGGCTTTCGGCATCTTCCGCCGCAGTCAGCGCATGGGCGAGGCTGCCAGTGAAATGCACCTGCTGCGCGAGGCGGAAACCCAACTCGGCATGGCGGTGTGGGAAAACGTCGCGGCCATCGAAAATCTCTCCATCGAATATTGGAACCTCCGCAAACTGGTCAAAGACCGGGAAATCGTCATCGACCGGCTCGCCCAATGCGAAAAACGGCTCGCCACCGCCCACAAGGAACGCTCCGACTTTCTCAACACCACGCCCCCCATGCAACAGGAGTTGCAGGAGCAGCGCCTCGCCGTCATCCTCCAACTCGAGCAATTCTCCCTCCAGCGCGATACCATCGTCAGCAAGGCCCGCGAGATCCGGCGGATTTACGACGGACTCAAAATCAAACTCGAATTCCTGACCAAGCAGACGGACCCGCCCACGCCACTCACCGAGGACCTCGACCAAGTCAAACACCGCTTGGACGAACTCAAACACCAGTTTATCGAACTCAAGAACCAACGCTCCCAAGTGGGCGACACGTTTAATGAGACCGAAAACAAGCTCGATCAAATTGATGCCAAGCTGGAAATCATCAAAAAGGAAAGCTACTCGAAGGCTTCGCTCGCCTTTCAAGCCATAGGCGAAGTCAATAAGGACGTCTCCACCCTGCGGGCTGAACTCGGGGTGTTGGATACCCGCATGCGACAGCTCTACAGTGAAATCGGCCGCTATGTGAGCCGCAAGGCGTTTACCGACGCCCATTGCGCCAAAACGGTGCAAGCCCACCACGGACTTATCGATGTGATGCGCGCCCTGCGGCGCTCCGTCGCCCTCAATCACCGCCTCTCCGGCATGTACTGAGGGTGGCTTATCCCCGCATCACCGTCACCACCCACACGCGCTTGAAACCGGCGCGCCGAAGCGTGGTGGCACAGGCATCCACCGTCGATCCGGTGGTCAGGACATCGTCGATGAGAATGACTCCCTCCGCGGATGTTGCGAGTTGCCGGCGCCCCGCAGCAGTTAGAGCAAAGGCACCCTTCAGGTTTTCAAGCCGCTGCTTGCGACCTAACAACGCCTGGGTGTCCGTGCAACGGGTCCGCTTGAGCGCCGCCAGCACCGGCAGGCCGGTCTGTTTGGCCACGACGCGGGCGATTTCCGCCGCTTGATTGAAATTGCGGTGCTGGAACCGTGACCGGTGCAAGGGCACCGGAACCAGCGGCCAGCCGGCATCAAGCGCGGGCCGCATCCGTGCATCGGCAAAGGCTTCCGCGGCCAGACGCCCCAACTCGACCGCCAGATGAATCGCCCGCGCATACTTCAACTGGTGGACCAAATCCCGGGTGCGTTCGTCCCAGAGCATGGCCGGCCGTGCAAACTCAAAGGCGAA
The DNA here is from genome assembly GCA_903826205.1 of Akkermansiaceae bacterium. GTDB lineage: Bacteria > Verrucomicrobiota > Verrucomicrobiia > Verrucomicrobiales > Akkermansiaceae > Luteolibacter. The sequence continues at coordinate 4,355 of CAIKDP010000050.1, forward strand.
TTCCAGCTCACGACAATTCTGGCATTGGAACGCACCCTCGATGCACCCGTCAAACGGTTCGGCGCATCTTTCACAAAACGGCGGCCGGAGCCGTGGCAACTCCCGATCACACGCCTCACACAGCGCCCGCGCGTTTTTCAAAACTTCGCCACACAGCGCACACTGTGGCGTGTAAATGCAGTCGAGCGCCCGCGAGGCCATGGCCGCCAGCCATGACTTTACTTGCCCGCATGCCCCTGCCTCGCTCATGGGCCAAGTCTAACACCCTGGCAAGAAATTGAAAGCGGGAAGAATCCGGCAACCGGCTTCTCCGGCCTTGCATTGTGGCGAGCGTTGCCGCACCCTCCGCCCATGGAAAGCCACGAATGGCACGAACACACCGACGAGGGACTCAGGTACTTCAGGGCCACCCATCATGGGAACCGCTGGACCATCCTCACTACCCTGAAAACCGACCCGGATTGGGAGAAATTCGAGAACGCGGAGGTACCGGAGGTCGTGTGGCGCGCACTGCGCGATGTTGTCTGGCGCAAATACCAACGTCGGCGCTGCGCGTGGGAACGCGTCGTGGAACTCGACAAGCTCCTCGGTGACGAACCCGCCCCCGGAGGCCGTTGACCACTCAGCGCCCGAACATCCGGGTCCAGTGTTTGCCGGAGCTAACAACTCGTCGAACCCCTCGCCTGCCCCAACTTTGGCTTGGAAGGCGATCAGCATTTCATCCGCCGTGCCCAGAGCCGCGGCCAGCGGCTGCACCAGCAGCATAACAAAACAGCACAGTCTTTTCATGGCACCACAAATTGATGGCCACTATAGCCTCTCTGGCAACCCATTTCTTTTGTCTATCAGGATTGCTCCCGCCGGGGTTCGGCGCTAGTGGCGGCGCCCGGACCGCCACTCGGCGATGGTTTTGAGAAAGGGGCCGATGTAGCGCTGGACCTTGGCCACGCCGACCCCCGGGACCTGTATGGCCTCCTCCGCAGTGGCCGGCCGATGTCGGGCGAGCGCCTCGAGGGTCTTGTTGCTGAAAACCACGTAGAGAGGCAGGTTCTCGCGCTTGGCAATCTTGGCGCGAAGGTCGCGCAACTGTGAGTAGAGGCCCTCATCAAACCCGTGGTCCTGCAACTTGACCTCCTGGCGCATGGCGCCGGCTTCCGGCCAGACCAACGTGTAAGGGGTCTCGCCGCGCATCACGGCATCCCCCAGGGGGGTGAGGGTCAGCAACGGAAACTCCCCGCTCACATTCATCAGCAGTCCGGCATCCGTGAGCGAGCGCATCAAGGCGTTGAGGTATCCGACCCCTTTGTGCTTGAGGATGCCGTAGGTGCTCAGGCGCTCGAGTCCGACGTTGAGAATTTCCTGGGAGCGGCTGCCGGAGAGCATTTGGACGATGCGGCCACGACCGTAGCGACCTTCCCAGCCTTGGGCCGAGCGGCGGGACATGCGGGCCACCCCGCTGAGGGCTTGGCGTACGAGGGTGTCCTCTTCCGCGGTGGGCGGGCGCAATTCACCGGACGACTCGTCGCGGCACACATCACAACACCCGCAATCCCCCTCGCCCGCTTCGCCAAAATAGCCCAGGATCCAACGCTGGCGACAGGTCCGCGCGTAGCACAACGCCACCATGGCCCTGAGTTTTTCCCTATCCCGTCGGTCTTTTTCCTCGATGGCGGACTCATCGAGGACCAACTGACGCGCCAACACCGCCGGTTTGAGCAGTCGCGTGCCGCGCATCCTGCGGCCGGGCACGTCAAAGCGCTCGATGTAACCGGCCCGCGCCAGCACCGACAAGGCACTACCCACAGCCATCGAATTTTTCACATCGGCATAGGCCGCGATCTCCTCCAAAGTCTTATGCACCTCGAATTCCTTGTCCGCCTCATTCAGCAAATATTGATAGACCGTGCGAATCACCGCCGCCGTCGGATTGGCCCCCTCAATGAAAAACTCCTGGGTACGGGTGTCCGCATAATTGAACAGCAACTCACACACCGCCGTCTCGCCATCACGACCGGCACGACCGGCTTCCTGATAGTAGGCCTCCACACTGCCGGGCACTTCGTAGTGCACGACAAAGCGCACATCCGCCCGATCAATCCCCATGCCGAAGGCATTGGTGGCCACCGCCACGTCCGCCTGGCGCTGGATGAACACCTCTTGGGCACGCTCGCGCTCCTGATCGCTCATGCCGCCATGATAGGCCACGCACTTGAGCCCCCAACTGGCAAGCGTCTCGGACACCGCCTCGACTTTTTTGCGCGTCGCACAGTACACAATGCCGGTGCGATGGGCTGCGACCACCGCTTTCAAGCGCTCGTCCTTCTGCGCTGCATTGTCCACCGCCGAGATGTTGAGCGCGAGATTCGGACGGGAAAAGCCGCTGACGCGTTCGAAGGGGTCGCGCAAGCCGAGCACCTTGGTGATGTCTTCCCTAACAACCGGAGTGGCGGTGGCGGTCAACGCGATGCACTGCGGATGGCCGAGCTTTTCCAAGGCCTTGCCCAAGCGCAAATAGTCCGGTCTGAAATCATGCCCCCACTGGCTCAGGCAATGCGCCTCATCCACCGCAAACAGCGAGACTTCCACCCCCTCCAGGGCGCTGAGAAAACTCTCGGCCCGGAAGCGCTCCGGAGCCACATAGACCAGCTTGTAGGCGCCATTGCGCATCCCATCCAAGCGCTCCTTCTGCTCCGGCCATGAGAGTGTGGAATTGATCATGGTCGCTTCGATCCCACGGGCCACGAGCGCATCCACCTGGTCCTTCATCAGCGCTATCAACGGGGAAATCACCAAGGTCACCCCGCTGAAGCACAAGGCCGGGATTTGAAAGCACAAGGATTTTCCCCCACCGGTGGGCATCACCACCAGACCGTCCCGCCCGGCCACAATCTCCGCGAGAACCTCCTCCTGCCCATCCAAAAACCCGGAAAAACCAAAATGCCGCTTGAGCGCCACAGACGGCGTCATCACCAGTGGCTTGGTGGCGGGCAGTGACGGGGTGGAAGCATCGGACATGGCTTGCACAAATGAACAACAGTCATGCCCGTAAAGTCAACCCCCGACCTCATCCCACCAGATCCCCGATGGAGCCGAAATCGGGCGCAAACATGCGCTTGTAGGTGCGCGCGGCGTAGCCATCGGTCATGCCCGCGAGAAAATCGCAAACCAGCCGTGCCCGATTGGCTTCACTGGGCGCAGCGGCAATCTCCGCGGCGGTCTCCGCAGGCAACAGTTGAAAATCCTGACCATCGATGCTGCCCTGCGCGATGTATCTTTGCCCGAGCACCTCCCACAATTGTCGCAACATGCGACTGCCCTTGTGCTCCAGCTGTTTCAATTGGGGTGATAGGAAAACCACCTCAAATGCCAGGCGTTTGAACAAGGCCGACTCCGCACGCACCGCCTCCTCCACTAACAGGTAAAATCCATATCGACAGGTCAAACCACTGAGGAAATTCGAATGCGGTTCGAGTGATGCAGCCTGGATATAGCGGCCAATGCGTTTTCCCACAAACGGGTCCACCCGGCGCTGACGGATCGCCCGCATCAGATCGCCCAGCGAGGACCCCTCACCCGTTGGCTCGCCGCAGCGCTCCGCCCATGCCTCGATTTTCTCAATCGTGAGAAACCCGGCCCGCACGCTGTCAGACAGGTCATTGAGCGAGTATGCCGTATCATCCGCCCAATCCATCACTTGGCATTCGATGGATTTCAGCATGTCGCGCACGGGTCCCGGCGTCAGTCCCGCAGGGAACTCCTGATAGCCCATCGCCCATTCGAGATGGCCGCATTGATCGTCATAGAGGAAGTGATTCTCCGGCGGCGTGCCCAGGGAAGCTATCAACTCCCCCCACAGCGATTTGTATTTCAGCACGCCATCGAGAAACGCCCGGGTCGGATCCATGCCGGTGCGCTTCGCGGAAAATATTCGTTCGGTTAGAATGCGCAAGGTCTGGGCGTTGCCTTCGAAGCCACCCTGCGCACGCAGCAAATGATTGAGCGTGCGCTCACCCGCATGTCCGAAAGGCGGATGTCCCAGGTCATGGGACAAACACACCGCCTCCACCAAGTCCGGATCTATGAAAAACGCCTCGTCCAGCGGCCCGCCAGGCCGGGTCTTCAGCCAATAACAGATGGACTTGCCAATCTGCGCCACCTCCAGCGAATGCGTCAGCCGGGTCCGGTAAAAATCATACTCACCACTCCAGAAAACCTGGGTCTTGTTTTGCAGGCGCCGGAACGTGGGCGTGTGCAAAACCCGGTCGCGATCCATCTGAAATGGCGTCCGATAATCCTCAAGCGGTCCCGCCCCGGAACGCCGTTCGACGTCAAATTCGTTGTAAAATCGGTTCAAAATCGTTGAAATATCCAGCCAAGGGCGCCCCTATCACTCACCCATCCGCAGGCCCTGATGCTCAAACGGACCGGGGTCGCAGATATGCCCAAGGGCAAACTCGCGCAGCGCGCGACAAGCGTCGATCCACGCAGGACTCCGGAATCAAGCTTGCTCCAGCAACTTTTGCGCCTTGCGGATCGTTGTCGCGGTATGTTTCCCATTCACCCGCTTGGACCCGTCCAGCAACACTTTCAACTCAGCCAGGGCAGCCTCGGCCGCAGCGAACGATTTCTTATCACCGCCGTATTTCTTGTCAGAGAAATACTTGGTGAAAACCGTCCCTGCTCGGCTGAGAGACAGACGCCAGCCAAGAAAGGCGGCAGTTTCGTAGGTGAACCGGGTCAGATTTTTGATCGATTTCATGGTGGTTGGTTTTACGGGTTATCCCTCACCGGTTTGCCTACCCCATGATTGGGGTTAGATCAAGCAGTTTTTACGGGTTTTCCGTGAAAAAAATCGTTAGCGGCCCGATTCCGGTAAAAAAAGGCTTTGCAAGCCGGGCCAATCTACTCTTAAGTCGCCGCCCCGCGAGCAATCTCAAATCGCCGTTGGTCCTCCAAATCGCCCCTCGCAGGGCGATCCGCTCGCTGGAGGGCAACCCGGCCTAACCAAGTCCCCATGTCAACACCCGTCAAACTCGCTCGATTCGAGCTCCCTAACCGCCTCATCCGTAACGAGGAAACCGCCACTGATACCTACGCCCAATTCGTCGCCGAACCCTTCGAGCGCGGCTACGGCCACACCATTGGCAATTCCCTGCGCCGCGTGCTCCTTTCCTCGTTGGAAGGTGCCGCCATCACCTCCGTCCGGATTGCCGGCGTGCAACACGAATTCTCCAGCCTGCCCGGGGTGGTCGAGGATGTCACTGACATCGTCCTCAACCTCAAGAAGGTGAAATTCCATCACAACGACAAGGAACCGCGCATCCTCTCCATCAAGCTGGAAAAAGAGGGCGTGGTCACTGCCGGCGACATTCTGGACGACAATATCTACGAGGTGGTCAACAAGGACCAGGTCATTTGTGTCCTCGATAAGAAAGTGAAATTCGATTGCGAGTTTGAAGTTCGTGTCGGCCGTGGTTTCTCCACGGGTGATGAGAACAAGCGCAAGGACCAACCCATCGGTGTCATCGCCATCGATTCCATTTACTCCCCGGTCACCCGCGTCAAGTATTCCGTGGACACCACCCGCGTCGGCCAAATGACCGATTTTGACAAGCTCACGCTCGACATCTGGACCGATGGCCGCACCACGCCGCAGGACGCCCTGCTGCAAGCGTCCTCGATCCTCCGCCACCACCTCGACGTCTTCGTCAACTACGACGAAAACGCGGTGGGCTTCGAAGCGGCACCCGCGGAATCCAGCGAGGAAAACGCCGCGCTCAAGAAACTTCTCAACATGTCGGTCAACGAAATCGAGCTTTCGGTGCGTGCCGCCAACTGCCTCAACAATGCCAACATCACCACGGTCGGCCAACTTGCCATGAAGTCCGAGGCGGAAATGCTCAAATACCGCAACTTCGGCAAGAAATCCCTCAACGAAATCAAGGACAAGCTCGTCGAACTCGGTCTGGGTCTTGGCATGACCTTCGAGCCCTCGCTGCTCAGCGGCCCGAACCCCGCCTCGCGCGGACCCCGCCTCGGAGTGGAAGACGAAGCCCCGGTCGGCCTTGCCGATCTGATCGCACAAAACATTGACGACGACGAATAATTCCAACCCTCACTAGAAACGGCAGCCCCCGATGAGACATCGACGCAACACCACCAAGCTCAAACGCTCCGCCTCCCACCGCAGATCGCTGCTCGCCAATCTGGCGTGCAGCCTCATCGAGCATGGGAAAATCAAAACCACCCTCGGCAAGGCCAAAGCGCTGCGTCCGGTGGCCGAGAAATTGATCACCCTCGCCAAGCGCGATGATCTTCACTCGCGCCGTCTGGCCATCGCCTTCCTCCATCAGAAGGAGACGGTGAAGAAGCTCTTTGCCGAGGTGGCCCCCGCCTCCAAGGACCGCCAGGGCGGCTACTGCCGCATCACCAAGCTCGGCCCCCGCACCAGTGACGCCGCCCCCATGGCCATCATTGAATGGGTGGACCGCACGGTGGAAGCGGAAGAAACCGCCGCGGACGAGCCCGCAGAGACAGTCGCCGCGGAGTAAGCGGCATCTGCCGCCCCTAACACCTAACTGAGAGAGCCGCCCGCGTAACCGCGCGAGCGGCTTTCTTAGGTTGCGAAATGGCGCATCACCTTGGCGGCGGCGCAGGCGGCGGTGAGGCCGTGAAGTTTGCGGAGGATTTCGGGGGTCCCGTGCTCGATGAACGCATCGGGCCAGCCGATGCGCTCGACCGGGGTGTGCAAGCCCACGGTGTGGAGGTGCTCAATGACCGAGGCGCCGAAGCCGTTGGCTAACACATGGTCTTCGAAAGTGCAGAGGACTTTGCACTTCGCGGCGTAGATCTCGAGCACCCCGGCATCCAACGGCTTGATGAAGCGCGGATTGATGAGGGCGACGCTGAGGCCCTTGGCTTCGAGCAGCGCCTTGGTTTGTTCCGCCATCTCAAACAAGGTGCCCAGCCCGATGAGGGCGACGTCGGTGCCATCCGCGACAATTTCGGCCTTGCCGATTTCCAGCAATTGCGGTTTGGGCTTGATCGGTGTGCCTTTGATGATGCCGCGCGGATAACGGATGGCAGACGGGCCTGAATCCAAGGCGGCCATGGTGTGGAGCATGTCCACCAATTCATCTTCATCCTTGGGCTGCATGTGGATGAGCCCGGGGACCAGGCGCAGAAAGCCGATATCAAAGAGGCCGTGGTGCGTTGGCCCGTCATCGCCGGAGAGCCCGCCGCGGTCCATGCAGAGGCGGACGGGCAGCCCTTGCAGCGCCATGTCGTGGATGATCATGTCATAGGCGCGCTGCATGAAGGTGGAGTAAATGGCAAGAAATGGCCGGAACCCCTCGGTGGCGAGACCGGCGGCAAACAGGGCCGCGTGTTCTTCAGCAATGCCGACATCGAAGTAGCGGTCGGGCACTTCATTTTTGAAAATATCCAGCTTGGTACCGCCGGGCATGGCGGCCGTGATGGCGATGATTTTGGGATCCTGCTTGGCGATATCGGTGAGGGTCCGCCCGAAGATTTCCGAACAACTCGGGCTGCCGCTGGTGCCGGTGGAGCCGTCCTCAAGTTTGTAGGCACCCAGGCCATGGAATTTCCCCGGATCGTCGAGGGCGGGTTGGTAGCCGCGGCCTTTTTCGGTGATGATGTGGAGGACGACGGGCTCATGGAGGGTTTTGAGATGCTCAAAGGTCCGGACTAACAACGGCAGGTCGTGACCATCGATCGGCCCGAAATACCGCAGTCCGAATTTTTCAAACAGGACATTGGGAAACAGCAGGTTCTTGGCGCTTTCCTCGACCTTGTGAGCCAGGCTGCGGGCGGCCTTGCCAGCCACTTTTTCCACAAACTCGGCGGCCTTGCTACGCACCGCGGCGTAGGTTGCATGGGTTTGCAGGGCATTGAAATAGCGGGCGATGGCGCCGACGTTCTTGTCGATCGACCATTCGTTGTCATTGAGGACGACAATGAATTTGCGCGTGGTTTCCGCGATGTTGTTGAGGGCTTCAAGGGTCGGCCCGCAGGTAAAGGCGGCATCCCCGGCAATCGCCACCACGTGGTTGTCGGCACCGGCCAGGTCACGCGCGGCGGCGATGCCGAGGGCGGCGGACAATGCGGTGCCGGCATGGCCTGCGCCATAGGCGTCGTGCACGGACTCCGCCCGCAGCAGGAAGCCATTGAGACCTTGATAGGTGCGGATGGTATGAATGCGGGAGGCCCTGCCGGTGAGCATTTTGTGGACATACCCCTGATGCGCCACATCAAAGACCACCTTGTCCTGCGGGGTGGAGAACACCCGGTGGAACGCGATGGTAAGCTCGACGACTCCCAGATTGGGACCGAGATGGCCGCCGGTTTTCGACAGCGATGCAATGAGCAGTTGGCGGATTTCCGCAGCCAGCGTCAGCAACTCCTCATCGGTGAGTTTTTTAACGTCGGCAGGAGAATCAATGCCCGCAAGCAAGCGTCCGAGGGCGGGTGGATCAGAAGAGTCGAATGTCGTCATCGGCGTCGGGATCATCCCCCGCGGCAGGCGGGTGGACGGGAGCTTGGTTGCTCGGAGCTTCGGGATCCAGCGCGATTTCGGATTGGTTGCGCAGGGTGATGAGTTCGATCCGCCCGCGGGCGGATTTGAGGATGGCCTCGCAATGATTGAGCAGAGCGGAGCCCTTTTCGTAGTTGGACACCAATTCTTCGAGGGGCAATTGTTCGTGCTCCATGGCCTCTACGATCGCCTCCAACCCGGCAAGCGCGTCTTCGAAGGACGGGCCGGTGGCGCCAGTGGGGATGTCTTTTTTGCGTGACATGTTAGATTCTCCGCTCAGTTGGAGGTTTTCACCGGCTTGTCACTGTAAAAGGTGATGAAATAGCCGAGCAATGGAATGCGATAGGGGTAGCGCTTGAGGGCGGCTTCGGTTTTTCTGTCCTTGTCGTAAAGCGAGGTGTTGGTGGAATTGGTGGCAATCATGGCTTGGCCGTCGATGACCAACGAGGTGAAGTCCTTGAATTTGGCGGCAATCTCCATCATGTTGTACGAGCCATAGGACGAGGGGGAGATAACCACGCCGGCAGACGGCGTATTGAGATCCGCCGCGGCGTTGTCGAGTTTTTCAAACCCCTCGTGATCGGGTGGCAGCCAAATGCAGGTGCGATCCGCATACCATGCGACAGCCCACGGCTGGTCGGAGAACACGATTTGGTTCTCAGGGACGATTTTTTTGAGGCGGAGGTTGAGGGCGGGCGCGTAGTAGGGAGGCCAGTGCGGGAAGCCGCCGCGATCCCGGGTTTCGATGCCGATTCTAACTTTCTGAGGGAGGGAGAGCAACAGGGGCAGGGCGCAGAGGATGACGATAAAAATGTAGTGGACATTGCGCAGGATGGGAGTGGAGGAGACTGCCTCCAGACGGTTCCAGAGGATGGAGATGAAGGCCAGGCCATAGGCGGTCATGATCGGTGCAAACACCAGATGCAGTTGGTTGGGATCAGTCCCTTTGGCGCCGACCCCGAAAAAGGCCAGGCCGATGGCCGTGGTACACCACATCAGGAGGATGGCCCAGCGGAAGGTGGCAATCGGCTTGCGCTTGAACGGATGCAACAGCGAAATGAAAAACAACGGTGCCACGACAATTCCTGCCAGAAGCGGAATGATGTCGGAAGCTTGAAGCAAGGCCACACGGATGATTTTCGAGATCAAGCCGTTCAAGTTGAGAGTGTCCTTGAGGTTGCTGGTGCGCATGATTTCATCCTCGGAACCGGCAAGGCCGTTGTAGAGGGTTAGAAAGGCGGTGCCAAAGGGCGAACCGCTGATGCCATAGTTGCGAATCATCACAAACGTGGCAGGGATGAGGATCATCACCAGGATGACGGCACTGACGATGCCGCGTGGACGGAAGGCAACGGCTGCAAAGATAATATAACCAAGGGCGATCCAGACAGTCATCCAATGGGTCAGGGCCAGCAAGGTGAAGAAGATGCCGGCAATGATGGCCGGGGCCATGGCAATCCGGCCCTCCGCCGTGGCCTCAACCGCGCGATAGACAAAGTAGATCGCGCACGAAAACAGCATCAGCATCAACATCTGGGGCAATCCGCTCAGCGAGTAATTCCAATACGATTCGGAGAAAAGCATCAGGATGGCACAGACCCCGGCGATTTTGGCATCGAAAACCCGGGCGATGAGCAGGTAATTCACGCCGATGGCCATCAGGAAAAAAAACGTGCAGACCGTGGCGATGACCCGGTCCAGCGGATAGATCAGCTCGTTTTCCCCCATGGGCCAGGCTTTGGCACGGTCCGCGCCCACCAACTTGAGCACTGCGGCATTGAGCAGGGGGTTGAGGGGCGAGTGATAGGTGTCTTCAAACTTGGTGAAGGCGATGACGGTTTTTTTGGCATCTTCGGCCTGACTGTAGGCCGCCGGACGGATCAGTTTGGTGGTGAAACCGTTGCCACGGGCGATTTCCCTCGCAATCTGGGCTTGATCCATGGCTTGGGGCGAGTCCAGCCCCCGGAAGAGGGTGAACAAATTGCCAAGCGTGAGGGCAAGCAGCACAAGGCAGAACAGGCTGCGGCGAAGGATGACGCCGTTTTCAACTAAGGTGGATAGGGCGCTCATGACAATGGGACGGAAGGCATCTGGGGCATTAAAGGGGGCTGTCTTTCAATTTGCGTTGGAGGGTGCGCCGGCTCACGCCGAGAAGCTCTGCCGCGTGGGTCCGGTTCCCTTTGGCGGCGGCAAGGGCGGAGCCGATGGCATTGGCTTCAAGCGCATGCAAGTTGAAATCGGGCGGGCTTTCAAGGTTGTTTTTGGCAGACGGGGCAGAATCACCGGGAGCCGTGGCATTCCCCAGCAAAAATTGCGGAAGATGGCGGATATCAATCACCGGATCATTGCTCATGACCACGCCGTGTTCGATCGCGGTGCGGAGTTCCCGGACATTGCCCGGCCAGGCATAGGTTAGCAAGGCATGCAGCGCGGCGTCGCTGAGCGGTTTGACGGGACGCTGGTTGTCCTTGGCGAATTCCTGCAAAAAGCAGTTGGCCAGCAGCACAATGTCTTCGCGCCGGCTGCGCAATGGCGGCATCTGGATCCTCACCACATTGAGGCGGAAAAACAGGTCTTCGCGGAAACTGCCGGCATCCACCAGCGCCCGGAGGCTTTTGTTAGTGGCGGCGATGACCCGGACGTCGACCTTGATCGGCGTATTGGAACCGACCCGTTCGAGCGTGCGCTCGGATAGAACGCGCAGGAGTTTGACCTGGGTGGAAGCATCGATCTCGCCGATCTCATCGAGAAAGATCGTGCCCCCGTCCGCCTGTTCAAAGCGTCCGATGCGCCGCTGCGCGGCACCGGTGAAGGCGCCTTTCTCATGACCGAAAAGCTCGCTTTCGAGAAGTTGCGGGGAGAGCGCGGCACAGTGCACCATGACCAGCTTGGCGACCGGCCGCCCGGACAGATGGTGGAGGGTATGAGCCACCACCTCCTTGCCGGTGCCGGATTCCCCTTCGATCAAAACCGTGGCCCGGGTCGGGGCGACTTGTTGGATCAAATCGAAAACCTGGGTCATGGCGGGGGATTTGCCGATGAGCCGTTCGATCTTGTGGGATTGTTGGACTTGGCGGGTCAATTGGCGGTTTTCAGACTCCACACTGCGGCTGTGCACGGCCCGTTTGAGCAGCATTTCCACCTCATCGAGGTTGAGCGGCTTGGTGACAAAGTGCCAAGCCCCGCGGCGCATCGCTTCCACCGCGGTATCGACCGACCCATAGGCCGTCATCATGACGGCCACCGGCGCGTCGGGCAGCGCCAGCGCCGCATCGAGCAAGTCCATGCCGGAGTCCGCCCCCAGCCGCAGGTCGGTCAGCAACAAGGCGATCGGCTCGCTTTTCAGGATTTTCAAGGCCTCGGCAGTGCCCCCTGCGGTGTAAACATCGAACTCATCTTCCAGCGCACTGCGGAGCCCCTCGCGGGTGGCGCGTTCGTCATCGACAATGAGAAGGGTCGGGAGCATGGGGGGTATTATGTTAGTTTGTGAAGAAGTAAGTAAGTAAGTGGCAGCGGATCAGTCGGATCAGTCGGATGGTTTTTCCTCTGTCCTCTGTCCTCCGTCCTCTGTCCTCTGTCCTCTGTCCTCTGTCCTCTGTCCTCTGTCCTCTGTCCTCTGTCCTCTGTCTTGTGTCTTTTTCACAGCTCAATGGCGGGGGTGGCGAGGAGTCTGACGGTGCGTTCGTTGCGGGGCAGATGGATGACGACGCGGGTGCCGTGGTTTTCCTCACTTTCGATTTCGATTTCACCGCCATGTTCACGGACGATGCGCCGGACGATCAACAGGCCGAGCCCGGAGCCGGAGGCTTTGGTGCTGTGATAGGGTTCGAAGATCGCCCCCATGATTTCCGGGGAAATGCCACTGCCATTGTCTTCGATGGCAAGCCGGTATTCGTAGTCATTGCATTGGGTGCGCACCGTGATGCAACCTTCACCGGGCGGCAGCGCTTGATAGGCGTTGCGGATGAGATTATAGAAAACTTGTTGGAATTGTCCGGGGTCAATCAACGCCGGTGGCAGGGCGGCGGCCAGATCGAGTTCCACGGCAAGTTGGCGCGATGAGAGCTCCGGCTCGAGGAGACGCAGCGTTTCATGAAGCAGGGCGTGGAGATCGTGGTGTTCGCGGCGCGGGATGGTCGGCCGCACCGCGGCGAGGAATTGTTTGAGTATGGTGTCCAGGCGCCGGATTTCCTCCCGCGCGGTGGCCAGGTTTTCCTCCAGCGGGGCGCGATTGGCTGCGGGCAGCTTGCGGAATTTACGCCCGAGGAGCTGCAGGTGGATATCGAGCGAATTGAGCGGGTTGCCGATTTCGTGCGCGACCCCGGCAGCTAACAGCGTAAGGGCGTTGAGCCGCTCGGATTCCATGGTTTGTTCGGCTTCCGCGCGGCTGCTGGTCAGGTCGCGCACCAACATCACATAGCCCAGCGTCTCCACCTCGTGCCCGCGGTCATCAATCGGGGCCAGGTAAAAATTCAGGTAGCGGTTTTCCGGGTAAAACACCTCCAGATCCCGGCTGATCGAGCGACCGGGTTTGCCGAGGTTTTCCCAATCCAGACCGCGGACTTGGGAGGAAAGTTTCTCACCCACGGCGCGTTCCGGATCAAGGCCGAAGAATTGGCAGGCGGCATCGTTGACGAAACCAATGACGCCATGGGCATCCAGAATGATGACCCCCTCATGAAGGGCTTCAAAGACTTTTTCCAAAAATCCCTTTTCGCGGATGAGGCGGGCAACGATTTGTTGAACCTCGCCCGCCTCCACGCGGTCGAGCCGCGACACGAGTTTTTCGAGAAAGCCGGATTTCATGGAAAGAGTGACAGGTTATCGGTTCTCTGGTAGGGCAATGGGCATGAACGGCATGATTCTGGTGCTTTGTACATTCCCCGATGAGGTGCAGGCGCGACAGATTGGCACATCCTTGGTGGAAAAGCAACTCGCAGCATGCGTGAATTTGTTGCCGGGAGTGGAATCCATTTACCGTTGGAACGGGGCATGTCAGAATATGCTTGGAGCCCTCCCCAATAACAGGTAGAGACGCCCTGAAGATCCATAACATCCCCCAACCCCCCCATGAAATCGATTAAAAATCTAACCCGCTTCACCTACGAAACTGCCGCATTCCAAGGCTGGCGCCTTACCATCAGCCGCGGCGGAGCATCCTTCATCAAGTATTTCTCCGACAAGAAATTCGGCGGTGAAAAAAAATCGCTAGCGGCCGCTCAAGCCGCATTGGCCGGGCTGAAAGCCATCCTCGAAGGGGCCAAACTGGTGAATGGCAAACACACGGCAACCACCATCCGCAAGGTGGAGAAGTTGCTGGAACAGGCCTGACAACAAACCTCTGCCCGCTACCGGCCCTGGAACTTGGCGATGGCTTGGGCGCGGGTATAGACATGCAATTTGTCGTAGATGCGGCGGATGTAGGTTCCGACCGTAGGGATGCTGATGCCGAGTTCCGCCGCGATTTCCTTATGCGCGAACCCCTGCGCCATCAATTCAAGCACGCGTTGTTCTTGGGGCGCGAGACTATCCATGGCGCGCACCTCGGGTGGCGGCCGGTGGAATGATTGGGCGATCATGCGGGCGATGGTGCTGCTCATCGGCGAGCCACCACGGGCGATTTCGGCAATGGCCGCCAGCAGTTCGTCGCGGGTGGAGCGTTTCAAAAGATAGCCGGTCGCCCCCGCACCCAAGGCTTCGAAAATGAGGTTGGCATCACTGTAAACCGTCACCATCATGAATTGGGTCGTCGCCATCCGCGGTTTGAGTACCCGCACGCACGCGATGCCATTGCTGCCCGGCAGGTTGATGTCCACCAACACCACATCCGGAGGCTGGAATGGCAGTTGTTCCATAGCACTCTCTGCGTCGGAAAATTCGCCCGCCAACTCCAAATCCGGAGCAGTCTGGATCCAGTCTTTGAAGAGTTCACGCAGTGACGCATCGTCCTCGACGAGCGCCACGCGGATTGGGACGGGTTTGACTTTAGTTCTCATTGTTTTCCTTTCTAGCAATCAACGACACCGGCACCACAAACTCCACCAGCGTCCCCTGCCCCGGCGTGCTGGTAATCCGGCAGGCGCCGCCAAGCTGCGCCATCCGCTCGCGCAGATTGTCCAAGCCATGACCGGTTGCGGTTGGCTCCGGCGCTGCTGGCAGGCCGCGTCCGTCATCCTGAACGATGAGCCGGAACTGGCGGGACTCCACGCGCAGGGTCACCTGCACCTCGCGCGCTGCGGCGTGCTTGACGATGTTGTTGAGGGTTTCCTTGAAGGCCAGGAACAAATCGTGGCGCAATGCCGAGGGCAGGAACCAGGCAGGCAATTGCAGGGGCATGTCCAGGCGCAACTTCAAACCGGTCGGCGCCAGGAACTCCTCGGCATAATCGATCAGGTAATTGACGATGCCATCCAGCGTGTCGTTGCGCGGGTTGATCGCCCACACCGTTTCGTCCATGGACAAGGTCATCTCATGCGCCACGGCACGGATGGCCGCGAGCCGGTTGCGCAAAGCCTCCATGTCCTCCTGCTTGTTGGTACCGTCCTCGGCCATCACGGAAACCCGCGTCAAGCTCGTGCCCAAATCATCATGCAGGTCGCGCGCAATACGGGCGCGTTCCTCTTCGAGCTCATGCTGACGCTTGAGGTGCAAGCCGACCACGTACCGCCACGCCGCGAATGCCAGGCTGACGAACACCACCGCCGCCACCAGTCCCACCCCCAACCAGAACCACGCCTGATAGATGACGGGCACCTGGACTTCCAAGTCCAGGTGTTGCGGCTCGCCGTGTTGGCGGTCCACCAGACTGATCCGCCAGACATTCTCACCGGCACTGGTCACTCCCTGCGCCGCACAGCCGCTGGCCGCCTTGAACACCAATGGCCAGCGGCTGTAAACCCACAGGTCGCCCGCGCGCGCGCCGGCATCGCTGAGCTCGATCTGCATGGAGGCTCGTGAGCTGGTAACCCGCTTGATCTCGGCCGCCCCACAGTAAATGTGCAGGTTGGAACCTATCAGCACTGGCTGGTCAGGCGTGCGGTCCAAATCCGTGAAACACAAATGTTGGGAGGCCGCCTCGATGAGCA
>CAIKDP010000051.1 GCA_903826205.1 Akkermansiaceae bacterium
GCAGTGATGGATATCGGAGATTCCGGCGCAGGCGTATCGACGCTTTGATTGGGGGTAGAGCGCGACAATGTCGGCGAAGAAAACACGGGAGAACGCGGTATTCAGTTGTTGCTGTGCGGACATGAATTTTTTTGCGCCTAACAGAAATCCAAGCAAGCTTTATTTGCGCTCAGCGGCACTTATTTCGCTCCAGATAACGATTCCAGGTTTGTCCCACCCACGGTAGCCCGCATCCCCACAAGCTGCCTGCGGCCACCCAGCGACCCGTGTGGGCTGGAGTTTTCATGAGAGTTTTCCACACCGATCGGAAAAACTCTGATCCGTATCGAAGCATCCGGCCGCGGCTAGTTCGCCATCATCTGCGTGAGCAACGGATTCATGGTGTCGTGCCATACCTCGTAGCCCTTGCGGCTGAGGTGCACGCCGTCACTATACAGGCTGGGCTCGGCTTTGCCATCCGGACCGAGGAACTTCGGACCCATGTCCAAAAAGCGGACGGTCTTGCCGTTGTCGAATTTGGCGGTGAGTTGGTTCACTGACTTGATTTTGCTTTGGTCGTCAGCCTTGGTGGGAAGCAGGGCCAGCAGCAGGATCTTCGACTGTGGGCATTGTTTACCCAGGTATTTAATCATGTAGTTGATGCCGTAAGCGACTTCCTCGGGCGTGTTGTCGCCCGTGTTATTGATTCCGATCAGCAGCACGATCACTTTGGGCGAGGTGCCCTTCAATTCGCCGTCGTCGCCTTCCAAACGCATCAGCAAGTTCTGGATCTTGTCGCCGCCACAGCCGAAGTTCACCCCCTGCATGCCGCCATAATACTTCCCGAACATGTCGCCCGGCCAGCCCTGCGTGATGGAATCACCGAGAAAACACAGGCCGATAGGGCCGGCTTTCCGCCGTTCGAAATTCCTCCCGTGGGTGGCCCAAAACCACTTGACGCCCCCGACTGCGGGCTTGGTCGGGTCTTTCGCCGGATTGGGGAAAACCATCGGCTTGTCCGGCGTGCTGGCCTTGGGTTGTTGCGCCTCCGCCACTCCGGTTGGAGCAAGGCCAGCGATCACTGCGGCGATACCCGTCAGGGTCAACCATTTCTTTGCTGTCAGTAAAGTGCTGCTTTTCGGGGTGGGATGCATGGGAGGAAGGAAAAGATTTCAGTTTCAAACTTCAAGCATGAAATTCGAAACGAAGAAAAAGCGGTGAAGAAGTGATTAGGTAAAGACGTGAGGGCGTGAGCAAGCAACGCCGATTCAGGCATGCCATGTTTCGGCTTTGAGGTGTTTGACGCGGCCGAATTCACTCACGTTGCCGGTCACGAGTGTCCACGCGGATGTCGGCCCGGCGTTTCTGGCGGAGCTTTTGCAGCAAGTTTGGATTGGCCCGCGCGAGGTGGATGCAACAGGATACACCTTCGTGTGTGTATCTTAATGCCCCATGACCGGTGGCCGCACCGGGATGCCGTGGGCGGCGAAGTGGCGTTTGGCATCGGCGACGGTATACATGCCGAAGTGAAAAATGCTGGCGGCGAGCACGGCGTCGGCTTTACCGGCTTCAAGAACTTCCACCATGTGGTCGAGGTTGCCGGCACCGCCACTGGCAATGACCGGGATGCCGATGGCGGCGGAAATGGCGGCGGTCAGTTCGATGTCATAGCCGGCCTGGGTGCCATCGGCGTCCATGCTGGTGAGGAGGATTTCGCCGGCGCCGCGGTTCCAGACTTGTTTGGCCCACTCCACGGCATCGAGACCGACCGGGGTGCGTCCGCCATGGGTGTAAACGCCCCATTTGCCCGGGCCCACGCGTTTGGCATCGATGGCCACCACGATGCATTGACTGCCAAAGGCCTTGGCTCCGGCATCGACGAGGTCGGGGTGCTTGACGGCGGCGGTGTTGATGCCGACTTTATCGGCGCCGGCGAGGAGCATGGCGCGCATGTCTTCGACGGAGCGGATGCCACCGCCGACGGTCAGGGGGATAAAGCAGTGCTCGGCGGTGCGGCGGACCACATCGACCATGGTGCGGCGGTGGTCCGAGGACGCCGTGATATCGAGAAAGACCAACTCATCGGCCTGCTGGGCGTTGTAGGCCAAGGCACATTCAACGGGGTCGCCGGCATCGATGAGATCGACGAAATTGACGCCTTTGACGACGCGCCCGTCAGTGACGTCGAGGCACGGGATGATGCGTTTGGCCAGCACGAGTCAGGCTCAGTCGAGCTTGGGCTTGCCGACGCGGCGGACGACGCCGAAACGTTTTTGGAATTTGTCGATGCGGCCTTCGGTATCCACAAACTGGTTTTGGCCCGTATAGAAGGGATGGGAGGCGGAGGTGACGCCGATGGAGATGAGGCTGTGCTCGACGCCGTCGATGATTTCCTTGCGTTCCGAGGTCTTGGTGGAACGCGAGACGAAGCGACTGCCGGTGCTCATGTCCACGAACACGACCGGATTGTATTTGGGATGGATGTCCTTTTTCATAGGGAGGGGGGGCTCTCACCACGTTTCCGACGCGGCGGGCAGGCGAGAATGCTTGAGAAAACGGCGCTGTCAAGCCAGCATCGAAAATATGCGGACAAAAAATCCCGTGGTTCGGCTCTGGCTTGAAGCCTCTGTGCCTGATGGGGAGGCGTCGGTTGGCCTTAAGCTGCCATTCCAGAAAATGGCCAATTATCGGGTTGGCAATTATTTGAGTCGCTTTTCCGCAGGGAGGTGCTATGGTCCCCTCGTTATGGCAACCCCCACGAAACGCACACGATTTTCCCGACGACTACCGGATCATGTCACCGATGAGTTGGTGACCGTCTTGACGGAAAAGAAAATATTCGGTTTTAATGATTTGTTCGAGCGGGTGTTTGCGAATTTGAAACTGCGCAATGCGGTGAGCGGTGGGGAGGAAATGCTGCGGTTGCGGGCCTATGAGAAGTTGCAGAATCTGGTGACCCGTGGTCTTGTGGAGAAAATTGGCAAGGAATACAAGGGGACCTCGCGGGTGCATGAGGCATCGAGTGTTTTCATGGCCGCCCAAGTCGAGGTGGAGTGACCGTTCTACCAAGGTGATTCGTGAAAAAGACCGCGCCCGCAGGGGAGGCGGTTTTTTTATTGATCCGCGGGGGCGGCCGGACTATGACCCTTGCAGCCCCGTTGCCACGCCATGTTATCCGATTACCTTCCCGTATTGTGCCAAGTCCTGATAGTCATCGGCTTTGCCGCTGCGGTGTTGATTTTGAGCGTGGTCTGCGGGCGTTCAGCCAAGCGCAATGCGACCAAGGACATCGCGTATGAATGTGGGATGTTGCCGATTGGGGATGGGGCGCCGCGGTTTTCGGTGAAGTTCTATCTGGTGGCGATGCTGTTTGTGATTTTTGACATTGAGGTGGTCTTCATGTACCCGTGGGCACTGCAATTCCGCGATTTGGTCAAGCAGAGTCCGGTGGCACTGGTGAGCATGGCGGGCTTTGCAGGCACCTTGGCCATTGCCTATGTGTACGCCTTGAAGAAGGGCGCCTTGAATTGGAACGCCTGAGGTCAGGCACTGCCGGGGACACGGCGGGCCTGTTCTTCGATGAAGATTTCCGCGAGGCGGAAGCAGCGGCGGGCCAACTCGCGGGCGTCTTGATCGCCGATGAGAGCGATGCCTTCCTCACTGACTTCGGCGAGAAAGATTTTCCATGCCTTGAGGGAGAGGGTTTCCGGATCGATTTTCGTACGAACCGATTGCTGGCGCGGGGATGCTTGCGGGCCACGTGGTGGTGCGGGCGACACCGGGGCCGTCACCTCGGCAGCGGCATGGGCGGCATGGGATTCCTCCGGGGGTGCGGCATGCGCGCTGGCGACCGGGGCCTTGCCCTTGCGGCGCCGGCGTTTGCGCTTACCCTCCGAGGAGGCCGCGCCACCGCCTGCGGGGGCTTCGGGTTCCGGCCAGTCACTCTGGGATGTTAGGGGAGCGTCGGACGCAGCGAGCTTGGGACTTGACGTTGGCGTTGCCAATTCGTCCCCATGGAAGGAGGCGGGCCGGACCTCTTGTCTGGCCTCCACGACGGCGGGCAGGATGGACGCGCCACGGGAAGAAGTGGGCCCCACCTCTTGCCCGGCATCGGCAGCGGGGGGTACCGTGGCGGACTCAGGGGGAGCCGTGGCAATATTATTGCCAGGATGGGTTTTCGGGCGTGGTTTGGAGATCCGGCGCGCGGCGGGGGTGGAGGAAGGGCCTTCCGGTGGGCGGTCGGCGGATTTTTTATCGCTCATGGAGAAAGAGGGGCCAGCCAAGCGGGTTGTATTGGGCTGGCGCTGGCGGGTGGTGTGAGGGGTCGGCGCGAGGGCTCAGAGGTTGCGAATGTCGTCGCGATTGTTTTTGTCCCTTGGATTGTCGGGATTGGTTTTACCGTCCTTGCCGGCCGACCAGAGGTCGAAGTCCGGGTTTTGGGCGTTGGCGCCTTTGCGGTAGAAGTATTCGTTACCCCAAGGATCGAGAATGCGGGCGGCCTGGCCAGTGCCTTCAATCCAACCTTGCTTATTGTTGTCCGGATCGAGTTCGGTGAGGTAGGTTTTCTGATCGATGTCGGCTTTGGGACCGGAGCCGTTGCGATTGGAATCCCAGAACAGATCGTTGAAGATCTCATTGGTCATGTGTTTTCCATCCGCGGGGCTGTTGTCACTTTTGCCCGGATAGGTCCCTTGATCCATCTTGAAATCTTCGCAGGCCTTGGCGAGCAACTTGAGTTGGAGCTCGGCCTTGGAGCGGTTCTGTTTGTCCTTGATGAAGCGCGTACCCATCATGATCAACCCGGTCAGGATGACGATGATAGTGATGGTGGCCAGCATCTCAATGAGCGTGAATCCATTGCGGATACGGGGTGACGAGGCGTTCATGAGGGCTGTGGAATTGGGAATGGCGGGCGGCAGGATCTCAGGTTGGGCTTATTGGCCCATCGTTGTGATGATCTTGATCAAAGGCAGGAACAACGCGAAGACCACGGAACCGACGACCAAGGCCAGGATCACGATCATGATCGGCTCGAGGATGGAGGTGAGGGCGGTCACGGCGTTGTCCACTTCATCGTCATAGACATCGGCGATTTTGAGGAGCATTTCAGGCAGTTGGCCGGTTTCCTCACCGACATCGACCATGGAAATGACCATGTTGGGGAAGACTCCGGAGGCTTGCAGGGGAGTGACAATGGTTTCGCCCTCCTTGACGGCTTCGTGGACTTTTTCGATAGCCCCGGAGATGATGACATTACCTGCGGTGTCACGAGTGATGTTGAGGGCTTGCAGGATCGGGACACCGGAAGTGACGAGGGTGCCGAGGGTACGGGAGAAGCGGGAGACCGCATTTTTGCGTTGGATATCGCCGAACACCGGCAATTTGAGTTTGAGGGTATCGATGGCAATGCGGCCTTTTTTGCCGCGACCCCAGAGATTGAAGAGGAAGACGCCAAAGCCAAAGACAAGGAAAGCAAAGACCGCATTGGGTACACCAAAGGGTGCGGAGATGAAGAAATTGGAGATACCAAAGACGACTTTGGAAATACCCGGCAGCTCGGCATTGTCCATTTCAGCGAACATCGTCTCAAACTTGGGCACGATGAAAATCATCAGGAAGGTGAGAATGGCGATGGCGATGAACATGACGATCACCGGGTAAACCATCGCTGAAACGATCTTGTTTTTGAGCTTTTGGGCTTTTTCCTGATATTCGGCGAGGCGGTTGAGGACGACTTCGAGGACACCGCCGAGTTCACCGGCTTTGACCATGTTGACGTAGAGTTTGTTATAAATGCGCGGGTGTTGGGCGAGCGACTCGGAGAAGGTGGCACCGGATTGGACGGAATCGGCAAGGGCGCTGATGGTGGCGCGCAACACGGGGGTGGGTTCTTGTTTGCCGAGCACCGTGAGGCTGCGCAGCAAGGGCAGGCCGGAATCGATGAGCGTGGCAAGCTGGCGGGTGAAAATCATCAGGTTCTTCGGCTTGATGCGGCCACCGGTCTGACCTTTGGCAGCAGCGCCGGACCCACCTTTGGCCTTGGCGGGTTTCTTGAGTTTGGCCGCGCCTTTGCCTTTCCCTTCCTCGATGATTTGAGTTGGATAAAGCCCCTGAATGCGGAGTTTCTGGATGGCTTCCGCTTCGTCGGTGGCGGAAACGATGCCGGTGGTTTGCTCACCTTTGGAGTCAAGCGCGGAGTATTGGAAATTGGCCATGGCTGAGGGGGGTGCAGTGGATTAAAGCGGTTGGACGGGGGGAATGCGAACGGAAAATTCGATTGGTGGAAGGAAATCAGGTGTATTTGAGCACTTCTTCGATGGTGGTGGTGCCGAGGTAAATATTGCGGAGGCCGTCTTCGCGGAGCGTGTTCATGCCGAGTTCCATGGCCTTTTGTTTGATGACGACGGTGGGCGCGCGGCCGGTGATGAGGTCGCGGATCGGGTCGGTGATATTCAACAGTTCATAGAGCCCGCGGCGTCCGCGATAACCGGATTGGCCGCAAATATCACACCCGGCCCCGGTGAAGAAATTTTTGTCGCCGAGTTCGTGGGGGGAGATGCCTAACTGGCCGAGGATCGCCTCATTGGGTTCGTAGGGGGCGCGGCAATCTTTGCAGATGGTCCGCACGAGGCGCTGGGCGAGCACACCTTCCAGCGAAGCGGAGACGAGGAATGGCTCGCAGCCCATGTCGATGAGGCGGGTGATGGCACCCGCGGAATCGTTGGTATGGAGGGTGGAGAGGACCAAATGGCCGGTGAGCGCGGCTTGAATGGCGATGGTGGCGGTTTCCTTGTCGCGCATTTCCCCGATCATGATGCGGTCCGGGTCTTGGCGCAGGAAGGCGCGGAGGATGCGCGGGAAATCCAGGCCAATGGCATCATTGATGGGGATTTGGATGATGCCGTCGATGTCATATTCGACGGGATCCTCGGCGGTCAGGAGCTTGGACTCGATGGTGTTGATGCGGCGCAGGGCGGCGTAGAGGGTGGTGGTCTTGCCGGCTCCGGTGGGACCGGTGACGATGAAGATGCCGTTGGGTTTCTCGATCGTCTCGGTGATGTAGGTGTAGATATTGTCGGGCAGGCCGAGGTTCTCCAGCGTCAGATTGACCGACGAGCGGTCCAACACGCGGAGCACGACCGATTCGCCATGGTGGGTGGGCAGGGTGGAGACGCGCATGTCCACCATTTTTTCGCCGACTTGTTTGACGATGCGGCCGTCCTGCGGGAGGCGGCGCTCGGCGATGTTCATGTTGGACATGACCTTGACGCGCGAAATGATCGGCAACGCGAGGTGGACCGGCGGCGGGGCCATTTCGTAGAGGGCACCGTCGACGCGGTAACGGATTTTAAAATCCTTTTCGAAGGGTTCGAAGTGGATGTCCGAGGCTTTTTCCTTGATCGCCTGATAGAGGACGAGATCGACGTAGCGGATGATGGGGGCTGAGTTGGCTTCGGCTTCGAGGTTGGCGGCGTTGACGGCATCACTGCTCAGTTCGAGTTGGCTGAGGATATCCTCCATCGCTTTGCCATCGCCGCCGTAGCACTCGTTGATTTTTTGCTCCACGAGGTAGTCCGGGGCGACCATGACATGGATTTCGCGGCCGAGGGCAAAGCGGAGGTCTTCGACGGTTTGCGGGTTGAGCGGGTCGACCAACACGACGTAGAGGCCGGTCTCGTCAAATTTGATAGGCAGGGCGCCGTGGAGGCGGGCGGTACCGGCCGGGACCAAGGCCAGCAGGGCTTCGGGCGGGGTCCAATTGCGGATGGGAAAGACTTCCGTGCCAAGTTCGGACGCGACGATGGGCCAGACATCATCGCGGGATTGGATGATCTGGAAATCGGCGAGGATTTCCGCGACTTCCTTGCCGCTGTGTTCGATTTCGACGAGGATATCCTGCGCCAACGAGCGATCAATGAGGCCGCGGGCTTGAAAAAGATCAATGAGCTGGTTGTGGTCCATGGAGCGTAAGAGGAAGCACTAAATTTGATGCATGAAATTTGAGACTGGTGGTTCAATCGGCATCTGACATGGTGGCATGGACGACCTCACTGCCGGAGGTCAGGCCAGCGAGCACCTTGCGGATCCCGTCTTCGCGCAGGGTGCGCATGCCCAGTTCGCGGGCGCGGCGGCGGAGCTGGGTGGTGGTCAGGCCGGTGTTGATCATCTGGCGGACTTCGTCATCGATCAAAAACAATTCGAAGATGCCCATGCGCCCGCGGTAGCCATTGCCACGGCATTTTTCACAACCGACCGGGCTGAAGATGGTGGCATCCGCGACGCGGCCCGCATCGAGCGAGAGGGCGCGCATTTCCTTTTCGGTGAGGTCCGCGGGTCCCTTGCACAGCGGGCAGAGCTTGCGGACCAGACGCTGGGCGAGCACGGCGCGCACGGCGGAGGCAATCAGGAACGGCTTGACCCCGATATCGGCGAGGCGGGCGATGGCCGACGGCGCATCATTGGTATGGAGGGTGGAAAAGACCAAGTGGCCGGTGAGCGAGGCATTGATGGCGATGTTGGCGGTTTCCGCGTCGCGAATTTCCCCGATCATGATAATGTTAGGGGCCTGACGCAGCATGGCGCGAAGGGCCGCGGCGAAGGTCATGCCGATATCGGTCTTGACCATGACTTGGTTGATGCCCGGCAATTCATACTCGATGGGATCTTCCACGGTGATGATTTTCTTGTCCGGCCGGTTGATGACATTGAGGCAGGCGTAAAGGGTGGTGGTCTTGCCGGAACCGGTGGGGCCGGTGACTAACAGAATGCCATCCGGCAACCCGAGCAGCTGCTCAAACACCGTCTGATCGTCGGAGAAAAATCCCAACTCGGGGAGCCCGAGCAACAAGGCGGTTTTGTCCAGAATACGCATGACGATGGACTCGCCATGATTCGAGGGGACGGAGGACACGCGCAGATCCACTTCCCTTTCGCCCATCTTCAACTGGATGCGGCCGTCCTGCGGCAGACGTTTTTCGGCGATGGACATCGTGCCGCTCATCACCTTCAGGCGGGCGATGATGGCCGGCAGGAGTTTTTTCGGGTGGTTGTCCACCTCGACGAGTTTGCCATCCAGGCGGTAGCGGATGCGCACGGAGGTTTCGAGTGGCTCGATGTGAATATCGGAGGCCCGCAGGCGGAACGCCTCGGTGAGGGTCTGGAAAACCAGCCGGATGATGGGAGCATCGTCGCCCTCCAGACCCGCTTCCACGTCGCCGGTGGTGATCGAGAGACCGGCCAGCGGATCGCTCGCCTTGCTCACGTCTACGCCATAAATCTGGCTCAGATGTTGGTCAATATCCTTGGGGGTCGCACAGGCAAGATTGATTTGCCGTCCGATCACGTGCGGCAGACTGTCGAGCAATTCAAAATCGAGCAGGTCCGCCACGGCCACGGTGAGATAAAGCCCGTCGTCCTGCACCGGAATGACCCGGTAGCGCTTGGCCACCTCGTCGGTGATGGTTTCAGTGATGGCCAGATCGAAGGTGAAATCGGCGAGCCTGACAAACGGGATGCCGGCATTGGCGGCAAGCGTGCGGGCCACGTCCTCTTGTGTTAGATTGGTGGAGGCAAGCAGTTGGTCGATGAGCGAATCCCTGCCGGAGAGGGTGTTGCGCGCGTTGGCGATCTGCTCGGCACTCACCAAGCCGGCTTCGGCGAGCAAATCCGCTAGGTAATCTTCGTTGGAAAACACGGTGTTTGGAGTCCTGATTGGGGCTTCACGCCAACGCCGGCAAACACTCGCCGCGCGTCGCGTGTCGCAGACTCGTCAAGCCGGCCCCGCCTGTCAAGCTGGCAGGCACGAAGAATGCAACGCATTTAGCCGCGCCGGGCAAGCGACGCTACGATGTAGGTATCATGCCTATGCAACGCTTGCCGCGGTGGCTGCGGCCACCGATTCCGCGGGAGGTGGCTGAGGTTGCTTCGGGGCAAACAGGCGCGAGATCAGGACAAAGAAAAACGGGATGAAAATCAGATCGATGAAGGTGGCGGAAAGCAGTCCGCCGGTCACGGCGGTGCCGATGGCATTCTGGGCGGCGGCGCCGGCCCCCGTGGTGAGCGCCAGCGGCAAGGTCCCGAAGAAGAACGCCAGAGAGGTCATGATCACCGGCCGCAACCGGATCTTGACAGCGGACAGCGTGGCGTCCACCAGCTCATGGCCCTGCTGCATCTGGTCCTTGATGAACTGAATGATCAGAATGGCGTTCTTGGTGGAAAGGCCGACCGTGGTTAGAAGGCCGATTTGCAGATAGACATCGTTGGGCAGCACCCGCAGGGTGACTGCCGCCACCGCCCCCACCAGGCCCAGTGGCAGCATCAGCAGGTTGACAAACGGGATGGTCCAACTCTCATACAGCGCGGCCACGCTCAAAAACACCACCAGCAGCGAGATGGCATACAGCGCCGGGGCCTGGGCTCCGGCTTTCTTTTCCTCGTAGGAAAGCCCCGTCCACTCGAAACCGGTGCCTGCCGGGAGTTGTGCCGCCATTTTTTCCATTTCGGCCATGGCCTCACCGGTGCTGATGCCAGGTGCGGCCTGTCCCATGATCTCGACGGAGGAGATGCCATTGTAGCGTTCCAGGCGGGGTGAGCCATACTGCCAGCGGGAGTTGGCAAAGGCGGAGAAGGGCACCATCCCGCCATGGGTGTTTCTAACATACCAGCGGTTGATGTCCTCCGGCAGCATCCGATACTCCGAACCAGCCTGCAAAAAGACCTTTTTGACCCGGCCGTTTTCAATGAAATCGTTCACATAGGAACTTCCCCAAGCCGTGGCCAGCACGCTATTGATGTCTGTGAGGGATATTCCCAGCGCCCCGGCCCGCACATCATCCACGTCGAGCTTGAACTGCGGCGAATCCTCCTGCCCGTTGTGGCGCACCATCATCAATTTCGGGTTTTTCCTCGCCATGCCTAACAGTTGGTTGCGGGCCTCCATGAGCTGGTCATGGCCGATGCCACCACGATCTTGCAGTTGGAAGTCGAAGCCGTTGGCCTGGCCCAGCTCAATGACCGCCGGCGGCGAGAAGGCAAGCACCATGCCATCCTTGATTTGCGAGAACGCGCCCATGGCCCTGCCGGCGACGGCCGCAGCCTTCAGGCCGGGGGACTTGCGCAGTTTCCAATCCTTGAGCCGGATAAAGGCCAGTCCCATGTTCTGGCCGCGGCCGGCGAAACTGAAGCCGGCCACCGTAATGACCGAAGCCACCGTGGCCTGTTCATTTTTTTCAAAATGCTGTTCCATCTGTTGCATCACCTTGACGGTGCGGTCGACGGTGGCCCCGGCCGGCAAATTGACCAGACAGATGAGAAACCCCTGGTCCTCATCCGGCAGAAACGCGGTGGGCAGCCGCACAAACAGGAAACCCATGCACGCCACGATGGCCCCATACACCGCCAGATAGCGCAGCGGCTTGCGGAAGGAGGAGCCAACCATGCTTTCATACAGCGAGCGGCTGCGCTCGAAGCAGAAGTTGAACCAACGGAAGAAACCCTTGAACCAACCGGTTTCACCGGCCGTGTGCCCTTTGGCCACCGGCTTGAGCAGGGTCGCGCACAGGGCCGGGGTCAGGGTCATGGCCAGCAACACCGAAAGAATCATCGCGGCGATGATGGTGATGGAAAACTGCCGGTAGATCACGCCCGTGGAGCCCCCGAAAAAGGCCATCGGCACAAACACCGCCGTCAGCACCGTGACAATCCCCCACAGCGCGCTGGTGATCTGGCCCATGGATTTGATGGTTGCCTCCTTGGGAGGCAAGCCCTCTTCAGTCATGATCCGTTCCACATTCTCCACCACCACGATGGCGTCGTCCACCAGCAGCCCGATGACAATGACCAGCGCGAACAAGGTGAGCGTGTTGATGGAAAAGCCGCAGACCGAGAGCACCCCGAAGGTTCCTAACAGAACCACCGGCACCGCGATGGTGGGGATCAAGGTGGCGCGGATATTCTGCAGGAAGAGGAACATGATGATGAAGACCAGGCAGATGGCCTCGACCAGCGTCTTGACCACTTCTTCGATGGAGATTTTGACAAAGGGCGTGCTGTCGTAGGGGTAGGCCACCTTCACGCCGGTGGGGAAATACTTGGACAGTTCTTCCATCTTCGCCTTGACCCGCGTGGCGGTCTCCAGAGCGTTGGCCCCGGCCGCCAGCTTGATGGCCATGGCACCCACCGGCTTGCCTTGGTAGAACGATAGGACATCATAGTTTTCCGTGCCGATCTTGCACTCGGCCACATCCTTGAGCTGGACTGTGGAGCCGTCGTCGTTGGTGCGCAGGATGATGGCCTCGAATTGCGCCGGGGTCTGCAGCAAGGTGCGTGCGGTGATGGTGGCGTTCAACTGCTGCCCCTGCATGGCCGGGATGCCGCCAAACTGACCCGCCGAAACCTGGGCGTTCTGGGCCTGCAGCGCAGCGATCACGTCATTGGAGGTCAAGCGGTAGTTGTTGAGCTTGTGCGGGTTGAGCCAGATGCGCATGGCATTTTGCCCGCCAAACACCTGGATTTCACCCACCCCTTCGAGCCGGCTCACAATCTCCTGCACGTTGGACATCAGGTAATCGGTTAGGGAATTGCGGTCCAGCGCGCCGTCTTCCGAGACCAGCCCGACAATGAGCATGAAGTTCTTGGTGGACTTGAGCACGGAAATGCCCTGGCGCTGGACCACCTGGGGCAGCAGCGGCGTGGCCAGTTGCAGCTTGTTCTGCACCTGCACCTGGGCGATGTTAGGATCGGTGCCGGCCTTGAAGGTCAGGTTGATGGCCACGGCCCCGGCGGAGTCGCTCGTCGACGACATGTAGAGCAGGTTGTCGATGCCGTTGAGTTTTTGTTCGACGACCTGGGTGACGGTGTCCTGCACGGTCTGGGCGGAGGCACCCGGATAGACGGCGTTGATGGTGATCTGTGGCGGGGCGATGGGCGGATACTGGGAGACCGGCAGCGTCTTGATAGACAACAGCCCCGCCAACATGATCATGATGGCGATGACCCAGGCAAAAATCGGACGGTTGATGAAAAAGCTCGGCATCGGGGAGTTCCTTTATTTCTTGTCGGCCCCAAAGGGTACGGCGACCACAGGGGTGCCCGGGCGGGCTTTCAGCAACCCTTCCAAAATCACCCGATCCCCCACGCCCAAGCCATCGTTGACCAGCCAGTTTTCACCGACGGTGCGATCCGTCCGGATCACCCGGGGTTCCACTTTCTCCCCGGCGCCGACCACCATGACCATGGCCTGACCGGCGGGATTGCGGGTGACGCCGCGCTGCGGCACCAGCAGCGCCTGTTCCTTGACGCCTTCCTCCAGCACGGTCCTAACAAACATGCCGGGCAGCAACAACAGTTTCGGGTTGGGAAAAAGCATGCGCAGGGTGACCGAGCCGGTGCTGGCCTCAACAAAGGCCTCGGTGAAATTGAGCTTGCCCGGCTGTGGGTAGGCACTGCCGTCATCGAGCAGCAATTGCACCTTCGCCGGTCCTTCCTCACGGGTGAGCTGGCCGCTTTCCAGCGCCTTTCTCAGCCGCATGACCTCACTGCTGGACTGGGTGACATCCACATACACCGGGTCGAGTTGTTGGATGGTGGCCAGCGCCACGGGCTGACTGGCCGTGACCAGGGCACCGTTGGTCACCGACGAGCGGCCGATGCGACCGGAGATGGGTGCCGTGACTTTGGTGTAGGCCAGGTTGATACTGGCGGTTTCCAGCGCGGCCTTGGCCGATTCAATTTCAGCCTCGGCCAGTTTCTGCGCGGCGGACACGTCGTCGTAATCCTGCTGACTGACCGCATCGCTCGTCAGCAGTTCCTTGAATCGCTCGGCCTTGAGCCGGATCGGCGCCACATTCGCCGCGGCCTTGGCCAAGGCCGCTTTGGCCCCATCATGGGCTGCCTGATAGCTGGACGGGTCAATCTGATAGAGTTGTTCGCCCGCCTTGACATCGGCACCTTCGGTAAACAAGCGCTCGCGAATGATCCCCCCCACTTGGGGCCGCACCTCGGCCGTCAGCGAGGCGGCCACCCGGCCGGGCAATTCCGTGGTCAGCGCGACCCGCTGGGCTTGGAGGGTCAAGACGGACACTTCCGGCGGGGGACCGGGCGGCATTCCGCCGGGCGGTGGGCCGCCGGCAGCGCCCTTCTTGCCACAGGAGGCAAGCGGCAGCAGCAGTATCGTTAGATAGAATATGCGCATAAGGGGTGAAGGGTTGTTAGTTATGGAGGGAAGACAGAAGACGTTGCGACAGAAGACAGAAGAAAAGAGACAGCCGAGCCAGTGACTCGGGTCTTCTATCTTCTGACTGGGAGCGTAGCGGGCTATTTGTCATTTCTGCTTTCGGCATTATTTCCGCTACCATTCCCCGCCGAGGGCTTTGATGAGGGACACGGAAACCGCCAGCCGTTCGGCGCGAATGGCGTTGGCCGCTTTTTCGTTGTCCAGGCGGGTGCGTTCGGCGTCCACCACATCGAGAAAACTCACCATGCCGGCCTTGAAGCGTTTGACGGAAAGGTCGAAGGTCTTGCGGGCGGACGTCAGCGCCTTGTCCTGCGCCACTTGGCGGCGTTCCAGAATGGCGCCGCCCTGCAGCGCGTTCTCCACCTCGCGCATCGATTCCAACACCGTCTGGCGATAATCCGCGCTGACCGCGGCATGGGCCGCCACGGCGGCTTCACGTTGCGCCGTGTGCAACTTCTGGCTGGTGATGGGCGTCAGCGTACTGGCACCCAGCGACCACACCAGCGACGAGGCATTGAACAGGTCCCCTAACTGGGCGGCATCCAGGCCGCTTGACGCATGGATCGAAAATGACGGATAGAACGCGGCACAAGCCACGCCGATGTCCGCGTTGGCGGCCGCCACCCGCCGCTCGGCGGCACGAATGTCCGGCCGTTGGCGCAGCACCTCGGAAGGCACCGACAGCGGCACCGACGGCGGGACCGGCAACTCCGGTTGGTCAGCAATGGCGGCGCCAGTGGCCGTGGTCCCGGCCAGCACGGCCAGCGCGTTGACCAAGAGAATCCGGTCTTGGTCGAGTCGGATCCGGTCCGCCTCGGCCGTGGCGACTTCCGTTTCAGCCCGCGACAGGTCGAGGCCGCTGATGTTGCCCACATCGTGCTGTTTGGTGAAGAGATCGAGCGCCTTGCGCCGGATTTCCAAGGTGCGGGTGAGCACCGCGCGATTGGCGTCCACCGCCCGCAACGCCCAATAAGTTTGCGCCACTTCCCCCGCCACGCTCAACCGCAGCGCATTGAGCGATTCCGCCGCCGCCGCTTCCGTCGCCACCGCCGACTCCACCTGCCGGCCCACTTTGCCCCAGACATCCAATTCATAGCGGAAATCCACGGGCACGGCGAAGGCGTTGCTGGTGTTGACTCCCCCACCCGCCATGCGCAGGCGGGTCTTCGAGCGCTCGGCCAAGGTCCCCAGATTGATGTCCGGAAAATACTGCGAACGCGCCACCTGGCTCATTTCACGCGCTTGGCGCAGGCGTGCCGCCGCACTCGCCAGGTTCTGATTCATCGCCAGTGAGCGCTCCACCAGCGCGTTGAGCGTCGCATCCTGATAGAGCCGCCACCATGACTGCGGCCGCGTCTGCGCGCCCGACTCCTGCCGTTTCCACTGCACGCCACCTTGCGAAAACACAGCCGGCAACGCCATCTTCGGCACCTCGTGATTCGGCCCCACCGGCCCACACGCTCCCAACACCCACAGCGGGATCCAACTCAAAACACGGCACATCTTTCGACAACTCGGCATGAACGCTGCCGATGTAGACACGATTGTGCTTGCATGCAAGCGATTACTTGCGGAATTTTGCGCGCGTGAGCGCGGCACATCCCCACAAGAAACTCCCGGAGGCCCCCGGCACGCGCCAGCGGTTGATGGAAGCGGCGCGGGCGGAATTCGGCGACAAGGGCATTGAGGCGGCCACGACCCGTGGGATCGCCGACCGGGCGGGTTGCAATGAAGTGACCTTGTTCCGGCATTTTGAATCGAAACTTAAATTGTTAGGCGCGGTGGTGCAGGAAACCTCCGAGGAATTCCTCGCGTTGTGTGAATGCGGCGGGGGCTTCAGCGGGGATTTGGTGGAGGATTTGACGCGTTTTGCGCGGGTCTATAATGCCTCGCTGGAGCGCTGTGAGGGCATGGCGCGGGCGATGATCGGCGTAAGCCGGCGCCGGCCGACGCTGGCCAAGGAATTGATCGGCGATGTGTTGGATCCCTTTCACCGCAGCATAGCGGGTTATCTGGAGGAACACCAGCAGGGCGGCAGGGTACGGGCTGACTTGGACACGATGGCCTTTGCGGAGGTGCTCACCTCGGCGCTGATGGGCGGCTTGTTGCGGCGCAGCTCCGGTTTGTCGACCTTGGACCGCGACGGCTGGATCCGCGAAACCGTGGAAATTTTCGTACGAGGCATCGGAGTATGATACTTGTCATCAAATACGCCGTCACGGCCTTGATCATCGTGTCGGTTTCGGAATTGGCGAAGCGCAGCGACAAGCTCGGTGCGTTGGTTTCGTCACTGCCGTTGGTCACTCTCATGGTCATGGTCTGGCTGCATGTGGAGCGCCAGGGCAACCAAAAGATCGGCAACCACGCCTACTACACGTTCTGGTATGTGCTGCCCACCCTGCCCATGTTTCTGGTGATGCCATGGCTCATGGCCAAGGGAGTCAATTTTTGGCTGGCCTTGGCCATTTGCGCACTTGTGACGATGGGCAGTTTCGCGTTCACCGCGCTGGTGGCCAAACGTCTGGGTGTGAATCTGATGCCTTGAACAAAGCCCCCCTTGTTCTGCCTGCCACCGTGTGCTAGGCTATGGCTGCAAGCTGGGGATGGATCTCCCTTGAGATCAGAACTGCCGGGTCTGGCGGCAAACGCGTGCGGATTGCGGTTCTCTTGTCAGGTGGGCTTCTGCTCCGGTCTGCGCTGGTGGAAAATCAACCGGAAAGGAATGGCCATGAAAACCGGAACCCATGCGGACAAGTGTTTCTCATTCATCAGTTGCGATGTGAATCCTGAACTCAAGCGGCGGCTTGCTCACACCAAACTTCAGCCTGCCGTGACCATCTCACGCCAAGCCGGTGCCGGAGCCAAGGCCATCGCCACGGAATTGGCCGAGTTCCTGCAAGCCCGCACCCCCGAACCCTGCGACTGGACGGTCTTCGACAAAAACCTCGTCGGAAAAGTCCTCGAGGAACACAAACTTCCCAAAGAGGTCGCCAGGTTCATGCCGGAGGGGCGCATCTCTGCCATCCAAGACGCGGTTGAGGAAATGCTCGGATTGCACCCGTCCTCCCGGACGCTGCTCGAGCAGACCTCCGAAACCATTCTGCATCTGGCCCGCCTCGGCCACGTCATCGTGCTCGGCCGCGCCGCCAATGTCATTACCCGAGCGATGAAAAACGTGTTCCATATCCGCTTGGTCGCGCCGCTGGAACATCGCGTCGGACAGATCATGGCGCATGAGAAACTCGAGCGCAAGGCCGCGCTGGAGTTCATCCGCAAGAGCGACCGCGGCCGCCAGCGCTACCTGAAAGATCATTTTCATACCGATATTGACGACATCCTCCAATATGATCTCGTGATCAATACCGCACGCCTCCCTCACCATGGAACGGCGCGTCTGATAGGGGAGGCCATCCTGCTGTGGGCGGCAACCCTGTAATCAGGCAGCGTTGAACCCGTCAGGGCGATGTGGCTGCGCCGCAGTCGCATCGCTACCCGTTGCCTTGAGGGGCCGGCTGGGTTCTGGCACGCTCATACGGCGCTTGCGTCGGTGCCGTCGAATCGTTAAGGAATCCGGCATGAGTCAAGACAACCCGCCGCAGGACCCGCAATGCTTCGGTGAATACGAGGTGATGCGCGACGAACGCGGCGGAGCCATGGTGTTAGGCTCAGGAAGTTACGGGCGGACATACAAGGCGCGGCATCTTCTGTTAGGTAACGAAGTGGCCATCAAGGTGATCCGGCGTGAGTTGACGGCCAGCGAGGGCACGCGCCAGAGGTTTCTGCGTGAGGGGCGGGCGCTGGCCGGATTCGCCCATGACCACATCGCGATGTTGCGGCATTTCGGCCGCAGCGAGTCCGGGCAACTGTATTACGCGATGGACTATTGCGGCGGCGGCACGCTCGCCGAGCGCGTGCAGCGGCTCGGGCCGCGGCCGCTTGGCGAGGCGCTTGAAATCCTGCGGCAGGCGACGTCGGCCTTGGCCGCGGCTCACGCGGCGGGAATCATCCACCGCGACCTCAAGCCAGGAAACATCATGCTCACCCAGGCCCCGCCACCGCTGCGCGTGAAGGTGATTGATTTCGGGCTGGCAATGAGCTCCGACACCGGGGCGACAAGCGGCCGCTTTCACGGCACCGCCCAGTGGGCCAGCCCGGAACAACTGCGCGAGCAAGCCCTCGACGGCCGCAGCGACCTGTTTTCGTTAGGCCTGGTGCTCTGGTTTCTGTTGCAAGGCACGGCACCCGACCTCGGCACCACCGCCGAGGTGGTCCAGTGCCGCCTCGCCCCCGGCGGCTACGCCGACCGCCTGCCACAGGGTTTGCCACCAGACGTCGGGGCATTGCTCGGACAATTGTTGGAAATTGATCCGCAACATCGTCCGGCGGCGGCGGCTGTTTTGTTAGATGAGATCAACGCCCTGCGCGCGACCTACCCCTACCATGCGGTTGCCGAGCCGCACGCCACGGCGGCGCAACCAGCAGACAGCCGTGCCTTGGACCTGCCATGCCTATCCGGAGCCGCCGCGGGCGAGGATCGGTATGAGCGCTTGACCCGCTTGCACCGCGACCATGCGGGCGAGTGGTTCGAGACGGAACTGGCGGACGGACGGGGTTCCCGGATCGTGTTTGTGCTGGATGAAGCGTGGGCCGGCAAGCCCGCCTTGTGCGCCAAGGTGCGGGCCAATCTGGCGCGCCTGTGGCGGCATCCGCTGGAGGGCTTGCCGCGCTTCACCGGACTGCAGGAATCTGACAACCGCTTGGTGGCCGAGTTTGAAGGCACCAGCGGCGACGATATGGTTTCGTGGCTCAGGCTGCGGACCAAGGTCAAACTCAGTGATGCCTTCAGCTTTCTCGCCCGGGTGGCAGAGGCGGCCGATGAGACGGCGGCTTGTGGCGTGCCGGGGCTCGGCCTGATGGCCGCGCAGGTGCGCCGCGAGAGCAGTGGCAGCAGCGAGGGTGGCAGCGGCTTGCGTGGCGCGGTGCCGCGCCTGTTCCCCTTGTTGCTGGATGCCTCCGATGTGCCGGCGGGGGAGGATTTGTTAGCCGACGCCATCGGTTCGACGTTGGTGTTGGCCAGCCCCGACCTCGCCTGCGACCGCATCTTCATGTTGGCCAAATTGATCTATCGGATGGTGTCCGGGCGCGAGACGCCCGATGCGGTGGCACACAGTCAAGGCGCCTATGTCGCGGTGTCCGCGCTTTCCGAGCAAGGCAATGCGGTGTTGTGCATGGCACTTGCGCGGAACCGGCCATGGGACTCATGCCTCGCGTTGCTGCAGGCGCTGGCCGCCGCGGAAAACCTCGCGCTCGAGACCAGCGGCTCAGGGCGCTCTGGATCGTCACGCGGCAGCCCGGCCTCGCTTGTTAGAATGACGCCACCGCAGGTTCCGCCGGCGCCCGTGCAGGCACACCCCGTGGTTCAGGCGCCGCCTTCCGCAGCAGCTGCGGCTCAGGTGTTAGACAAACGCCTGCCGGCGGCCTGGTGGGGATTGTTGGGATTGTTGGCGCTGGCCGCCTTGGCCGGGGGCATGGTCCGCGGCTGCAACCACAAGCAGCACCACGCATCCCCATCCGTCCCATCCGTCCCATCCGTCCCATCCCCCGTGACCAAGCCACCGGTGGCAACGAGAATCATTCCCGCCACCAAGGACCAGCCCTTTGTGAACGGCTTGGGAATGAAGTTCGTACCGGTGGCCATCACCGATGGACCGGGTGCCGGACAGCAACTGTTGTTCAGTATTTGGGAGACCCGGGTCAAGGATTTCCAAGCGTTCTGCGATGACTCCCAACACGACGCCATTGCCGACGGACCCAACGGCGCACTCGCCTTTACGTTAGAAAAGGGCGGGGTCGTCAAACGGGCGAACGGAAGTTGGCGCAATCCGCGCTTTTCACCTGACTATGACCAAACCGCGGAGCATCCGGTGGTTTGTGTGAGTTACATCGACGCCGAGGCGTTCTGCACTTGGTTGACGCAACACGACAGGACCGTGCTACCGGTCGCTTGGCGTTACCGCCTGCCCACTGACGCGGAATGGAGCGCCGCCTGTGGACCGGAGGTGTTTCCTTGGGGTGCCAGTTGGCCGCCAGACAGCACGGCGGGCAATTACTGTGGCGACGAGGCGATGGTCGGCTCCTACCAAGGCCGCACCAGCGCGCTGGCCGGGCACCGCGACAAGTGGCCGCGGACGGCGCCGGTTGGGAGTTTCCCACCGAACCGCCTGGGTCTGTTCGACATGGGCGGCAACGTTTGGGAATGGTGCGCCACCTGGTATCAAAGTTCGATGAACACCCGCGAAGTGCTTGAGATCTATCCGGATCTCAATAACGACGGCAATGGCAATTCCTTACGCGTCACGCGCGGTGGGTCGTGGAAAGAAGCCGAACGCACCCAATTGCGCTCCGACTACCGCAATCCCGACGATCCGCGCGGGCGCTGCAGTTACTTCGGTTTCCGTGTGGTGCTGGCCGGTGGCGGTTAGATTTGGATAGATCCACCGGGCCGGTTTCCGGTCAAAACCCGCTGGGAATGGTTCCGGAATTGTGCTGGCCGCCGGGGGTGGATCCCGTCCCGGGATTGCACTGGCCGCCGGGCACGGTGCCAGTGCCGGAAGTGTGTGGTCCGCCGGGAATCGTCCCGGATGGATGGTGGCCGTCAGGCTGGGGCCCCGGGGTATGCGGCCGGCTTGGAATCGTCCCGGGATTGTTGCGTCCCGGTGGTAGCGTCGGTGCGCCGGGCGTGGCTGCCGGGTCGTAGTAACCCGCGGGGCGCGAGACCTTTGGCTGGCTCACAGCCGCTGCGGATTTGGGCGCTTGCTGAGGCGCGGGTGGGTTCTTGCCTTTTCCTAACTGATTGGCCGGCTTGGCTACAATGGGCGATCTGCCCAAAGTCAGCTTGGCCGGTTCCAAACCCGCACCGGGTTTGCGCTCCTCCTTGGCCACAGTCGCGGCCTCCAGTGTGCGCCGATTCTCGCGGAATTGCTTGATTGCCTTGAGCCGCTCCACCAGTTGCTGCCGTTCTTCCGCGCTCACCGTCTGGAAGCGCAGGGCGCCGTCTTTTCTTTTGGCCAGCACGTCGAGGGCCGCGGCCACCTGCATGCCGGTTTGTTGGAACTTCGCCGAATCCCGGCTGATGCTTCGCTGTGCCGCCCAAGTGAGGGGCGGACGAGCGACGGCATTGTCGCCGCGATATTGATAGGAGGAGGCCACGCGGTTCTCCCAGCCCCGGTCCAAACGATGTTCCCAGCGGCGGTAGGCAAAAAGCGGGTCATAGCCATCCCTGCCCGTTTGAAACGCCACCGGTGCAACAAACCCGCCTTGCTTGTAGCGGGATGCATAGTAGTCCCCAAAATAGTATTGGCCGTTGCTTGGCCGTAAAAAAAGATGCTCGGCTAACAACATCGGATCGATCGCTATCCTTGGCGCATAGGATAAGCCTGCCCGTGCATATTCAGCCGCTGAATAATAAACCGGCGCAAACACCACCCCGCGTCGATCCGCCGGGTAATCCCAATAGCCTTTGACATGAATGTAGCCGCGGGGCGACCACACATAATGGGGAGGGGTCCAATCCCAGTCCGTCTGGCCTTGCGCCCAATATCCCGCGCCCCATTGGTAACTCCCCTGCGTCCAGATCCAATAACCCGGCGTCCAGCGGTAATCCACCCCGGGGGCGGCCGTCTTGGGACCGGCTTCCTTTGGCGCCGGCGGCTCGGGCAGATAGGTCGTTTCCGCTTCCGTGGCGTCGGCCCAATACCCGGATGTCCACTGGTAGCCTTGCGTGATCTTCCCCCAATAGCCGACAATCCATTCACGGCTTGGCGGCAGCGCGCGCCAAATGCCGCCGATCCACAGGAAGTCGCCCCGTTCATCATCCCATGCCCAGTAGCCGGGAACCCAGGTGATGTGGGTTCCTTCCGGCCGATCCCCGGGCGGTTCTTCCCCGATGTCCTCAGGCGGGGCCTTGGTGACAATGACGCCCGGCTTGGGATTGTTAGTGACAATCACGGCAAACGCCTCGTGCAACGGCCCGCGGGTGAGCACCTGCGCGTCTTGCACGGCGGTGTCAGGTTGTTGGGCACGGCAGATGGCCATGTTCCATGCGGCGCAAAGAAGCGTGATCAACGCCATCGCCTGGCACCCCTTGAATGCGCGGCACACGGGATGACGGGGTTGCATGTCTGGATCAATGGTGGAGGCAGTCATAGGTGTGAATAGGTATGATTGATTCGCGGCCGGGAAAACACGGGGCCTGGTTCATTGAATTGCCGGTCATTACGCCGGCGCCGCCAAGGGCTCTCATCCTCACGGAGGGTAGTTTCCACACCAGGGAAGGCAAGCGAAACAATCACTTTTTTGTAAAGGCGGCACCGGCCGCTGCGTAGTGAGGACGTTCCATTAGGCACTCGCACCACCCTAACATAATTCACCCATGAAACGACTCCTTGTCCTTGCCACCGCCCTGCTGCCCATGACTTCCGCCCTCACCGCCCAGGATGCCGGCCAGGCCCCACCGGATGCCGTGCAGCGTTGGCAGGACATGCGCTTCGGCATGTTCATCCATTGGGGGCCGGTGAGCCTCAAAGGCACCGAAATCGGCTGGTCCCGCGGCGATCAGATCCCCATCGCCGAATACGACAACCTCCACAAGCAATTCGAGCCGGTGAAATTCGATGCCGAGGCGTGGGCGCTGACCGCCAAAGCCGCCGGCATGAAGTACCTGGTGCTCACCACCAAGCATCACGATGGCTTCTGCCTGTGGGACACCAAGGCCACCGACTTCAACATCATGGCCACGCCCTTTCATCGTGATGTGGTCAAGGAGTTGAGCGCCGCTTGCAAAAAACACGGCATCGCCTTCGGCACCTACTACTCGACCTGCGACTGGCATCACCCGGCCTATCCGTTAGGCAGCCCCGGCGGCAGAAGCAAAAAGCCCAGCCCGGATTTGAAGGCCTATGATGCCTATCTGCGCCAGCAGGTCACCGAACTGGTGAAAAACTACGGCCCCTTGTGCGCGCTGTGGTTTGATGTGCCGCAGGTTTACGGCCGCGACTTTGGCATTCCCATGGTCAAGGCGCTGCGCGAATTGCAGCCGGACCTCATGATCAACAACCGTGCCTACAATGCCGGAGTCGGTGGCGACGGCGTCAGTCAAGACAACAAGGTTGGCGACTTCGACACGCCCGAGCAAACCATCGGCGGCTTCCAGATCGACCGCCCGTGGGAAACCTGCATGACCCTCTGCAACCAGTGGGCATGGAAACCCAACGACGCCATGAAACCCATCGAACAATGCCTGCGCACGCTTGTCCTAACAATCGGGGGCGATGGCAACCTGCTCTTCAACGTGGGGCCGATGCCGGATGGCCGCATCGAGGAGCGGCAGGTGACGCGCCTCAAGGAAATGGGCGAATGGGTGCAGGAATACAGCGCAGCCATCTACGGCACGCGTGGCGGCCCCTTCAAGCCCAGCCACGGCCTGGCGGCCACCCGCAAGGGCAACACGATCTATCTGTTTGTCATGAAGGAGGCGGCGGAAACCCTGGTGTTGCCGCAACTGCCGCGTGCCGTCAAGTCCGCCACCATCATCGGCGGTGGCACGGCGGACCTCAAGGCCACCGAGGGCAAGCTCACGCTGAGCCTGCCCGCCGCCGCGCGCCGCCCCCCGATCACCGTGGTCAAACTCGAGCTGGACGGCTCGGCCATGGACATTCCGGCCATGGATCTGGCCAAATGAGCGGCACTCCGGGCAGCGCCGGCGTCCCGCCGGCAGGGTTCGGCATCTTGCAGAACCCCCTTGTGACCCTGTGCCGCGCCGCCCGCGTCGTGGCGCTGGCCATCGGCTTGCAAGGCGCGGCCAACGCCTCCCCTCCCCCGCCGGACCTGCCGCAGGCGGTTGCCGTGCTAAAGGGACTGGGGATCGATACCCTCGTCATGGTCCAGCGCCGCCCGCTGAACCCGAGCCATGTCTATACCTATCATGTCGAGGGCTTGGAGAAAGGCGGCGGGCTCTACACGCTGGCCCTGGGCGACGGGAATCCAACCTGCCTGGTCGATTCCTCCACCGGAGTGATCCTGGACTGCCAGGTCTCCTACGACGGCAAACAGATCCTGTTCAGTTGGAAACGCACCATGCAGGAGCCGTTCAAAATATGGCGCGTCAATGCGGATGGCAGCGGCCTGACCTGCGTGATCGACCACGAATCCAACAACATGAACGCCTGCTGGCTGCCGGACGGCGGCCTCGCGTTCTTGTCGGACCGCAAGCCCGCCTTTGCGTATTGTTGGACCAGCACCTCGCCGGTGTTGTACCGCGCGGATGGCAGCGGCCGGAATGTGGTCAAGCTCTCGGCCAACTATCTAACCGACTTCACGCCGTCCATCATGGAGGACGGGCGCATCCTCTACAGCCGCTGGGAGTATGTGGACCGGCCGGCCATTCCGATTCAATCGCTGTGGGCGGTCAATCCCGATGGCACCTCGCTGGCCGGGGTGTTTGGCAACCGCGTGCTGTGCCCAGCCACCTTCATGGAGGCCCGCGACATTCCGGGGTTGCCGGGCAGGATTCTTTGCGTGATGACCAGCCACAACGGCCCGTGCCGCGGCGCGATCGGACTGCTCGACCTGACAAAAGGCGGCAACGCGCAGGAAGCAATCCGCAACCTGACGCCGGAAGTGGCGGTCGGGCCGGTCGATGATCCGGGCGCGGGCAACTCGCTGCGCGGGCCCTACGAAAGCCCGGTGCCGCTGGACGCGAATTTCTATCTGGTATCGCGCGCGGGCCGGATTTCGTTGCGCGACTACGCCGGCACGCTGAACGCCTCGCTGTGCGAACCGGACCAAGGCCTGGGGTTTTACTCGGCGCAGCCGCTGCGCAAGCGAGCGCTCCCCCGCTCACCGCAGGCGACGCGCCTGGAGCCGACGGCCGGGCCGTGGGCCACTGTCATCATGAATGATGTTAGAAACGGCTTGGGCGACGCGGTCAGGCCGGGCGAGATCAAACGCCTCGCCGTGGTGCAGGAAATGGAAAAGGACATCCGTTCGTTAGTGGCCCAGCGCCAGTTCGGCTTCCAATTTCCGGTGGTCTCGTGCGGCGCGACCTACGCACCCAAGCGGGTCTGGGGCTTTGCCGAGGTGGCGGCGGACGGGTCGGCGCATTTCAAGGTCCCCTCCGGGGTGCCGCTCTATTTCCTGGCACTCGACGCCGAGGGCCGGGCCGTGCAGCGGATGCGCACCTTCACCCACTTCATGCCGGGCGAGCGCCAGAGTTGCATCGGCTGCCATGCCGACCGCAACTATGTGTCGCCCTCCAGCACGCGCGGCGGTCACTCCATCGCCGCAGGCCGTCCGGCGCAGGATCTAACCGAACCGGAGTGGGGTTGCCGCGACGGTTTCAGTTTCCCCCGCGTGGTCCAACCGGTGTTGGATGCGCGCTGCGTGAGCTGCCACGACGAAAAGTCGGCGCTCGACCTGAGTGGCGACCGCACCGATTACTTCAACGTGGCTTATGAGAATCTGGCGCGCCGCGGGACGCAGGCGGAGCACGGCGGCGATGCGCAGGGCGGGATGGCCGGGTTTGGAAAAAATCCTTACACATCATGGATCCCGACTTTCAACGGCTGCGAGTCCAACATTTTGCAGGTCACACCCAAGACCTGGGGCTCACCGGTCAGCCGCCTGGCAGAGGTTGTGACCTCCGGCCATCCGGATGCCAATGGCAAGCCACGCATCGCCCTGAGTGCCGACGAGCGCCTGCGGGTTTTGATGTGGATTGATCTCAACGTGCCGTTTTATGGCACGTCGCAGTCGCGCCAACCCAAATTGCGCGGTTGCCGCCAGATCCTGCCGAATGGTTTGGATGGAGTGTTGAAGGAGGTCGCGGCGCGGCGCGGCATCCACTTGCCCAAGGCGTTCTATGTGCGGCTCGACCATCCCGAAAAAAACCCGTTCTTGGCGGGGCCGCTGGCCAAGGGGGATTTCACAGCGGCGGATGATCCCGACTACCAGCGGATTCTGGCCTGTTTCGCCGGGGTGCAGGAAGCACTCGCCCAACGCAACGACGTGGACTACCGCACT
Source organism: Akkermansiaceae bacterium (assembly GCA_903826205.1). Classification (GTDB taxonomy): domain Bacteria; phylum Verrucomicrobiota; class Verrucomicrobiia; order Verrucomicrobiales; family Akkermansiaceae; genus Luteolibacter. The sequence goes on from CAIKDP010000051.1 coordinate 26,291, forward strand.
GCCATGCAGGCGTGTGAGAGCAAGTGACACCAAGGCGTTTGGCTGACCGGAGCCACTCTTGGCACTGAGCCTGTGTCATCAGCCATTGTTCGCTATCCGCCACGCTATCCGCCACGCTATCCGCCACGCTATCCGCCACGCTATCCGCCACGCTATCCGCCACGCTATCCGCCACGCTATCCGCCACGCTATCCGCCACGCCATCGTTAACATAATGCCAGTCATTATATTGTTGACAACAGCAGTTGAATCGGATTCCCTCGTTGCATGAGCACGTCGAATCGTTGGTTGCGAGTGCAAAATTCCCGGTCTGATTCCCTGTCTGGTGGCGGCAGGAAGAAGATACGGAGTGGGGTGGCGGCGCTGGCGGCTGGCATGGAGACTGCGGTGGCGGCTGACAATAAGGCGGCAGCAGTTGAGGAGGTGGACGCGGCCGTGGAGTCCGAACCACGCGTGCTCTCGGCCATGGAACGGATTGAGTTGCCCACAGGCGCCAGCCTTGGCCGGGTGTTCGCAAGGGGCTGGAAAGGGCGGCGGCAGCGGATCGTGGTGGGTTCGGCGGAAGATGTCCAGGGCAGCCTGTTCACCGCACGCCAGTTGGCAGTGAGAACGCTGGGGTAGGGTAACGTCATGATATTCAAGCAGCGCATTTGCTGACCTGGGGGGCAAAACCTAACATGGCAAAATCAGCGCCGATGTTGAGCAGAGACTCAAACAGCTTTGCCGTTCCTTGAATAAAGACTGATTCAACCAATCAGCCTGTCCATGACACTTCCTTTGCCACTTCGCCCTTGTCAGCATCATGTGGGCCATGTTAGCTCTGTTTCCTGTCAAGCCATGAACCACGTCGAACGCTTCCGAGCCGTTATTAACTTCCAACCCGTCGACCGCCTGCCGCGCTGGGAATGGGCGATGTGGTGGGACCAAACCATCGCCCGCTGGCAGGGCGAAGGATTGCCGCGCGATTTGAAATTCAGCCAGGTCTTCGACATCGCCCAGCACTTCGGCCTCGATCCCTATCAGCAATATTGGTTCAGCACGACCGACGCCACCATCGAGGCCACCCAACATCACGTCGAGGGCATGGTCTCGACCATGGACGACTACCTGCGCATCCGGCCTCAGTTGTTTCCCGACCATGGCGCGTCGATCGCCGGCATGGCGGCATGGGCGGAGCGGCAACGCCGCGGCGAGGCGGTGGTGTGGTCCACTCTCGAGGGGTTCTTCTGGTTTCCACGCACCCTCATGGGCTTCGAAAAAATGATGTATGCTTACGTCGATGAGCCGGAATTGCTGCACCTGATCAACCGCGATTTGTTGGATTTCAACTTCCGCTTGCTCGACCGGATGTTCGATGTCTGCGTGCCGACATTCATGACGATCGCCGAGGACATGAGCTACAACAATGGTCCGATGATCTCGCAACGGACGTTTGAGGAATTTGTGGCACCCTACTATCGCGAGTTGATGCCGCGCTTGCAGGAACGCGGCATCCCGTTGTTCATGGACACCGACGGTGACGTCACGTTGCTGGTGCCGTGGCTCAAGGCGCTCGGCGTGCAGGGCGTTCTTCCGTTAGAGCGGCAGGCGGGCGTGGACGGGATGAGATTGCGCCAGCAATTCCCGGACCTCCTGATGGTCGGCCATTTCGACAAGATGACCATGCCGCATGGCGAGGCCGCAATGCGCGCCGAGTTCGAGCGTTTGGTCCCGTTGATGAAGTCCGGTGGCTTCATCCCCAGCGTCGACCACCAGACCCCGCCGGGAGTTTCCCTCGAAAATTACCGCATCTATCTGCGCCTGTTGGAGGAATACACCCGATGTTAGGCCGGCGTGTTCGTGAGCACGCGTTGCCGCCAAGACCATGCCGGCTCCCTTGCTGAGTTCGGCGCAAAGGCTGAAAAAAGGCGGCCCGACCGATCATCCTCACGGGAAAAACCCATAACCCGGGAGGCATCTCAGTCGGACCGCCTGTCGTGTCGCGACATACAGATATTTCAGCCGGCAGAGCGAAAGATGCGGGATGGGAGCGGCGTAGGGAGGCGACGCATGAAAACCGCATCCTTACTCGCAATGATGGTGGCCACGGCCGGGTTGGTGTCTGCCGACGAGGCAAAGTGGGAACCCCTGTTCAATGGCAAGGATCTGACCGGCTGGACCCCGAAAATCCGCGGCTGTGAGGCCGGGGAGAATTTTCAAAACACGTTCCGGGTCAAGGACGGGGTGCTCAAGGTTGATTATTCGGATTACAGCCAGTGGGACAACCGCTACGGGCATTTGTTTTATGCGAAGAAATATTCCCACTACCGGTTGCGGGCGGAATACCGGTTCACCGGCGAGCAACTCAAGGGCGGCGCCGGCTGGGCGTTCCGTAACAGCGGCATCATGATTCACAGCGAGTCGCCTCAAATGATGGAAAAAAACCAGGATTTTCCCACCTCGCTGGAGGTTCAATTGTTAGGTGGCGACGGCAAGGAGGAGCGCTCGACCGGCAACCTATGCACCCCCGGGACGCATGTGGAAATGGCGGGCAAACTGGAAACCACCCATTGCATCAACTCCACATCCAAGACCTTTCATGGCGACCAATGGGTCACCATCGAGGTGGAAGTCCATGGCAACGAGTCGATCAAGCATTTCGTCAATGGGGTGGAGGTGATCTCCTACGGCAAACCGCAGTATGGTGGCGATGCCCACGCCGACGCCTTGGCGAAGGTGGCCGGCTCCAAGATGATCTCGGAAGGATACATCTGCCTGCAATCGGAAAGCCATTCCGTGGAGTTCCGCAAGGTGGAGATTCAGGTGTTGCAGCCCTGAGGTGTTAGATAGTGATTTCCAACATCAGGGCGGTGCACGGGGGCATGTCCGGCAAGGCCAGACCGGCGCTGGCGAGGTTGCCCCCGTCAGCCGTCCCGGTCCACCCGGTGTCGAGGCGGTCGGCAAACCGCAAGGGGCCGCCGGTCGCGCGGCCTGACATTGCAAGCGCGTCGTTAGGGATGCGCACCCTGAGGTGGTGGAGGGTGGCCGTGCCGTGGAAATTGGCGAGCACGAGAAACGCCTGGCCGGACGCGGCGTCGTGGCGCAGGAAGGCGTAGAGCCAGTGACCTGAGGGGGCTTCGCCAGCGAGCCGGCCGAAGTCCGGGTTATCGCGGTTGGCCGTGTTGAGGCCGTAGAAGCCGCCCGCGACAAAGGCGGGTTGGCGCAACACCCCGAGCAGTTTGCCATACCACGCCCGCAGCGCCTGTTGCGCGTGGCTGAGGCGACCGCCGTCATAGTTGCCGCCGTTGACCCACTTGGTGAACTCCGGCATCGACCCGTAGTCAAAGATGCTGGTGCGCGCGTCATCCCCGGCGAAGCCCTTGACTCCCGTGGCGGGTTCGCCGACCTCCTGCCCGTGATAGATCATGACGGCGCCGCGGCCCATGCCTAACAAAACAGCGCTAACCGGCCTGCCGACCCGCATGCCCAGGCCGCCCCAGACGTTGGGATTGGCCAGGCGCACCTCGTCATGGTTCTCGGCATAGCGCAGCGATTGATGGAAGCGCGCGCCGGTGAAAATCAGGGCATCGAGGTCATTGGCCCATTGACCTGATTGATAGATCCCCTTCAGAACCGCATAACTCGGATCATCATAAACCGCATCGAATCCGGCCTGCAGCAATTCATCCAACACCTGCCCGTCGCTTAGCTTCGCAGGGTCGTTGTCATAAGCCTCCGCGCAGAAGAACACCCCGGGCTGGCGGGCGCGGGCGCGCCTGACCAGCCAATGCCAGAACGGGACGGGCACCAGATGGGCCATGTCCACGCGGAAGCCCGCGACGCCGAGTTGTTGCCAATAGGCGAGGATGGCATCCATGGTGCGCCAGGTCTTGGGCACGGCGGCAGGCACGGCCTCCGGTCCCGGCAGATGGGAAGTGTCGCGACCGGTGGTGAAATCATGGCCGTAGTTCAATTTCACCGTCTCATACCAATCGGTGGCCGCCGGTGCCCAGGAAATCACATCGTTGCCCGTGACCCGCCCGTAGGCGCTCTCCGGCGCGTGGATGCCGGTGCATCCCGGCCGGCCGGCCGTCGGCAGCTTGAGCGGTGGCCCGCCGCCGGTATCGGTCGCCCGCAGATAGAAAAAATGGTTGTCGCGGGCGAAGAACGTGCCGCGGTCGTCGTCGAGCCCGAACGACAGGTCGGGCCGGACATCGGAGGCATATGAGCGGGCGACATGATTGGGCACGAAGTCGATGAGCACCTTGAGCCCGAGGGCGTGACAGCGGTCCAACAAGTCCTTGAATTCATCGATCCGGCGCTCCGGGACTTGCGCGTAGTCCGGGCACACATCGAAATAATCCTTGATGGCATAAGGGCTGCCGGCAACGCCCTTGAGAATGTCCGCAACATCCGCCGGACGCGAGGGGTAGGCGGTGCCGCTCGCTTGCTCGAGCACGCCGGTGAGCCACAGGTGGGTGAAGCCCAGCTCCTTGATGGAGGCCAGCGCGGCGGTGGTGATGTCATTGAATTTGCCGCAGCCGTTTTCCGCCAGGGTGCCGTTGGGTTTGCGGGTTTCGTTGGTGTTGCCGAAGGTGCGGACCAATAGTTGATAGATCAACGGACGAGCCCCTGCCGGGGCTGGGTGGAGTGCGGGCATCGCGGTCATCTGGGAGTACGGTGACGGTGGCGGACCGGGGCACCTGTGTCAATGGCCATTCCAGTGGGCATGGCGGTTACAAACCGCCGCCACGGGCACGACCTAACCCTTCCAGCGCTTGCAATTCACGGATTGCCAAGCCGCGGGAAATCGGGCACAAGGGCGGCGGCGGACCGGTCGCTCCATGAGGTGACCGGACACGCCACATCCCAGCAACCGCTCACGATGAACTTTATCAGCACTAACAATCCCGCCCGGCGGGTTCCCCTGAAAGAAGCGGTGTTGTCCTCGCTGCCGCCGGACAACGGGCTTTACATGCCGGAGCGTCTTCCCGTGTTAGAGCCGGATTTCTGGCAAGATTGGCGCGATCTGACATTCCAGGAAATCGCCTTCCGCGTGGCGCAGGCGTTTTTCGGTGAGGACATACCCGCCGCTGCGTTGCGCTCCATCGTGGATGAGGTGCTCACCTTTGATGCGCCGCTGGTGCCACTGACCGGGCAGCAATATATCCTGGAATTGTTTCATGGGCCGACGCTGGCGTTCAAGGATTTCGGGGCACGCTTCATGGCGCGGCTCATGGGTTGGCTCACCCGCGATGATGCGAAACTGCTCACCGTGCTGGTCGCCACATCCGGTGACACGGGCGGCGCCGTGGCCCACGCGTTCCATGATGTGCCGGGCATCCGCGTGGTCATCCTCTATCCGCAAGGCAAAGTCAGCGGACTCCAGGAAAAACAACTCACCACCCTCGGCGGCAATATCACCGCGCTTGAAGTCGATGGCACCTTCGATGATTGCCAGCGCCTGGTGAAGGCAGCATTGTTAGACACGGGCTTGGCCGGCCGCCTGCAGCTCACCTCGGCGAACTCGATCAACATCTCACGGCTGGTGCCGCAAATTTTCTATTACATCCACAGTGCGCGGCAACTGCCGGCGGGCACGGAGCCGGTGATGGTGGTGCCATCCGGGAATTTGGGCAATCTCACGGCGGGCCTGCTCGCCGAGCGACTCGGCCTGAAGGTGCGGCAATTCATCGCCGCCAACAACCGCAACGACGTGCTGACGCAATACCTCGCCGGGCATCCGTATGAACCGCGTCCGAGCGAGGTCACGCTGTCCAATGCCATGGATGTGGGCGCACCTTCGAATTTCGCGCGGATGCTTGCCTTGTTTGGCAATGACCAGCAGGCGATGCGCCGTCGGGTGAGTGGTTGCATGGTGAGTGACGAGCAAACGCGCGCGGCCATACTGGAAGTGGCCAACGCCCATGACTACATTCTCGATCCCCATGGGGCCGTGGGGTGGTGCGCCGCCAAACAATGGCAGCTCAAGCATCCGGAAGCGACCACCGTCATTCTCGAAACCGCGCATCCCTCGAAATTCCCGGAGGTGATAGAGAGTGTGTTAGATTCCGGCCGGGTGGTGATCCCGGAGCGCTTGGCCTGTCTGGCCAACAAGGAAAAACACGCCATACCCATGCCCGCGGATGAGGCCGCGTTTTCGGCATGGTTAGGCCAGTTGCCGGCGACGAAGTGAGCTGGCGCTTCAGGCCAAAAAAATCCCGGCAGGGTGGGAACCGCTGCCGGGATGGAAAAACCACCGCGTGTTAGAAACCCTGCGCGCGGGAATATTTGTAATAGGTTTCAAAGCCGAGTTCCGGCGGGAATTCGGAGAGACCGTCCGCGACATTCATCTCAATGCGGTTATCCTCGCCACAGCGTTCATACGGGGGCTTGAAGGTGCCGCGATAGGTGGGACAGGTGAAGGTGAACAACTCATAGACGCCGTAGCCCAAGCGGCGCAGCGCGCGATTGGTGCCATCGACCGCGCCGTAGGTCCAACCGATCTTGCGGCCTTCGGCATCGTTCTTGCGGGCGATTTGCTCGGGGATTTCAATGGTCCCGTAAAGAATGTTACTGAGCGCCCGGCCGAGCTTGCGGGTCGAGGTGTATTTGGCGCCTGGAGGTGACTGAATGTCAGCCGCGGCGAAGCCGGCGAGAGAGATCAACGCGGTAGCGATAATGACGAGTTTTTTCATGTCGGGGAGAGGGTAATCTTGGGGCTTGGGACTTGGCAACGGAAATTTGCAGAAAAAATGGCTTTCACAGTTCGAAGCACAGAACCCGCAGAATTCCGGGGGTGGCGCGGAGTTTTTCCAACAAGCTGGCGGGCGGTTCGGAGTCCACCTCGATGACGGTCACCGCACGGGTGCGGTCACTGGTGCGGCTGAGGGCCATGTTGGCGATGTTGATCGTGGCGTTGCCCAGCGACGTGCCGATGGTGCCGACGATGCCGGGGCGGTCGTCGTTTTCGACAAACAGGAAGCGCCCGCGCGGATTGGTTTCCACATAGTGGCCGGCAATGTGCACGATGCGGGCGGAACTGCCGAAAAAGGTGCCGGCGACCGTGCAGGATTCGCCGCCCTTGCTGGCAGTCACCTCAATGAGTTCGGTGCAGTTGGTGGCCAGGGCGCTGGTGGTTTCGCTGACATCAATGCCGTGAGCCTTGGCCAGTGCAGGGGCATTGACCAGATTGGCCTCCGCCTCGGTGTGGGCGCTGGCCAGATAGCCGGTGAGCACGGTGCGGGTGATCAACTCGGTGTCGAGCTCGGAAACCGGGCCAAGGTAGGACACACGGATGGCATCGCATTGCTCGGGGGCGATTTTCGAGAGCAACTTGCCGAGCGAACTGGCAAGATTGAGATACGGGCCCACGCTTTCGAGCGTGTGGCTGTCGAGGTTGGGCATGTTCACCGCGTTGCGGATCTCGCCGGTGACGAGGAAGTCGCGAATCTGATAGGCCACCTCGATGCCGACGTTTTCCTGGGCTTCCGCGGTGGACGCCCCGAGGTGCGGGGTGAAGACACATTTTTTGGCACCGAACAGCGGGAAATCCGCGGGCGGCGGCTCGGTTTCATAGACATCCAGGGCGATGCCGGCAAGCTGGCCGGAATCGAGATGGGCCTTGGCGGCGGCTTCATCGACGAGGCCGCCGCGGGCGCAGTTGATGATGAGCGCACCGCGGTTCATCAGGCCGATGCGTTCATCGTTGAGAAGGTGTTTGGTTTCCGTCGTGAGCGGGATGTGCAGCGTGACCACGTCAGCCGCCCGCAGGGCGTCATTGGCGGACTCGGCCAGATCCACTTTAAGCGCTTGGGCGCGGGCGGCGGTGAGGAACGGATCGTAGGCCACAACGCTCATGCCGAAGGCTTGGGCGCGCTTGGCAAACTCAGTGCCAATCCGGCCCATGCCAATGACCGCGAGGCGCTTGCCAAAAAGCTCGATGCCTTCGAAGGACTTGCGGTCCCATTTGCCGGCGATCATCGAGGCGTGGGCCTGTGGGATGTTGCGGGCCAGTGACAACATCAGGGTGAAGGCGTGTTCGGCCGTGGAAATGGTGTTGCCGCTGGGGGTGTTCATCACCACCACCCCGTGCTCGGTGGCGGCTGCACGGTCGATGTTGTCCACGCCGACGCCGGCGCGGCCGATGGCCTTGAGATTTTTGGCGGCGGCAAACACCGCCGGGGTCACCTTGGTTTGGGAGCGGATCACCAACCCGTGGTAATCGCCGATGATGGCGAGCAATTCGTCGGGTTTGAGCCCGGTATTCACATCCACGGAAATTTCAGGGGTGGAACGCAGCGCTTCCACGCCTTTTTCGGAAATCGGGTCGGAAACAAGAACTCGGTAAGTGGCCATAGGCGCACAGGGATAAACCAAGAGCCTCCCGATGGCAAGGATTTGGAGAAAAAAGAATTGTCAGAGGTCTGGTGGGTATGTATCAACTCACAAGTTCCATATGAACTCGCAACTCACTCCGAGTTGTCGCCGCTATTCACCCCCATCCTTATGAAACAAATCCCCCTCTGGACCGCCGTCGCCCTCGCACTCACCCTCGGTGCCACCGCCCAAAACCCGCCGCCCGCCGCCCCCAAAGCCGCACCCAGCCCCCACAAACTGCCCGACATTTCCCCGGTGGACCTCGGCAAGATTGAAGCGGCCATGCCTGCCAAGGCGAGTGTAGCCCCCAAGAAGGCACGCAAGGTGTTGGTATTCTGGCGTTGTGAGGGGTTTTTCCACGGTGGCGGCATTGCGGCCGGCAACAAGGCCATCGAATTGATGGGCACCAAAACCGGTGCCTACACCGCCGAGTGCAGCACCGACTACGATGTGTTCGAGGCCGCCAACCTGGCGAAATACGACGCCGTCGTCCTCAACAACACCACCAACCTGAAACTCTCCGACGCCCAGCAACAGGCACTCCTCGCCTTCGTTCGCAGTGGCAAGGGCCTCATCGGCATCCACGCCGCCAGCGACAATTTCTATCAATGGCCGGACGGCGCCAAGATGGTAGGTGCGCTGTTCAACGGTCACCCCTGGGGCGGCGGCGGCACCTGGGCGTTCAAAATTGACGAACCCAACCACACCCTCACCAAGGCCTTTGGCGGCAAGGGCTTCAAGCTCAAGGATGAGATCTACGAGATGAAGGACCCGTATAGCCGCGCCACTTGCCGCGTGCTGCTGAGCCTGGACCTCAGCGACGCGGCCACCGGCGGCAAGAATGGCAAGCGTGCCGACAAGGATTATGCGGTCGCCTGGATCCGCAAGGAAGCCGAGGGCCGGGTGTTCTATTGTTCGCTGGGCCACGACATGAATGTGTTCCAAGACCCCGCCGTCGTGCAGTTCGACCTCGACGGCATCCAATACGCGCTCGGCGATCTGGACGCCGACGCCACACCCAAGCCGTAATTCGCCAGTCCACCCCATGGCGTTGTGGATTTTTTTATGAAACCACCGGTCCAAGTCGGCATCATCGGATCCCAGTTCATTGCAACGATTCATGCGGAATCGTTGCTCACCTGCCCGCACGCGCAACTCGCCGCCGTCGCCTCGCCCACGCCTGGCAACGCCCAACAATTCGCCGCACGTTTTGGCATCCCCCTGGCGTTCACGGATTACCGCGAGCTGCTGGCCCAACCCGGGATTCAGATGGTCATCATCGGCGTGCCCAATCATTTGCATTGCCAGGTCGTGTTAGACGCGGCCGCCGCCGGCAAACACATCGTCATCGAAAAACCCTTTTGCCTGAGTCTCGCCGAGGCCGACCGCATGATCGAGGCCTGTCGCACGGCGGGCGTGAAGTTGATGTATGCGGAGGAGTTATGCTTTGCTCCCAAGTATGTGCGCTTGAAGCAACTGCTGGATTCGGGCGCGCTGGGCATGCCCACGCTGCTCAAGCAGTCCGAGAAACACGACGGGCCGCATGCCGCGCATTTCTGGGATGTCGAGCGCTCCGGTGGCGGAGTCACCATGGACATGGGCTGCCACGCCATCGAGTTTTTCCGTTGGATGTTGGGACGGCCGCCCATCAAGTCGGTTTACGCCCAAATGAGCACGCAGGTCCACGGCGACAAGACGCGCGGGGATGACAACGCGATTCTGATCATCGAGTTTGTCAACGGCGTGATTGCCATCGCCGAGGAAAGTTGGACCAAGCTCGGCGGCATGGATGACCGGGCGGAAGTCTACGGCTCGGGCGGTGTCGCCTATGCCGACCTGTTACACGGCAGCGCCATCGAGACCTACAGCGCCGGCGGATATGACTATGCGGTTGAGAAAGCCGGCAGCACCAAGGGTTGGAGCTTCACCATTTTTGAAGAGGCATGGAACTACGGCTTTCCCCAGGAATTGGCGCACTTCGTGGATTGCGTGCAAAACGACAAGCCGCCACGGGTCACCGGCGAGGACGCCCGCGCGGTGCTTGAAGTGATATTCGCCGCCTACGAATCCGCCCGCACCGGGCGCAAGGTGCAACTGCCGTTTCACACCACGGCCGCGCGGCCGATCGACCTGTGGTTGCCATGAGCCGTCACAGAAATGAATTCCATTGCTTGGCAAGCACGGACTCACGTGCCACCCTTCCGTATGTTTGACCCTGACCGTTACGACAACCGGATGCCTTACCGCCGCTGCGGTGACTCGGGTTTGCTATTGCCCGCCCTGTCCCTCGGGTTTTGGCACAACTTCGGGCGCAATGATGATTTCCAGGAAGCGCGCCGGATCATGCACCGCGCCTTTGATCGCGGTGTCACCCATTTCGATCTGGCTAACAACTATGGCCCGCCGCCCGGCTCCGCCGAGGAAAACGTCGGCCGTATCCTGGTGGAGGACTTCATCTGCCATCGCGACGAATTGGTCATATCCACCAAGGCCGGCCACGACATGTGGGGCGGGCCCTATGGCGAGTGGGGATCGCGCAAGCATCTGTTAGCCTCGCTCGATCAATCCCTCAAGCGCCTGCGCCTGAGTTATGTGGATATTTTCTACTCCCACCGACCGGACCCCGAGACCCGCCTTGAGGAAACCATGGCGGCGCTGGCCAGCGCCGTCCACAGCGGCAAGGCGCTCTATGTCGGGCTATCCAAATACCCGCTCAAGCGCCTGAAGAAGGCCGTGCGCATCCTCAAGGACATGGGCATCCGCTGCCTGATCTATCAACCGCCGTACTCACTGCTCAACCGCTGGCCGGAAAGCGCGGGCATTCTCGATTGGCTGCAGGAGGAAGGCCTCGGGTGTGCGGCGTTCAGTCCGCTGGCGCAGGGCCTGCTCACAGCCAAATACCTGGATGGCATTCCCGATGGGTCGCGCGCCGCGCGTGCCGAGGGGTTTCTCCAACCCGAGCAGGTGACCACCCACCAGGAGAAAATCCGCACCCTCAACGAGCTGGCCATGGCCCACGGCATGCCGCTGCACCACTTGGCCTTGCAATGGGCACTGCGCTCGCCGGCCGTCACCACCGCCATCATCGGGGCGCGCAGCGTGGCCCAACTCGATGACTCGCTGGACGCCCTGCGTGCCGCACCGCTCAGCGAGTCGCTGCTCGCCGTCATTGACAGCATCGCCCCACCCGCCGATTTTGAAAAGGACACCGACGCCTGACATCCAACATAAGACACCACCATGACTTGGAACGACTATTTCCTCACCCTGTTTGATAGCTGTTGTGCCACCTACCGCAGCGGGGCGCGCGATCCGGAGCAATTCTACACGGGTGAAGACCTCGCCTTTCTAACCACCATCGGCCACCAACCCCGCGAGTTTTTCGATTTTGTCGAGGACTGCTGCGAGGAGGGCGTGCCCAGCCCGTCCACCGCGCTGCTGGTGGCCGCCGTGCGCCGCGATTATTTCCTCACCGTGCAAAAAGGCGTGACCAGCGCGCAAACCCTCTCCCGCGACGAACTCCCAACCTTTGGTCACACGCTGGAAGGCATCGCCTACCTGCCGCGCATCCTAACCAAAGCGCGCGCCAAGCTCCGCGGCGAACTCGACCCGGACATGATGTTCGGCTGTGGTGGCGATCGCAATTTCCTGCGCAATCACGGCTCGATCCATCCCGCGGATTTCCTCCGCCATGTCTGGGCCGCCGGTGACAACGACGCCAAGCTCGCCGCGTGGATCAAGGCCCAGACTGTCTGACCCTCAAAAGACTTCTTGGCATCACTGGGTGCATGGGTACAGTCTTGTCGGCCTATTAATGGAGGAGACAGGACATGCATAATTGGCACCGGTGCCTGACATTGCCGCTGCCGGCACTCGTCGCCCTTGGAATGAGCGTGAGTACGGCCGCCCGCGGCGCGGAGTTGCTGAATCTTGAGGAACGGGAATGGCTGGCGAGCCACCCGGTCATCCGGCTGGCCTATGAGCCCGCGTATGCCCCGATCAGCTTTGTGGATGCCCGGGGACAAGCCCGGGGGATCTCGGTGGAGTATGTCCAACTTCTGGAACAGAAACTTGGCATCCGGTTCCAGCGACTCGACCCCCAGGACATGACGACCAATCTGGACAAGGTCCGCAACGGCGAGGTGGATGTCCTGACCTCCCTGATGCAGACGCCCGAGCGCAGCGAGTATCTGCTGTTCAGCCAGCCGTATGTGATCGTGCCCGCCGTCATCATCGTCAGGAAGGAATTCAAGGGCTCACTCACACCGGAGCAGATGCACGGGCAAAAAATCGCGGTCGTGGCAGGCTACGCGGTCCATGGGTATCTGCGGAACAAGTTTCCGTTGTTGAATCTGGTTTCCGCGGCGAGTGAACGGGCCTGTCTGGAGATGCTCTCGTTCGGCGAAGTGGACGCGGCGGTGGTGGACATGGCCAGTGCCTCCTACATCATCCAGACGCGGGGCATCGGCAACCTCCGCGTCGCCGGGGAGACCGGCTTCACCTATGACCTGAGCCTGGCATCGCGCAAAGACTGGCCCGTGCTCAACCGGATTCTGGAAAAAGGCTTGGCCGCCATCAGCACGCAAGAGGGAGCTGCCATCAAACGCGATTGGATCCGGCTGGATCGGGAAACGTTTGTCAGCCGCAGGGTTTGGATCGGCGTCCTGGCAGCTCTCGTGGCGGCCGTCAGCGCCGTGATCGCGGTGATGACCTGGAACTTCGCCCTCTCCAGGATGGTGGCAAAACGCTCGCAGGAGTTGACTGCCGAACTGGCGGAGCGCCGACAGGCGGAGGAAGCGCTGCGCCAAGCCCTGGCGGAGAAGCAGACCCTGATCCAGGAATTGTATCACCGGACCAAGAACAACATGCAGATCGTCAGCTCGCTGATGAACCTCCGGGTTCGCGATGCTGGGGCCGATGTCCGCACTCTGGTCAAGGAGGTCGACAACCTGGTGCAGGGACTGTCCTTGGTCCATCAGATGCTCCACCAGTCCGGCGACCTCTCCAACCTCGACCTCACTGAGTACCTCGACGCCCTGGTCAAGCTCGTGGTCCGGAATTTCTGCTCCCCCACGCAGGCGGTCACGGTGGATTTTTCAGGCGAACGGTTGCCGGTGACCCTGGACATTGCCAGCCCCTGCGGGTTGGTGATCAACGAACTCCTGACCAACACCTTCAAACACGCCTTTCCCGACAATCGCCACGGCGTCATCACCCTGCGGATTCGGCGGGATGGCCCGGACCATCTGCTGCTGGAATACGCCGACAACGGGGTGGGGCTGCCGGCGGGGTTTGATCCGTTCAAAGGGGAAACCCTCGGCCTGCAGAGCGTGTTCGCCATTGTCGAGCAACAGCTTGCCGGTGCAGTCCGGATTCACACCGACGCCGGAGGCCTCAGCTACATCCTGCGGATTGCCACCAGCCACTATCAAGAAAGAGTCTAACCATGACGCCGCGCATCTACATTGTCGAAGACGAAATCATCAATGCCCTGGCCCTCAAAATGGAGCTGCAACAGAAGGGGTTTGAGGTCTGCGGCATGGCAACTCACAGCGCCGCCGCGGTTGCCGGCGTGTTGCAGAACCGGCCGGACCTGTTGCTCATCGACATCAATCTCGGAGCCGGCCCCAACGGTATTGAGACCGCCCGTTTGATCCGGGAGCAACTCCCGCTGCCGATCATCTTCATGACCGGTTACGGCGACCGGGAAATCCTGCAACGGGCCGCGGCGCTAGGCCCGTTGGCTTGCCTCACCAAGCCCATCGATGTGTCCCTGTTGCTGGAATTCTTGCAAGGTCTCACACCGGAGATTTAAGATGTGTGGGCGGGATGCCCCATACTGGCAGCTTTGCGCTTTTTGATAGGAAAACAGGCTTCCAGCCTGTTAGGGAAGACAGCGCGTCCCGCCTGTCCCCCTGCCAAACTGACAGCATCCGGCGCGCCGCAGCCTGCCGGTTAATCCAACAAATACCCGTAGCTGTTGCGGGCAAGGTCGAGCGAAAGATTGAGGATGTCATAGCTGCGGGTTTGGCGCAACACCTCGGCGGCCAGGGCGGTGCAATCGGCATGATTGAGGGAGCGGATAGCCTGACCGACGCGCGGGACTTGTTGGGGACCGACGGATAGCTCCTTGGCGCCAAGACCAATGAGGAGAGGGGTGAGGCGGATATCGCCGGCCATTTCGCCGCAGATGCCGGTCCACACGCCATGATCGATACCGGCATCAATCGTGTGCTTGATCAAACGAATCACGGCGGGATGCGTCGGTCGATAGAGGTCGGCGACGTGGGGGTTCACCCGGTCGGCGGCCACCGTGTATTGGATGAGGTCGTTGGTACCGATGGAGAAGAAGTCCACCATGGGAGCCAGCAGATCGGCACAGACGGCGGCGGAGGGCACTTCAATCATGATGCCCACCGGCAGCTTGGGATCGAAAGGAATGCCTTCCTCTTGCATTTCATCCATGCAACGGCGGACCATGTCGCGGGCCCGCTCGATTTCTGATAGACCGGAGACGAGGGGAAACATCACGGCGACCTTGCCATGGGCACTGGCCCGCAGGATGGCACGCATCTGGTCACGGAACATCGCCGGCCGGGCCAGTGAAACGCGAATGCCGCGCCAACCGAGGAACGGATTGGGCTCGGGTTCGGTGAGGGGTTCGACCGGCAACTTGTCGCCACCGGCATCCAGCGTGCGGATGATGACATCATGGGGTGCCATGGCGCGGGCCACGCGCGTGTAGGCTTCCGCCTGGACGGCTTCGCTGGGAATGTCGTTGCCGCTGAGCAGGAGAAATTCGGTGCGGTAGAGGCCGACGCCCTTGGCGCCGCTGTGGGCCACGAGTTCAAGTTCCTCTAGCAGTTCCATGTTGGCGGAGACCGTGAGGGCATGGCCGTCGCGGGTCTCCGTGGCGGCGTCGCGGGTGGCATCCAGCGCCTTGCGGATTTTGGCTTTTTCAGCTTGGAGTTTCCGGTAGTGGGAGAAAGTTGCGGGCGCGGGGTGGAGAATGAGTTTACCGGCGTAGCCATCGAGAATGGCCGGGGTAAGGGTCGTGACATCAATGATGGAGCCGATGAAACCAACCACCGCGGGGATGCCAAACGCGCGGGCCAGAATGGCGGTGTGGGAGTTGACGCTGCCCTGCTCGGTGGCAAAGCCGAGGATTTGCCGCCGGTCCATGCTGGCGGTGTCCGAGGGCGTGAGGTCGTAGGCGATGAGGAGGTGGGAAACGTCGGGCCCTTGGGGGTGATGCTCGGCATCGGCTTGAAAATTTCGCAGGACGCGTCTGGAGACATCTTCGATATCGGTGGTGCGTTCGCGAAGGTAGGGATCCTGGATGCGCCGCATGGCCTCAAGGAAGGTTTGCATCACGGCGTAGAAGGCGTACTCCGCGTTTTGGCAACGCTTGGCAATGGCGTGGTTGACCCGGTTGAGCACGGCGGAGTCTTCCAACAGCATGATATGGGCCTCGAAGATATCGCCGTGGTTGTTGCCGGAGATGTTTTCCAAACGGTTTTGGAGCTCGGCAAGCTGGCCTTTAGTTAGATCGACGGCGAGGCGGAAGCGTTCCTGTTCATGGGGAATCGCGCTGGCGTCGATTTCATAGACCTCCGGTGCGGAAAAACCGCGGGCCGCGACATAGACCGGCCCCATGGCGATGCCTGGCGAGGCAGGAATGCCCTCGTAGATGACTTCGGGTTGGGTTACGCTGGTGGCCATGTTTCACCCGCAACATGCTCCTTGGGGCAGGCACGTTCAAGAAGCAAATCAACGAATTTGTCAGACCCCCACGGTGCGTGCCACAGCAACCACAGGGAAAGAACGGATGGCGGAGGCTCAGGACTCCTCGAATTTGATATTGATCAACTCGGCAAGGGCTTGGATGGCGGCGTCTTCATCGGGGCCCTCGGCGGTGACAGTGATGATGGAACCATGGCCTGCGGCCAGCATCATCAAGCCCATGATGCTTTTGCCATCAATTTCCTCGCCGTCTTTTTCCACAAAGATTTCGGCCTGATAGCGGTTGGCAATTTTGACGAATTGCGCGGCCGGGCGGGCATGAATGCCAAGCTTGTTGAGGATGGTGAAATCTTTCTTGAGCATGAGGATGAGGCTCTCGCCGGCCAGACCGTAGGAGGAGAAACCCGCTGCTCCAAGTCAAAAGTCCGGCTGCGGGGAAGTATCCGTGGCTTGGCGGTGGCGCGCGTGCCGGTATTGGATCACGCGGACGGGTTCGAGCGTGACCAGGCCGCCATCCAGCATCGCCTCGAGCGTCGGCAGGAAGGCGTGGATTTTTTCCTCGCTGTCGACGATTTCAATCACCAGCGGCAGATCCGCCGAGAGGCGCAGGATTTTGGCGGTGTGGAGGCGGCTGGCGGCCCCAAAACCCATGGAAGCGCGCATGACGGTGGCACCAGCCAGGCCTTGGGCGCGGGCGCCAAGGACGATGGCCTCATGCAGCGACTGGCCGTCGTGGCGGTCACTTTCGCCGATGAAAATGCGCAGCAACAGGGACTCTGAAGGAAGGTTCATGGCGGGGGCTGGGTTAGTGGTGGGCGGCAAGCGAAGCGGCTAACACATGGCCGAGCCACACGGCCACGAGGCAGAGCCCGAGGCTGGCAACCGCGTTGGCTCCGGCGTGAAACCATTCCCCGTCGCGGGCCAGCGTGAGGGTTTGCAGACTGAACGAGGAAAAGGTGGTGAAGCCGCCCATCAGGCCGGTCATGAAAAATTGCCGGCCATTGCCGCTCACAAACACCCGCCCTCCCGGCTCGGTCAGCGTCGCAAAAAATCCAATCAGGAACGAACCGCTGACGTTGACCAGCAAGGTCCCCCAAGGGAAGGTCTCGCCCCATTGGCGCGCCACGCAACCGGAGAGCGCAAAGCGAGCCAAGCCGCCCAGACCGCTGCCGAGTGCTACCAGAAAGTAAGTGAACATGGGGAGATGCTGTGCATGGAGTGTGGCAAAATCGCCCGGCTTGGCAATCCTTTCCCGCCATCCTTTCCCTTTCGGGAAACAGTCCGTGCCGCTAGCGCACACTCACATCCCGCAAACTCTTCACCGGCTGGCCGTCAGCTCCTGGCAACTCGGCCACCAAGCGGCACTGGCCGGCCACCTCCGGCACTTTCAACTCAAACGCGATCACCTCGCGCCCGAATGCCGCCACCCTGGCGTCCTGCGTCATTTCCGCGAGCACTTTGCTTTCGTTAGAAATGCGCAACCTAACCGGCCCGTGCCAATCGGTGGCCAGGTCGTTGATCACCACCACCGGCAGCTTGAGGGTTGCGCCGCGCTGGCAATCGGCGGCCCAGAAATCGAGCATCACCCCCACCGGGGCAAACGCGTCCTTCACGTATTGGGCAAAGTGCGGCTCGAACGCCGGCTGCTCGACGTCACTGAGGCTGTCGCTGGTTTGGCCGCCGGGCCGGCTGTAGCCAAGCCCGCAAAAGTGCATCACTCCGGCGAGTTGCCGACCGGCACGCCAGAACTCGGTCTTGGCGGCAAGGGTGCGGGCATAAGCCTCCCGGTATTGGTCGGCGCTGGGATTGGGCGGCAGCAAATATTGATAGGACTTGTACTCCACCGGCAGCGTGCACGGCGTGCCGTCGCGGTTGATCCACAGCCAGCCGTATTCATTGACGATGATCGGGCGGTCACCGGCGTTGGCCAGCGGGTTGCCGGGAAATTTCCCCGAGTTGTCAGGCCTCGGGGCCATGCCGGCGAGATCCGTCATGCGGAAGTTCTTGTCGATGTGCCGGTAGGGATGCGTCTCATAGACATCGGTGGGTGACTGCCCCTCGCCCCAACCGTTGTCCCACGGCCGGTTTGATAGATCGAGGTGCCGCACCGCGGCCAGCGCCTTGCCGGTGATGTCCTGCTTGGGGGTCTCGTTTTGCGCGTCCCAAATCACCACGCTCGGGTGGTTCCACCGCTCCTCCATCCACTCGCCGTATTGTTTTGTTAGATTTTCCAGACTGCCGGTCTCGCCCCACACCGGGAACTCATCCTGAACCAGCAACCCCTCCTCATCGGCGATGCGATACCACAACTCGGGAGGAAAGCCGATGCAATAGCGGGCGGAGTTCCAATGCATGCCGCGGAACGCGCGGATCAGGCTGCGCACCCACGCCTCGCGCCACGGTTTGTCGCCGCGCAGCGGGTCCTCGAAAAACCTATCAATGCAGATGTTGGTGCCGCGCAGGTAATACGGCTGGCCATTCAACATGGGCCGCTTGGTTTGCGGGTCAAACGCAAAGCTGCGCATCCCGAAGCGGGTTGTCTGGGCATCCGTGACCACCGCCCCCGCCACGACCGACACCTCCGCCTCATACAAGAACGGCTCCTCGGGCGTCCACAACCGGCAATTTTCCAACGGCACGACCACTTCAATGTTCTGCTGTTCGCCGGCTTTCCAAACCACCTTGCGGCTGTCCGCCGTGCCCGCGGTCTTGCCGGTTTTCGCCTCGCGCACCGTGCAACGCAACAAAGCCTCGCTGCCGTCCGCACCCGGGTTGCTCACCCGCGCCACCACCCGCACCTGCCGGCCCGGCACGTCCGGCACCACCTGCACGTTGGCGATGTCCGGCGATCCTGATAGAACCAGCTCGACGTCGTCATAGATGCCCGGGATATAGCGCAATTTCTCGAAGTCGTGACCCCACGGGACATCGTCGCCGAGCGCCGTGTGTGCCGCACCGACCCGGATCAGCAATTCATTGGCCTCTCCGCCACCTTGCAGTTTCCCACCGAGATCGAAGTAACCCGGCGTGAAACACCCGACGTGTTCGCCGAGGCTGTGCCCGTTCAGATAGACGCGCGTCCCGTAGCGCGCCTTATGGACCTTGAGCCGCGCCACTGCCGGCACCGGCCCGGCGATCGCGAACGTGCGCCGGTACCAAAACGCCGCGCGCCGCGGGTCGGCGCCCTTGGTGCCCACACCCTCAAATGCCGGCACCGCCATGTCGGCCAACCCGGGCACCGGCGCCTGATGGTCGAACCTCTTGGGCACCTCCTCCAGCGTGCCCTCCGCGATCTGCCACGTGCCATTCAGCGGGACGGTCGTGCGTCCATCCGCGGCGCAGGCGACCGCACTCACGGCCAGCAGTGAAACCATAAACAGTCCGGAAAGTTTGTTAGTAAGATGAATCATGACCATCCGCGGTGGGGTTGCCCCATCCTGCGCTCCACCCGCACCCACGGCCAACAAAAAATTCACGCGCCAGCGCCTCAGGTTCTGCGTAGGCGCGTTGGTGACAACTATCGGCAATCATCAATCAAGGCCCAAGGATATAACCTCTGGCGGGTCGCGCAAAATCCCCCTTGACACCATGCATCACAAACCCAACCCTATCATATATCCTCCGCCATGCCCGCTTCCATGCCCATTCTAACATATATTGCCCGGACCGCACTTCTCAGTGCCTTCCTCGGCGGCGCGGCCTGTCAGGCCGAGACGTCCTCTCCGGCACTCCCGGCGGAGCCCGTGCAAACCCTCACCGTTGTCCGTAATGTGATGGGGGCGGATGTCGTCACCCCCGCGCAAACCACCGCCGCCGTGGGCACCATCGACCTGCTCGCCAATAACCGCAATATCGAAGAACTCGTCACTTACCTCGATCGCTTGTCAAATATGACCGGCGTCCGCAATGCCATCGCGTGGTACGCGAACCAGGTGATCGTGTGCGCCGACAACAAGCATAAGGTGCATGACTATGAGACGGCGCTCGCCATCTATCAGACAATCCCGTCGCGCCGCGAGATCATCGCAACCCAAACCTTGACCCTGAACCGCCAGTACAAAACCCTCCGCACCCTCGACGCCGCGGCTGACGCCGCCGGGGTTGCCACCCTCAAAGCCTTGATCAAAGCCAATGAAACACAGCTGGCTCTGATCCAGGAGAGCAAGGATTTCGACGCCACCTTGGTGATGCGCCGCGGCCGCTGTTTCTATCATCTCAAGCAGGATGAAGCGGCACTGCTCTGCTTTCGCACCCTGCGCACCAAATACCCGACCTCCAAGGATGCCCGATTGGCCGCCTATGGCGAGATTATGATCATGGACAAGATCAAGAAAAGCGCGGGCCTGCTCGACCTCTGCAACACCTTCCTCAGGGCCTACCCGGATTCGGAATACGCCGAACAAGTCGCCACCCTCGCCGGCGAACGCCTAGTGCAGGAGGGCAAGTGGAAGGAAGTCAGACCGTTCTACCAAAACCTCGCGGTCCAATTCCCGAGGTCCGTCAACCTCGACCGCTTCCTTTTCTATCAGGCACTCTCGGCCTTCATGGATGCCGATTTCGCCACCTCCACCCCGTTGTTCGAACAATTCCTCAAGGACTTCCCGAAAAGCTACCTTTATGAACACGCCCTCTATCATGTGGCGATGACCCATTTCCTGAGCAACGAGGAGGAGAAGACCAAAGCCGCCGGCGCGGAATACCTCACCAAGTATCCCATGGGCCTTTACGCCGGGGATCTGCAATACCGCCTCTCCCTCATTGACACCAAGGACCCGAAGGTGGATCCCGCCAAGATCATCAAAGACCTTGAGAAATTCGTGAAGGAGCACCCGGGTGATGTCTCCTGCGCCTCCATGCTGTGCCTGCTGGGTGATACCTATAAGAAAAAATTCGAGAAAAGCAAGGAGGAAGCCGACGAGGACCACGCACTGGAAGCGTTCAAGAAAGCGCTTGTGAAAGCGCTTCAGGCAAAGAGTCCCGATGACGTGAAAAAGTACGCGCTGGATTCCGCCACCGCTATCATGCAGCGCCGTAAGGACTGGAACGGCATCGCCGAGTTGTATGGCTACTTTCTCCGGAACACCCCCTGACAACCACCTGCCACGGCTTCCCGTGGACATGGTTGCGAAGGTAATAGCCCGTGCAGGCAAGGGCGCCGTAGCCAGCCGCGGAGATTCTCGCCGCAGTACTCAGCGGGCGCATCGGCAGGCTGCACGAACCACGGCGGTTTGAGCAAATTCTGGCCGGTCCGCGGCAGGTTGGCAAGACCACGCTGGTGAGTGCGTGCCGAAGGCTCTGTTCATGAACACCCCTCCCGCCTGACGACAAGAATGTCGTCACTCCTTAAGTGCGGGATGCGGCCTATTGCCCGGCCTTCTTGGCCCAGGAGTCGCGGAGGGCCACGGTGCGGTTGAAGACGGGACGCGAGCCGGCCTGATGCTCGACGCTGTCGGCCACGAAATAGCCGACGCGCTCGAATTGACAGGTGAAGCCCGGGGCCTCACCAGCCAGCGAGGGCTCGATCTTGGCGGTGATGGTTGTTAGAGAATCCGGGTTGATCACGGAGAGGAATCCGCCATCGGCGCCATCCGGGTCTTCGACGCTGAAGAGGCGGTCGTAGATGCGCACCTCGGCATCGCGGCCGTGCGTGGCATCCACCCAATGAATGGCGGCGCGGCATTCCACGCCCTCCGGGGTGCTGGCACCCATGGTGCCGGGCAGCACTTCGGCGCGGATCAGGCAAACCTTGCCGTCCGCATCCTTGTCATAACCGGTGCAGCGGATGATATGGGCACCGCGCAACCGCACGTGGCGGTCCGGCCCCAAGCGATAGAATTTTTTCGGCGGGTCTTCCATGAAGTCGTCGCGCTCGATCCAGATTTCGCGGGTGAGGGCGAGTTTGCGGGCTCCGGCGTCGGGGTCTTGCGGGTGGTTGGGAATTTCCACCTCCTCGACGGTGCCCGCGGGGAGATTTTCCAACACGACTTTGAGCGGGTCGAGCACGGCCATGCGGCGCGGCGAGCTGGTGTTGAGATAGTCCCTGACGTCGAACTCCAACAAGGCGACGTCGGTGGTGCCATTGAACTTGGTGATGCCGATGCGTTTGCAGAAATGGCGCACGGCGGCGGCCGGATAGCCGCGGCGGCGGATGCCGGAAATGGTGGGCAGGCGCGGGTCATCCCAGCCGCTGACGTGGCCTTCCTGGACGAGTTGCAGCAGCTTGCGCTTGCTCATGATGGTATAACTCAGGCTGAGCCGGGCGAACTCGATCTGGCGCGGCTTGCAGGGCACCGGGCAGTTGTCGATGAACCAATCGTAAAGCGGCCGGTGGTTTTCAAATTCCAGCGTGCACAGCGAATGGGTGATGTGCTCCAGCGCGTCCTCGAGCGGATGGGCGAAGTCATACATCGGATAGATGCACCAGGCGCTGCCGGTGTTGTGGTGCTCGGCATGCAAAATCCGATAGATCACCGGATCGCGCATATTGAGATTGGGGGATGCCATGTCGATCTTGGCCCGCAACACGCAGTCGCCCTCCTTGAATTCCCCCGCCCGCATGCGGGCAAAGAGGTCGAGGTTCTCCTCAAGCGGCCGCTCGCGGTAGGGCGAGTGAATGCCGGGTTGGGTGAGATTGCCGCGGCAGGCCCGCATTTCCTCCGCCGATTGTTGCTCGACGTAGGCCTTGCCCGCCTTGATCAGGTGCACGGCGCAATCATGGAAAAACTGGAAATAATCGCTGGCGAAATACAGGTCGCCGCCCCACTCGAAGCCGAGCCATTTGACATCGGTCTTGATGCTTTCCACGTACTCGACCTCCTCCTTCTCCGGGTTGGTATCGTCGAAGCGCAGGTGGCACTTGGCGGCGACCTGCGGGTTTTCCTGGGCGATGCCGAAGTTGAGGCAGATGGACTTGGCATGACCGATATGGAGGTAGCCGTTAGGCTCCGGCGGAAACCGGGTGATGACCGTGGCATGCTTGCCGGCGGCGAGATCACCCGCGATGATCTCACGGATGAAGTCGAGCTTGGCGGGGAGGATGTTGGGAGCTGGATCGGCCATGGGGAAAGGGGGAGAAGTTATCAGTTAGAATTTCAGGCGCTGGCGAGGTGTTGGAGCAGGGCCTGGTTGAGGCGGATGCCGGCCTCGAAGTTGGCGACCGGGAAATTTTCGTTAGGAGCGTGGATTTGGGCGTCGGCGAGAGCCAGACCTAACAACAACGAGTCGGCACCGAGGATTTCACGGAAGGTTTGGACAATCGGGATGCTGCCGCCCTCGCGGATGAGCACCGGCTCCGCGCCAAAGACGGCACGCAACGCGGCCTGCGCGGCGCGGCCGTAGCGGGAATGGGGGTCGGTGACGTAGGGCTTGCCATCATGGCCGGAGGTCACCTCAAGAGTCACGCCGGGCGGGCAGTGGGACGCCAGATGGCACGTGACTTTGGCCATGATGTCCTGCGGGTCCTGGTCGGGAACGAGGCGGAAGGAGAGTTTCACAAACGCCTCGGCCGGCAGCACGGTTTTGGAGCCTTCGCCCTGGTAGCCGCCGCCAAGTCCGTTGACCTCGGCAGTGGGCCGCGCCCAGATACGCTCGGCCGTGGTGTAGCCGGGCTCGCCAAACAAGCCGGGACATCCCGTGGTTTCCAACATTTCCAAATCCCCAACGCCGGGGACTTGCGACCACATCCGGCGCTCCCAGTTTTCCAAGGGACGCACTTGATCATAGAAGCCGTCGATGGCGACCCGGCCGTCCGCATCGTGCAGGCTGGCTATGAGCCGGCCGATGGCCGTGGCAGGATTGGCGACCGCGCCACCGAACAGGCCGGAATGCAGGTCGCCCGCGGGACCGCGCAGGACGGCTTCGCAGCAGGTGATGCCGCGCAAGCCGTAACCCAGGGTGGGCACGCCGGGTGCCACCATGCCGGTGTCGGAGATGGCGATCACATCGCAGCGCAAGGCGTCGCGATGGCGGACAAGAAACGGCGCGAGGTTCGGACTGCCGATTTCCTCCTCGCCTTCAAACAGAAATATCAGGTTCACCGGCAAATCCCCGTGATCGCGCAGGGTTTGCTCCACACCTAACAAATGAGCGAGCATCTGGCCCTTGTTGTCGGTGGCGCCGCGGGCCCAGATTTTGCCGTCGCGGATTTCCGGCGCAAACGGCGCGCTGGTCCACAGGGCCAGGGGATCGACCGGCTGCACATCATAGTGGCCATAGATGAGCACCGTGCAACGACCGGGGACGTGGACGTTTCTTGCAACCACGACCGGATGACCGGGTGTGTCGTGCAACTCCGCGCCCAGCCCCATGGCACTGAGCTTGGCCACCAGCCACCCGGCGCAGCCACGCACATCCCCAGCGTGGCGGGAATCGGTCGAAACGCTGGGAAACCGGAGAAACTCAAACAAATCTGCAAGCTGCGGCGTCACGCGGCGATGCTGGCCGTTTCGAGGGCGGTTCCGCAAGACGAATCATGGCGAATGGAATTCTTTGCTTGACCGGCTGCGGTTATTTTGATGGGTAAGGATAATTCCAACAAAGAATCCACCCCATGAACGAAAACACCCCAACCGACCCCGCCCCATCTGAAGATCAAAGCTCTCCAACCGCAACGCCGCCAACCTCCGCACCGACCGGTGCCGGTCCCGGCGGCAACATGGATACCAAGCAGTGGGCCATGTTGCTGCATCTCTCGCAATTGGCCGGAGTGGTGGTGCCGGGTCTCGGCCTGGCCGCCCCGATCGTCATTTGGCAGATCAAAAAAGAACAGTTTCCTGAACTGGACACCCATGGCAAGATGGTCGCCAACTGGATCATTTCCCTACTGATCTATTGTGTGGCCGCGAGCATTCTCAGCGTCGTCACCTGTGGTTTTGGGGCGCTGCTGTTCATTCCCATCGCCGTGGTCGCCATTGTGTTTCCGATTCTCGGCGGCCTGAAGGCACGGGATGGCATCCTGTGGAAATATCCTATCACCATCAACTTCCTCAAATAAGTCGGCTTCTTCCCGACTGATAGATCACAGGCGAGGGGAGTGATAGGCAGCATCACCGTCCTGCTTCAAACCATGGATATTCCCGCCAGGCTGACGGAAGACGCTGAACAATAATGCCACGCATGTTCGAAAACGTCGTTTTCACGCTTCACTTGGCGTGAGCGAGTAGGACTCCTTGCCATCCTTGACGAGCCAGCCTTGGGCGGCAAGGGTGGCACGCAGCTCGTCGGATTTCGCCCAGTTTTTGGCGAGGCGGAATTGCCAGCGTTCGTCGGCCAGGGCTTGGATGTCCGC
>CAIKDP010000052.1 GCA_903826205.1 Akkermansiaceae bacterium
AGCAGCATGCCCGTCTGTTAAACGGGTCGTCGTGGTGCGAGTCCACGTCGGGGAGCCAATTTCAAACGCTCCATTAGTGTATCAGCTAACATATGGTGGCAATATCAGCGGGTCCGTGAAATGTGCGGAAGGCATGATCGCGCGGGGATTGGTGTGATTTCCTTGCGTTCCTTGCGGGTTGCCGACAACCTCAGCGCATGCGCATCACCGCTTTTTGGATTGTTTCTTGCTTGCCCCTGTTGGCATTCGGCGAACGGATCAACCATGAGGGCCGCATCCTTGGGCCGGCGCCGCTCGTCAAATCCCCGCTGCTGTTCAACACGCCGGAGGCTGACGCCGTGGTCGCGGCCATGCAGATCATGCCCCGCGACAATCCCTGGAACGAGGAGGTTTCAAAACGCCCGCTGTTGCCCAATAGTGATGCCATGATCGCTCGCATCACCGCCGACCTGGCACCCAACCGGCGCACCCTGCGGCTGTTCCCTGAAATGAATTATGTGCTCGTGCCCGACAAGCAACCCGTCGTTCCGCTGAAGTTCGTGAATTATCCTAACGAATCCGACCTCGACGGCGGAAAATCCCCGCTCGGCCTGTATCCGGTTCCCTCCAACCTGCCGGTCGAAACCTGGCCGGTCGGCACCGGGTCACTCACCCTCGCGCAATGGCAGCAGGATTCCGCCAACCGGGGCGGCGACCGCCATGCCATCATCGTCCAACCCGGCACCGGTATGTTTTGGGAACTATGGCAAGCCAAACGAACGGGAGACTCGTGGCAGGCCTCCAATGGTGCCAAGTTCTCACTCCAATCCAACACCCTCCGCCCGGCTGGCTGGACCTCTGGAGACGCGGCGGGGCTGCCGATGTTTCCCGCCCTCGTGCGTTACGATGAATGCCTGCGCGGCAGGGTCGAGCACGCGCTGCGCCTGGTGGTCAAACGCACCCGCGTCGGCCCCATTTATCCCGCCACCCACTCGGCCTCGGTGGGACACACCTCCGACCCCGACATCCCTGCCATGGGCCAGCGTCTGCGCCTCAAGGCCGGGTTTGTAATCCCACCGGCCTGGAGTATCCAGGAACAGGCCGTGCTTCTCGCGTTGAAGAAACACGGAGCCATCGTCGCCGACAATGGGGGATTCTTCTCCGTATCAATCACCCCGGACAACCGTTACCCAACGGGATGCTTCGAGCACCTGAATTCCATCGGCATCGCCAATTTCGAAGTGATCCAAACCACCGGCCCCAACGATGCTCCCCGCAGTCGCTAACCTGATGGGGGCTCAAGGATACGCTGCTGGCCGTGGTGGACACCCGGAGGAGAAATTCACCACCACCCCGCGGCCTCTCGCGATCATGGCCGGCAGCAAGGCCCGGATCACCCCATGTGCGCCCTTGAGATTCCCTGTGGCGGTCGTGAACTTCTTGACAACCCGCGCACCGCTCGCTACAATCGCGCCCGTCAAGCGTGGGCACCAGCCAAACCAGACAGGCCAAGAATAGCCGCCCCGCCCGATGCCCTTCCGGCACCGGCAGTATCAGACGCAAACCAGTGCCTGCTGGGAATTCGCGCGGTTGAAGGCTCTACGGAACTCGCTGGCGTTGCCGCCCGGAATCCGCTTGAATCGCCTTGCCATGCCATATCCTAACGATCAAAGCGGTGGAATGAACCCTGTAACCACCAGGCTGCGGTGCTGGTGCTTGACCACGTGCATACTCGCGCTTTCTCAATCCGTCCACGCCCAATCCGCCGTGAGAGACGAGTTTCCCACCGGTAAACTCCGGGGCGAACTCTTCGAGCGCTTCACCAAGGACCAGTGGGAAACCTCCAACTACGCCAAGCCGGAGACGATGCAACGATGGCAGGATCTGCGCTACGGGATGTTCATCCACTTCGGCATCACGTCCAAGGCGGAACGGGATCTCTCCTGGGGCAGCATCGCCCGCCGTTACGCGCCGGACACGCCGTCCATCATGGCCAACGGCCAGCCGCGCACCGAGGAATGGACCACCTGGGGCAACGACCTGAAGCTGGAGAAATTCAACGCGAAGGAATGGGTCGAGATCGCCCGGCGCGCGGGTTTCAAATACATCGTGGTCTGCACCAAGCACCACGAGGGCTTCCACATGTGGGACACGGCTTTCTCTGATTTTAAAATCACGAACACGCCTTTCGGTAGGGACTATATCAAGGAGCTGGTGGACGCCTGCCACGAGGCGAAAATGCCCATTGGCTTCTACTTCGCGCAGCGCGAGTGGTTCCATCCGGACTATCAACCGCTGGACCTCACGAAAGTCACGCAGGATGGCAACAACTGGACTCTGAAGCCCGGGGAAACCAGTCCGCTCGGACCGCGCCACGCGAAGTATCTGGAATATATGCGGAACGTCATCCGCGAGTTGTGCACCAAGTATGGCAAGATCAGCATCTGGTGGTGGGACGCCGTGTCGTGGAACGGCATGTTCACCAAGGAAATGTGGGACTCTGAAAACGTGACCCGCATGATCCGCGAGTTGCAACCGGACATCGTCATCAACAATCGCGCCTCGCTGCCGGGTGATTTCGACACCCCGGAAGGACACCTCGGCGCCTTTCAGGACTGGCGGCCGTGGGAGTCGTGCATCCCGCTCTCGGACGCCTGGTGCTACACCGGCGCTCCCGCCCATTCGTTCGATCAGGTGCTGCATCTGGTCGTTGGCGCCGCCTGTGGCAATGGCAATCTGCTATTGTCGTGGGGTCCGAAATGGGACGGTTCCTTTGACGCCGGCCAGACCCAACGACTCCATGAAATCGGCGACTGGCTCAAGCTCAACGGTGACTCCATCTATGGCACCCGCGGCGGCCCGTGGAAACCCGCACCGTGGGGTGGTTCCACCCGCAAGGACAGGACCGCCTACATTCATCTTTTCCAACTTCCCGGCGGCGCTTTGGTGGTGCCCGCCATTCCCGACCGGCAGGTGGTTTCCGCCAAGATGTTGGAGAACGGTGCCCCCGTAGCATTCAAGCAGACAGCCCAACAGCTTGTCCTCGCCCTTCCGCCACAGACCACCATCAAGGGCGACCTCGTCATCGCCCTCACCATGAACCAATCCCTCGATGGCCTGCCCTCCATGAACGCCGATGAAATCGGCTGTTCCTTTGCCATCGATTCCGCCACTTATGGCAGCGTCGTCTCGCGCCAGGCCAAGGTGAAGGCCAGTTCCACCTCCCAGTGGATGCCCGCCGACGGCGGTGCCTCGCTCGTGGCGGAAAGACAACCGGCATCCTTCGCCTTCCACACCGACAATGAAGCCGCACCCTTCGTGGACATTGACCTGGGAAAGTCCGTCAAAGTCACGGGCGTCTTCATCCGCAATGCCAACCCGGAGAACGCCGGGAACCGCATGGCCACCCTGCGGGCCGGCGTGTCGCTAGATGGCAGGGAATGGACGGAAGTCTGGCGGGCCGCGAAGAGTGAGGCATGCTGGGAATTTCCCGTCACCTCCTTCGTTTCCGGCACGCAAATTCCCGGCCGCCAAGCCCGCTTTCTGCGCCTCCAAGTCCACCCCACCACACCCGGACCCCTGTTGCTCAAGCAGGTCGAAGTATATGGCAAGTGATCCGCATCCGCCACTCCGGCCTCACATGCCGCTGCGACCTCGTCACCGGCATCCGGTTCAGTCGCGAACTGTCGCTGCTGGAGGATAACGGCGCATGGCACACCAAGCCCGCTGGCGTTTGATGCAGCAGGAGGGCATTCCCTTCGGCGTTTCAACTCGATTGAGTCAACCGCGGCCGCGTCGTGCTGGACACCAACCGCTACTCCGTGCCCTCCCGCCATGCCTCCCAACGCCTCACCCTCAAGGCTTTCGCCGACCGGCTCTGCCTCTATCTCGCCGTGGACTGCGGGCAGCTTGCTGCCGCTGTCGGGCCGGCCAGCTTGCTGGCGGGGGGTAACGCGGTTTCGCTCATCATGTTCCCGTCCACGCCGCCGCAAGCTGCGGGCATCACAGCGGCAGCAAGCTGCACGCGCCCACAGAGCGCGGGCATCAGAGCGGCAGCAGGCTACCAGTCCACGGAGGACCGTTCGGCAAGAAGGGAGGAGCGACCGAGGGCGTCAACCAAGCGGTGGTGGCATCGGCGGTGGAGGAGGAGGATTAATGATTGCTCAGGGTTTCTTCTTGGCTTCGAGTTGTTCTTTGACTTTGGTTTCGATGTCGGCGTAGAGGACGGCGTCGCCTTTG
>CAIKDP010000053.1 GCA_903826205.1 Akkermansiaceae bacterium
TAACCCGCTTGATCTCGGCCGCCCCACAGTAAATGTGCAGGTTGGAACCTATCAGCACTGGCTGGTCAGGCGTGCGGTCCAAATCCGTGAAACACAAATGTTGGGAGGCCGCCTCGATGAGCACCGGTGTGGTCCACGAACCTTTGGCGACCCCGAGAAATTGGTTGTCCCAAAATGACCAGACCGCATAACGCCGGTCGGGGTTCATGCCGGCCGCCGCGAAATCCACCTTGCCGACCGTTTGCTCCTTCTTGCCGACGTTCCACACCAGGGCGACGGTCGAGTCACCCCAGGCCCGGCGGACATGACCGATTAGGCCAGACCAATCCTCACTGGTTCCAAAACCTAACACCTCGGTGTGCTCGGTGGCAGGCGGGGTCAACACCTCGGCATTCAGCCAGTGTTCCTTGAAGCCATCCCGGTACCATGGATCGGCGGTGATGGCCGCGCCACACGACAGACCCACCCTGCTGCGCCACGCCCGCACCACCAGCGGGCCGCCGCCCACCACCAGGCCTTCCGCTTCCGCCGCCAGGTAATACACGTCGTAGTCCACCGCGAACCAACGACCGTTGAGTTGGGCGTATGGCCGCACGTCGTTGATGATCGAGGGCAGCTTGCGCCGCAACGCATCCGGGCCGATCCGGCTGGCATCCACACACCCGACCACGGCGCGGTCGGGCCTGGCACCCACGTCGCAGAACAGCAGATAGCTATCCTCGCCGGCAGCCTGGCGGATGGCCAACCAATCGGCTCGCTGGATTTCAAAGGAAGTACGCTTTTCGCCCGCCGCCCGCGTAACCGCGGGCGCCATGGAAATCTTCAAGTAGCGGCAACCGCGTTGCACCGCGCGACGGACCGTGGCGGTGATGTCCGCGATTTGCAGCGGGGTGCCTGCGGCATTCGCGGCTGGCTCGAATGCCAGCCGCAGACCGAAGCGCGCGCCGATCAAGCCCACAGTCCGCACCACATCCGGCAACCACGGCGCATCCAGCACCTCTTGGGCGGTTTGCGTGACACATTCCTCCTCGATCACATCCGGCCGCAAGCGCCCGCCGGAACGTCGCACCGCATCCACCACCATCAACTCTTCCCCGCCGGGCTGTTTGTGTTTGAGAAAATTCCAACTGTTCCAGCCGGACAAGGCGCCTTTGGTCGTGCGCGCGCCGTGGGTCTTGCCCACCCACTCCGCCCAGCGCGCCACCGCCTGGTTCGGCGGCGCCATCAACAACACCACCTGCTGACCCCAGCGCGTCTCACCGGGATCCACCCGCGCCCCGCTCATCTCGGATGTTAGATCGAATGCCAGCTGGCCCCGTGCAGCGGGCGTGAAGCGGGCGTTGACATAGGCCGTGGGCGTGCCGACCGGACCGAACCAAAATCCCTTGCCGCTGGCATTGTAGAAGCCGCCCGCTTCATGCACGGCCAATGGCTGGTCCAGCTCGCTGAGCCGGGTTACCGCCGACTTCGGACTGTAAAATCCCGTGATCAGCCATTCCGCGGGCCTGTCGTCGGCTTTGATTGTTAGATCCAGCGGCGTCACGCTCAGGAGTTCGACCGGCTGACCGCTGCCGTTGCGGATCCCGGCTTGCGCCAGGATTCCCGGTTCGCCCGGCATCCGGCCCAGCCGCAGCATCAGATCCACTTGCTCCTTCTGAAAATGGAGCGTGACCGCGGTCATGCCGACCTCGCCGGAGGGTGTTGTTTCCGTGGGACCCTGCATCGCCCCCACCGCCGTCCCTTCGGCCGACACCAATTCGCGCGTTTCACCGGCGACCCGGATGCTTGCGGCAAACCCGCCGTGGACCCTGTCCAACCCCGGCGCCCTCACGCTGAAGCTGCGGCCATCGGCGGAGAGCGTCGCACTCACTGTCATAGCCGGGTCCGTCTTGGCGCAGGCCGACCCGCACGCGGCCAATAGCGCCAGCGCCATCAATCCCGGGGTCCAATGCGCGTGTGTCACTGTGCCACCACTGGCCGAGCACGGCAGCCAATGCAAGCGAAAGCGGTGGAAGGTGGGAAAATATCCGTCATTCGTTAGAATGCGGGAAGGGGGCCGCCGCCGACACTTGGCCAGTACCGCTATGCGGCAAAATCGGACTTTCCTGAAGCGGAACGTGTTGTAGAATGCACGGTGTGAATCGGGATCAGGACAATCCAGGCCACCCGCCCGCCGCGGCCGGACTCCATGCGCGAGTGGACCGGACCTCCGCGGTTGGGGACAAGATCGCGTTGTTCCGGTCCTTGTTCCGCGGCCGCGAGGAGGTGTATGCGCGCCGCTTCACCAGCGGCAAAACCGGCAAGTCCGGCTACCAACCGGTGTGCGGCAATGAATGGGTGCGCGGCGTTTGCGCGAAGCCCGCGATCCGCTGCAGCGAGTGCGCCTGCCAGCGGTTCCTGCCGGTGACCAATGAGGTGCTGCGCTGGCATTTGAGCGGCACGGATGAGCGCGGACGCGAGTTCGTCATGGGACTCTATCCGATGTTGCTGGACGAACGCTGCTGGCTGCTGGCCGCGGACTTTGATGGGGATCATTGGCGGGAGGACGCGGCGGCAGTTAGAGAGACCTGCCGCGAGATGGGTATTCCAACGCTAATGGAACGCTCACGCTCAGGCAACGGCGGGCACCTGTGGTGGTTTTTCCAGGAACCGGTGCCGGCCGCGCTGGCCCGCAAGTTAGGGGCTCATCTGCTAACAGAAACCATGGAGCGCAGGCCGGAGGTCGGACTGCGCTCCTATGACCGGTTTTTTCCCAATCAGGACACCCTACCCAAAGGCGGATTTGGCAATTTGATCGCACTACCCATGCAGAAATCGCCGCGGGACGCGGGTAACAGCGTGTTTGTGGACGCTGCGTGGGTGCCGTATGACGACCCATGGTCACTGCTCGCGGGAGTCGTGCGGATGACCCTGCGGCGAGTGGAGGAAATTGTGACCGCCGCCGAAGGCCGTGGCCGGATCGTGGGCGTGCGGATGGCGACACTGGATGAGGATGATCCCGAACCCTGGCTGACACCACCCTCGCGCAGACGGGAGTCCTTGCCGACAGGTGCGATGCCCAAGCAAGTGGCATTGGTGTTAGGAGACCAACTCTATATCCCGAAACAAGGCGTGGGACCGTCGCTGCGCAATGCGCTGGTACGCCTGGCGGCATTTCAAAATCCGGAATTTTACAAGGCGCAGGCGATGCGCCTGCCAACCTATGACAAGCCGCGCATCATCGCCTGTGCGGAAGACCACCCGCTGCATATTGCCCTGCCACGCGGGTGCTTTGAGGAAGTGCTCGGATTGTTAGCCACGCTGCGGGTGGAGGTTGCCCTCAGGGATGAACGCTGCCACGGCCGGCCATTGGCGGTGGAGTTTTGCGGCACCTTGCGTGCAGAGCAACAGCAGGCTGCTGCCGCCATGCTGGCGCACGACACCGGGGTGCTGGCAGCGACCACCGCCTTTGGCAAGACGGTGCTGGCGGCCTGGTTGATCGCCCAACGCGGCGTCAACACCCTGATCCTGGTGCACCGCCAGCAATTGATGGAACAATGGATGGAACGCTTGTCGCAGTTTCTCGGGATGCCTCCCAAGGCCATCGGCCGTTGGGGCGGCGGTCGCAAAAAGCTCACCGGCAATATCGACGTCGCCTTGATCCAAAGCGTGATCCGCAAAAATGTCGTGCAGGATCTGGTCGGCGACTACGGGCATCTGGTGGTCGATGAATGCCATCACCTGTCGGCGCACAGCTTTGAGTTGGTGGCTCGCCGGGCCAAGGCGCGCTATGTCACGGGACTCTCCGCCACGGTGGCGCGCAAGGACGGCCACCATCCGATCATTTTCATGCAATGCGGACCGGTACGGCACAAGGTGGATGCACGACGGCAGGCGGCGGAGCGTCCGTTCAGCCACGAAGTCTGGGTGCGACCCACCGGGTTTTTGCCAGGCGGTGAACCCGCCGCCGACAAGCGGGTGGAATTCCAACGGCTGTGCGATGCGGTGATGCACGCGGAGTTCCGCAACCGGATGATTTGCGCGGAGGTGGTGGAGGCGGTGCGGGCAGGCCGCTCGCCCGTCGTGCTAACGGAACGGACCGGTCACTTGCACCTGCTCGCCGAACTTCTTGACGGGCAGGTGCCGCACGTCATCACCTTGCAAGGCGGGATGGGGCGCAAGTCCTTGCTGGCGGCACTGTCCCGGGTGCGCGAGATCCCCGCTGCGGAAGGCCGGGTGTTGCTCGCCACCGGCCGCTTCCTCGGCGAGGGCTTCGATGACGCGCGCCTGGACACCTTGTTTCTAACCATGCCGGTGTCATGGCACGGCACGATCGCGCAATATGTCGGGCGCTTGCATCGCCTGCACGACGGCAAGCAAAGCGTGCGCGTCTATGATTACGCGGACTTGGAGGTGCCCATGCTGGCGCGGATGTTTGACAAACGCTGCGCGGGTTACGAGGCGGTTGGATACACGATCCTGCTGCCCGCGAGCGCCTTGCCCGGCTGGCCCGTGGAGGTACCACTGCCAGTGGACGCCCAGTGGAAACAGGACTACGCCGCAAGCGTGCGGCGCTTGATCCGCGATGGCGTGGATCAGCCATTGGCCCGGTTGTTTGTGCATGCCACCACGCCTCCCGCCGCAGAAGCCGAGGGCGCGGCGCGTGCCCGGAGTGCGAGTGAGGCGTTTTTCTACCGCCGCCTGGAATCATTGCCGGATCTGGCGGGCGTGTTCCGGCTCAACACGCTGCTGCCGATCGCCTTTGATGACCGCGGCCAAATGGAGGTGGATTTTCTGGCCGCGGATGCACGCCTGGTCATTGAGATCGACGGCGGCCAGCATTTGGGCGACCCCGAGGCGTGGCGGCGGGACCGCCGCAAGGACACGGCATTGCAGGCTAACGGGTATTTCGTGCTGCGCTTCCTCGCCGCGGATTTGAGCCAACACTTGGACACCGTGCTCGATAGCGTGCTGCGCACCCTGGCCTGTCGGCGCCGACAATGAGCGGATTCCATGCGGAAGCCGGGTCCATGATCAGAGCCTTTGGCCCGGACATAACCTCGTTTCATCCTTGGCAAGCCCGCATGGAATGGATAGGTCTAACCCGTCTGGTAGATTTTCCTCACTCCCCGCATGTTCCAACAAGCCTTCAAAAACATCGACGACGTCCTCTGGAAAGACGCCGGATGCACCAGTGAACTGGATTACACCGAGCAGAGTTCCTGGCTCCTGTTCCTGAAATACCTCGATTCCCTGGAACACGACAAGGCGACCGAGGCTGAGTTGGAGGGCAAGAAATACGCCTTCATCCTGGACACGCCCTACCGCTGGTCGAATTGGGCCGCGCCCAGAGCCAGGGACGGCCAGATCGACCACAACAAGGCCAAGACCGGCGATGACCTCCGGGATTTCGTCAATCTCAAGCTCTTCCCCTACCTGCATGGCTTCAAGCAGCGTGCCAGCGGCCCCAACACCATCGAATACAAGATCGGCGAAATCTTCGGTGAAATCCGCAACAAGGTCCAGAGCGGCTACAACCTCCGCGAGATCATCGACCATGTGGACGAGCTGCGCTTCGGCTCGCAAAAGGAAAAGCACGAACTCTCGCACCTCTACGAGGCCAAGATCAAGAACATGGGCAACGCCGGCCGCAACGGTGGCGAATACTACACCCCGCGCCCGCTAATCCGCACCATCGTCAAGGTCGTCGCCCCGCGCATCGGCGAAAAAATCTACGACGGTGCCGCAGGGTCGGCGGGCTTCTTGTGTGAGGCGTTTGAGTATCTCCGTTCGACCGGGGGTTCGACAGGCTCACCCACCCGCTCACGGACCGGAAAGGCCCAAAACAAAGAGGCAGACGGCGGCCGGTCCCTGAGCGCAGTCGAAGGGCTCACCACCAAGGATCTCACCACGCTCCAAACCCGCACCTTCTACGGCAAGGAGAAGAAGTCGCTGGCCTACGTCATCGGGATTATGAACATGATCCTCCACGGCATCGAGGCCCCCAACATCATCCACACCAACACGCTCGCCGAAAACCTCGCCGACATTCAGGAAAAGGACCGCTACGACGTGGTGCTCGCCAATCCTCCCTTCGGCGGCAAGGAGCGCAAGGAAGTCCAACAGAATTTCCCGATCCGCACCGGCGAAACCGCCTTTCTCTTCCTCCAACACTTCATCAAGATCCTCAAGGCCGGGGGCCGCGGTGGCATCGTCATCAAGAACACGTTTCTTTCCAACACCGACAACGCCTCGGTGAGTTTGAGAAAGCTCCTGTTGGAAAGTTGCAACCTCCACACCGTCCTCGACTGCCCGGGCGGCACGTTCCTTGGTGCCGGCGTGAAGACCGTGGTGCTGTTCTTCGACAAGGGCGCGCCCACCCGCAAAGTCTGGTTCTATCAGCTCGACCCCGGCCGCAACATGGGCAAAACCAACCCGCTCAACGACGCCGACCTCGCCGAGTTCATCAAGTTGCAGGCTTCGAGAGCCTCAGCCACCGAAGGACCCGTAACCAAGAAAAGTTGGAATTTGGACGTCCGGTCCCTGAGCGCAGCCGAAGGGTTTGACTTGTCCGTGAAGAATCCGGATGGTGGCGAGGAAATCACCCACCGCAGCCCGCAGGCCATCATGGACGAAATCGCTGCGCTGGATGCCGAGAGCGCGGAGGTTCTGGAAACCATCAGGGGGCTGCTATGAAGAAGGGATGGAAAACAGTGCCAATGGGGAAGCTCTGCGCAATTTCCAGCGGGGATTCCGACACGCAAGATGCCGTTGCTGATGGCCCATATGCGTTCTTCGACCGCTCCAAGACCATCAAGCGGAGCAGCCGTTTCTTGTATGACTGCGAAGCCCTAATCATCCCCGGTGAAGGAAAAGAGTTTCTACCAAAACATTTTGAGGGAAAGTTCGACTTACACCAGCGCGCATACGCGCTCTTTGATTTTCTTCCAGACCTCGATGTTCGGTTTCTTTATCACCTTCTCCATCACCGCTCTGATTATTTTCCGAGCGTCGCCGTAGGTGCTACGGTCAAGTCGCTTAGACGCCGCCATTTTGAAGACCTTCCCGTTCCTCTCGCCCCCCTCCCCGAGCAGCAGCGGATCGTCGGCATCCTCGACGCAGCGTTTGAGGGCCTCGCCACCGCCAAAGCCAACGCCGAAAAGAACCTCCTCAACGCCCGCGCCCTCTTCGACAGCCACCTCCAAGCCGTCTTCTCCCAGCGGTCCCTGAGCGGAGCCGAAGGGCGCGGCAAGGGGTGGGTGGA
>CAIKDP010000054.1 GCA_903826205.1 Akkermansiaceae bacterium
CGCCATTGCCACGGGAGCGCTGACCGCGAACGGCGCCGTCGGTTCGGTGGTCATCAACCTGGGTGGCGGGGTCGCCACGATCGGCAGCTATAACCTGATCAGTTACACCGGCGGCAGCATTGGCGGGACCAATGGCTTTTCAGCCTTCACGCTCGGCACGACCAAGCCCGCGACGGGATCCCGCGCGACCGGGAGCCTTTCCAACACCGGCAGCATGCTTCAGTATGTCGTCACCGGAGCACTTCCTTACTGGTCCGGCATTCTGAGCAGCGAATGGAGCACCAACACCATCGGCGGATCCAGCAACTGGAAGTTGAACACCGACAACTCGGCGACCGACTACCTGGCCGGCGACATCGTGTTGTTCAATGACAACGCCACCAACACCACGGCGGCCATCACGGTCGCCGATGTTGCGCCCTCCGGCGTGTCGGTGAGCGGATCGAAGAACTTCACCTTTACCGGTAACAAGGCCATTGCCGGGACGGGCTCGCTGACCATCGACAGCACGGGCTCGCTGACCATCAACACCGCGAACACCTTCTCCGGCGGCACCACGCTCACCGCCGGCACGCTCAAGCTGGGGACTGCGACCGCGCTCGGCACCGGCAGCATCGCCCTCAACGGCGGCACGCTGTCATCGGACTCCTCGACGGCCCGCACGCTGTCTAACAATCTAATCCTCGGCGGCAACGTGACGCTCGGCAACGCCACCAACACCGGCGCGCTGACGTTCTCCGGCACGGTGGACCTCGACGGCCTCACCAAGGTGCTCACGGTCGATTCAGCCGTGACGCTGTCCGGCGTCCTCTCCGGCACCAACGGCGGGCTCTCGAAGGCGGGCGCGGGCACCCTGACGCTTTCCAACACGAACACCTACACCGGCGACACCACCCTCAGCGCGGGCACACTGGCAATCAATTCCGCCAGCAGTCTGGGCGCTTCCGGCAGCATGCTCATCTTCTCAGGGAACAGCACGCTGCAACTCAACGCGGCCTTCACCGCCACCCACGACTATGTCATCAACTCCGGCGTCACGGGCACGATTGACACCCAGGCAAATAGCTTCACGAACTCCGGGGTCATCTCCGGCGCGGGCGATTTGACCGTTGCCGGCGCGGGCACGCTGCTCCTGACCGGGGAAAACACCCTGAACGGCGCGGTGACGATCAACGCCGGCAGCACGCTGCGGCAAGGGAACGGCGGCGCGGGCGGTTCCCTCTCCGGCACTTCGGGCATCACCAACAACGGCACCCTCATTTTCAACCGCTCCGGCACCCTCCTCTACTCCAACGTCATCGGCGGCACCGGCAACTTTGAAAAAACCGGTTCGAGCACGCTCACCCTCACCGGCACGAACACCTACAGCGGCACCACCACCATCAGCGGCGGCACCTTGCAACTTGGGGATGGCATCACCAATGGTTCCATCTCCGGCAGTTCGGGCATCACCAACAACAGCGCCCTGGTGTTCAATGTGGCCGGGGCGTCGGCGTCCCAAACCTACACCAGCGTCATCGATGGCAGCGGCACCCTGACCAAAACCGGCGCGGGCACCCTCAGGCTCTCCGGCGCCAACACTTACTCCGGCGGCACCACACTCGCCGGCGGCACCCTGATCTTGACGAGTATCTCCAGCATGGGCGGATCGGAGGGCAATTTGACCTTCGCAGGCAGCGGCACCCTGACCTCCGATGTGAACCTGAGTGGGATCCGCCCTTGGGTCATCAACAGCGGCGCGACCGCCAACATCAACACCAACGATCATACGTTTAACCGCGGTGGCGTCATTTCCGGTGCCGGCGCGCTCAATAAGCTTGGCGCGGGTACGCTGACGATGGCCAACACCAACACTTACACCGGCGCGACCATCGTCAGCGGCGGCACCCTGAGCATCGCCGCAGATAGCGGCTTGGGAACGGCTCCGGGAGCCATCACGGCGGGGCAGTTGGTGCTCACCGGCAGCATTTTGGCTGCGACTGATACGTTCGTCCTCAACAGCAACCGGGGGATCCAACTCACGACCACCAGCACGCTGGACGTGGCATCCGGCAAGACCCTCACCTACAGCGGCGTCATCGCCGGCCTGGGGGGGCTCACCAAGTCAGGTGACGGCACGTTGGAGCTGTTGGGCCGCAACAAATTCGATGGCACCATCACCCACAACGCCGGCACGCTTGTCATCAATTCCAGCTTGAGCCTGGGCGATTATGTCGACGCCGGGACCGCCGGCCAACTCGTTTTTGCTGGCAACGCGACGCTGAGGTTGGCGGCGGACGTCACCGCCGCCCGGAGCTACGTGTTCAACTCCGGCGTAACGGCCACGATTGACACGGACGGCCATTCGTACGATCAGAGCGGATTTTTCTCCGGCAGCGGCGCGCTGGCCAAGACCGGCCCCGGCAGCCTGACCCTCGCCGGCACCCTCGCCAACACCTACAGCGGCCTAACCACGGTCAACGAGGGTGAACTGAACCTCAACATGTCCGCCAACACGCTGGCGATGAGCGGCGATCTGACGATCGGAAACGGCGCGGGCGGTGCCAATGCGGACGTGGTGACGTTGCTGGCCAGCGGCCAGATTCCCGGCACCGCCGCCGTGCGCGTCAACGGCACCAGCGGCAAGCTCGATCTCAACGGCAACGCGCAGACGCTCGGTTCGCTGGCCGACACCGGCACCGTCACCGCCGGTGGCAGCAGCCTGGCGCTGGGGGCCGGTGCGCTGACGGTCGGAGATGCCACCGCCACCACCACGTTTTCCGGAGCGATCACGGGCCCCGGCGGCACGCTGACCAAGCAAGGCAGCGGCACCTTGGTGATGGCCGGCGCCACCGCCAACACCCACAGCGGCCTGACTACGGTCAGCGCGGGTGAATTGGACCTCAACAAAACGGCGGGCGTCAACGCCGTCGGCGGCAACCTGACCATCGGTGGGGGCACCTTGAAATGGCTCGCGAACGAGCAACTGGACGACAGCGCCACCACGGCGCTGATCCTGAACAGCGGCACCGTGAGTCTCAACGGCAAGACGGAGACCCTCGGCACCTTCACCAACAGTGGCGGCACGTTCACCACCGGCGTGGGTGGCCACCTCACCGGCACGGGCGCGACCATCACCTGGGCCGGCGGCACGAACACCATCAACGATGCCGGGCTCGTCGCAGACGCCCACCTGGTCATCTCCGGCGGCACCAACACGGTGGAAGGCGGCGCCACCGGCGGCGTGCTCCAGCTCAGCAGCGGTGGCAGCGGCTTGGAAATGTCCAATGGCAGCACCCTGACGCTGAACTCCGACGCTACTACCGTGGCCGGCACGCTCCTGCTGCAAGGCGACGTCAGCACCAGCGGCGATGCCACGGTCACCATCGCCAGCGGCCTGGCGCTCGCTAACAAAGGCACCATCGACCTCGACGCTGGCACCCGCACCTTCACGGTCGCGGATGGCAGTGCGGCCACCAACATGTCGATCAGCGCCGTCATCGCCAACGGTGGCCTCACCAAGGCCGGCCTCGGGACGCTCACCCTTTCCGGGGGCAATACCTACACCGGCGCCACCGCAGTGAGCGCCGGCACCTTGACCATTGATTCCACCGGCACCATCAACACCACCAGCGGGGTCGTGATCGGAGCGGGCGAATTCAACTACAACTCGGCCACCGCCCTGACCCAGGGCATCTCCTTCAGTGGCACCGGCGGCACCCTCAGCGGCACCGGCACCATTGGCACGGCGGTGACGGTGACCTCCGGCAACATCCATTCGCCGGGCGCGGTGGACGCGGCGGGCACCCAACATTTCGACAGCACGCTGACTTACGCTCCCGGCTCGATCTTCGAGTGGGACTTGAACGATAACTCGACCAGCATGGGCTTTGACATGGTGGGCGCGGACGGCGCGATCAGCGTTGACACCACCGGCGCCATCTTCCGGGTGGTCTTCGGCGCGAACGTCCAGCTGACCGATGAATTCTGGAGCACGCCGCACGTCACCCGGACCTGGTTGATGACGTCGATCTTCGGCAAAGCTTTCTCCTCGTCGGGCTTCTTCCAAAGCGTGCAGACCAGCTCCGACGTGAGCCAGTACGGCACCTTCACGATTTCCCACGAGAGCTTGGTCTTCACCGCAGTCCCCGAGCCCACCAATGCGGTGGTCGGGCTGCTCTTGGGTGCCACCTTGATGCGCCGGCGGAGAAATCCGGTGATCCGTGGTGAGTGATCGGTGACCGTCCCGAATCAAACGCAGGATCTTGGCCATCCCGGCATCACTCGTGGCCATCAATTTGGCGAATTGCCGGATGCCTACTCCGTTAGAATAAATCCGGACATTTTCGCGCTTTCCAGGCACATTTCGCGCGGCGGGCGAACCGCCTAATGCCACTAAGATTTGAGAAATCAAACCGCAGATGGACTCAGATGGACACAGATTTTCCTGAAGTTTACAGCGGTCTCAGCGGTTCTCAGCGGTTTTCTTATGCCGATCCTTCTGAACGTTCGGGATCTTGGCTTAATCCGACCTTGGAATCCGCCGTCGAACAAATCGAGCGGCGACACCATCGCCGAAAGCGAGCCTCACCCTCAAAATTCAAAATTGCCGCTGAAAACGAAAAGAAAATTCGCAAGAATATATTCACGGTGTAGAATAAAGAATTTTTTTTTCCTTGCTGTCTCACTCGGATTGTGAAAAAATGGCCCCGGAGGCTTTAAGTAAACAAAGCTATTGTCTCTTCGGGACGGTGAAAACTCACTCATGCATTGACGGAACTGTTGGCTTGGCCCTGCCGGGGTCAGCGACAGGAATGCGGAATGCCGAGCGGTTGGACGGCGTGTCGGAGCGGTTTTGGCACTCCGCCTCGGCGTTCCATGCCCGCCACCCAAAGCCCTAGCTGTCATTTGTCATGAAACCCACCCGCAATCCGTTTGCCGCCGCGTCTCGCGGGGGCATTGACCGTTACGCCGCCGGCAACCGTAGGCGGGGCGCCAAGGACCGGCGCTCCCCGTTACGGCGAGGCCGCCTGCTGTCCCTCGCCGCCCTCACCCTGCTCTGGGTGCCGCGGGCGATGGGGGTTAGCGCCATTTGGAACGGCACGACTGATGCGAATTGGGCCACGACCACCAACTGGAGCGCGACTCCGGTTCCCGGTGTCGGCAATACCGCCACTTTCAACAACGCGGGCAATGGCAAGACCACCCTCACCGTCGGCACGATTTCACTTGGCCAGGTGCTTTTCGACACCTCCAGCGCGGCCGCTTACACCCTTGGCAGCGGCACCATTACTTTTGCTGACGGGACCACGACCGCGGTCTCGATGACCAACACCGTGACGGCCAATGAAATCATCAACGCCAACTTGACGCTTGGCACCGCCATTGCGAGCAACACCACCTTCAGCAACGCCAGCACCACCGGCCTGCTCACGTTGGGCGGCAATATC
>CAIKDP010000055.1 GCA_903826205.1 Akkermansiaceae bacterium
ATAAAGGCGGGTGTGACCGGAAAAGACCGGCGGGGGAGCGGGCTTGCGCGGCATGGCTGCGCCGGAATCGGCGAACGGGTCAACGGCGTTTTTGGGCGCTACGTATCCTACAGGGGGAAGGTCATCATTGTCTTTGAATCCGCCGGTAGGATTCTGCATGCCTGGCGCAGGTGGGTCGCAACTGCGCATGCAGTTGGTCAGTTGCTCGATTTTATCCAACTCGTTTCCAACCTCGGTCATGGGCACGAGGGTGACGGCGTAGTCATCGACCTTGTAGCGGAGCTTGGTGGCCTCGCAGATGTGTTTGAGGGCCTCGCCGATGGGGATATTGGTGAGGCGCAGCGACTTGATGCGGAGGGCACCCGGGCTGGCACCCGCGGTCATCCCGCCGCTTTCCGCGGCAGCGCCTGCGGCGGCACCGTCGCTTGATGTGTTAGGTCTGCGGATGACGAAATTCATGCCCTTGAGGTTTGAGTCGGTTTCCAAGGTGTCGAGTTCCGCGGCGCGCAGGCGCAGGAAATCCACGGCTTCCTCCACGGTGATGTCATCAAAGGCCAAATTGGGAATGATGATGCGGCGGAGTTTTTCCTGCAGGTAAGGCACGCCTGAAGCGAGGCCCGTGTTGTCATGGCGCAGGTCGTTGCGGACGATGCCGAGGCTGTCCTTGCCTGACAGGGCGCTGCCGCCGAGGGTTTGGGTGAAGAGGGTGGTTGCGGTTTCGGGGGCGGGGGCTTCGGTCTGCCAGCGCAGCTTCAGTTCGGTGGCGATGGTGGCGCGGGCGTTCGGAACGGCTTGGGCAAGCAGGGCTTTTTCCGCGGCATTGAGGCGCTGCCAGGCGTAGGGACGCAGATAGGTTGTGAGGTCGCGGCCTAACAGGAGATCGTCGATGAACCGGGGTTCGAGCTTGGCGGCGAGCAGCGGCTTGACATGCTTGTCGAAGAACGCCTTGTCCTTGCGGGCGAGAAACAGGTGCAGTTCATGGCAGGCGTGGCTGGCGAGCAGATCGAGCTTCCGCTTTTCAGTTAGATCAGGCCATTCGGTGAGGAAGCTGAACTCGCGGAGGACGTCGCTGATGGTGAAGCCATGGAGGAGGTGATGGGCATCGCCGAGGGTGGTGAAGGCGCGCCAATCTGCATCCAGCAGGTTCTCGATAGTGGCCTGCTGGCCTTGGATGAGGACCTCGGCATTGCGGGTGGCAAGATAGTGGACCTTGGGATCGAGTGGCCGGGCGAGGCGGCGTTCGCGCAGCGGGGTCGTGCTGGCGGGCAGCGGCAGGTTGAGGGTGTCGCTGGCAAAGCCGTCGGAGGCGATGATTTCGATGAACTGGCAAGCGGCGAAATCCGCGAGCGGCACGCTGAGGGAGCCATCGGCTTGCGGTGTGAGGTTGAAGCGGACGACAGCGGGGGATTTGAGAAAATCGCACACCGTGGCAAGGTGGGACCCGCTGGCGTCGCTGTCATCGTCGGC
This sequence comes from Akkermansiaceae bacterium, assembly GCA_903826205.1. Lineage (GTDB taxonomy): Bacteria > Verrucomicrobiota > Verrucomicrobiia > Verrucomicrobiales > Akkermansiaceae > Luteolibacter. The sequence goes on from CAIKDP010000055.1 coordinate 1,468, forward strand.
ATGGAATGGCGGCAAGAGTCCGAAGAGCTTGCCAGAGCCGTGTCCATTCCCGGACCCGCTGCCCGACCCGCTGTCCTGTTTGGGACTCATGTCGGTCCATCGGTTGAGGAGCAGGCCGGGGCGGGGCAGCATGGAGCCGGGGAAGATTATGGCGGATCGGCGTTCGAGGATATAGCACATTTCATCACTCAGGCGTTTGTCAGTTAGGTAGCTGCAACTATTGAAGCGGGTGCTACTTTCGTTAGATAGATGGGGCTGGAAGAGGAACGGGGCCGGGCCCGGGTTCCAGGCTGAGTGCAGGTAGCGTTTTCCGACGAGGGTGACGCGGGTGCGCGGGCTGCAATCGCGGAGTTGGACGCGGAGTTGGCCATTATCCGCGGTGGCTTTGGTGAGGGTGGGAGCGGGGGTCGAGATGCGGGGCATGATGCGGGACGCGGAGATGAGGAGTCCGTCCTGTTCCACACCGCCGGAAACGTGGATCAGGGTTTCATCCTGTGCTGCGCTGCCGGAGGTTGGCGTGCGCAGAATGAAATCCCCCGCGGGCAGCTTGCGGATGACGAGTTGCCCATCGGCGATGGTGAGCTTGTCGAAGTGGTCGCGGATGGGTTCGCCGCTCAAGGTTTCCAGCAATGAGAAATCGAGCCGGTCCGCGGTCGCTGCCGGCACCGCGAGCGGCAGGCGGATGTCCTCGTTGGCAAGCACGCGCAGGCGGGGGCCATGCTTGAGGGAGCGAGCGGCGCAATCGAGCGTGGTGGCGGCGATGCCGTCGCCACTGGCTGTTAGGTAAGCGAGGGTGTCGAGTTTGCCGAGGTCGATGCAGCCCTGGGCATCGGTGCGGGCGTGCAGGGTGATGCATGACGCGTAGCCTGCCCGCTGGCACTTGAGGGTGAGCGCCCGGGACGGCAGGGGTTCGCCGTTGCGGCCGCGGACTTCGAGACGGTAGCCGGCGGTGGTGGGTGAGAAGAAGGCGCTGGCGATGGTGGCCTTTTCCAGATCCTCGTTGATTTCATAGGTAGCCTCGGCGCTGAGCTTGACCGGGTCGCCACCGGTGCCGGGAGTGAAGGTGCCGCGCAGGGTGAGGGTGAGTGAGCGCAGATCGGCAGGGACTTGGAAGGGAATGCTGAGGGTGGGTTCGAGTTTGAGGTTGTCGGCAATCACGTGCTCGTTGGTGATGCCGCTGAGAAGTTTGGCCTTGAGGATAAACGTCGGGTTCTCAAGACGCTGGAGCGGGATTTCACACCCATTGTTAGTTAGGAGGAGGCGGAGTTGGACCTCGCTGGCTTGGCCGGCCAGGAGTTGTTCACGGTCGAGATGAAAACGTGCGCGAAGGGCGGGGTGGTTGTCGCGTGACTCCAGTTCGATGGCGGTGGCGAGTTTGCCGGCGGAGAGCAATCCCGCGGTGGTTGTTTTGTTAGGCGCGTTG
>CAIKDP010000056.1 GCA_903826205.1 Akkermansiaceae bacterium
GGTGCGGATTTCCACCTCCCTTTCCGACCCAGATCCGCGGGACGTTTGCCTGGCATTTGCCGAGCTGCCGATGCACCTCCAGATCGACGCCCTTGCCCGCACCATCACCGCCTATCTCCCCCCCATTCACACCGGCCTCCTCCTCTACTCTCCCGCCGACTTTTCCGCCGCTTGTGCCGACTCCATGGACGACCACGCCGCCCGCGTCCTGCACCTCCTCGGAACCGACCCTGCAACCGCCCTGCAAGCCCTCATCGACGGCCCCGCCACCGACCCCGAAACCGGCGAGCCAATCATCCCCATTCTCCCGCCCCGCATCCCCCGTGAAATCTCCAACTGGCGCGCCAAGGCCCAGCTCCACATCATGGGCCATCTCGACCAGGTCGAAGCCCTCATCGATACCCTCCACGAGCCCCGCCGCACCATCGCCCGTCTCGCCTGGTCCAGCGACGTCAAGCTCGCCCGCACCAGCCCCACCGTCGCCGACATTGCCACCGCCCTCCGCTGGTCCTCCGCCGCCACCGACGCCTTCTTCATCGACGCCGACGCCCTCGTCTTGTAACTCCCCTGCAACCCTCATTGTTCCGCCTTGCATCACCCTTGCACGGCCACTTCCAAAATCGTCACTTTTCTAATCTGTCCGACGATTTTTCTAATCTTCCGCGGCGGGTTACCAGGTGTGGAGTAAATCCGCTTTCCATGGGCCACTCATGGTCAGGGGGGCGATTCGGAGATCGCCCCTCCTTGGGTCAAGGGCGATTCGAAACCGGAGCGAAGCGGCGATAGCAGCCTGACTGACTCCTTGGAATTTATCAGGCAAATCGCCCCTCCTTGAACTTTGTCATGGCAAGCCACATCGAGCCACGATTCAGCGAGAGTTCACGCCGCGGCTGAACGTATGAGTGATCGCCGCGCAAGCCACATCACGTATGAGTTGCCTATCCACCCCAGCCAGTTTCCAGCGCACCCCCGCGGCATCGAGCATCAAATTTTTGCCGCCGGCATGGCTTGGAGCGTGCGTCGTGTGGCTCGCCTGGATGGTCGGAGCGCAGGCGCAACCCATGGATTTTGGCACCGCGCAGTGGATCTGGTCGGCTCCCCCGGCGGGTCGGCAGGTGTTGGATCAACCCGCGGGGGCGGTGTGGTTCCGCGCCAACCTGAGCGTGTCCGAGAAGGCGCGGATTCGCTCCGCGGAATTGCTCATCGCCGCGGACAACCTTCACACCGCTTACCTCAACGGTCGCTTTGTCGGTCAGAGCGAAGCGGACCCGAATGCCTGGAATCACGCAAAACGCTTTGATGTCGCCCCCCTGCTGGCGGCCGGTCACAACGGGATCGCCATCGAGGCGGTCAACACCGCCGCAGGTCCGTCGGGACTCATCGCCCGGCTCGTCGTCGAACTCATGGACGGCCAGATCGCCGAGCTCACCACCAGCCCCTCATGGAAATGCGCCACCGAAGAAGCGGCCAATTGGCAACAACCCGGGCTCAACGACCAGGCATGGCCCGCGGCGGTCAGCCTGGGTGATTTCGGGGCCGGCCCGTGGGGGAAATTCGCGCTGCCAGCCGCCACGGAACCTGCGGGCAACCGCGAACGGGGTGGCGATCCCGCGCCGCCCGCCGCTTATGTCTGGCCCGAGGCACTGGTGTTTGTGGGTGACGATTGCAGTCTCTATCGGCCAGCCGCGGCGACCGGCAACAGCTACGACAGCCTCTCGGTCACGGTTTTCAATCCGCGCGATTCACGGGCGTTTCCCGAACACGATCTGCCCTCGCCAATGAAAGTGGGCCGCAAACTCTACGCATTGCAGCCGGCCCAACCCGGCGTGGTGCCGCGGCCACTCCTCGATGCCGGCACCGGCGCGCTCGGCTCGCCCTCGGTCTCCTTCGATGGCCGCTGGATCTATTTCTCCATGGCTCCCGCCGGTGAGCCGTTTTTCCATATCTATAAAATCAGCGCCGCGGGCGGAGCGGCACAAAAACTAACAGACGGACCGTTCCACGACATCGACCCCTGCGAATTGCCTGACGGCAAGCTCGTGTTCACCTCGACCCGCATCGGGTCTTTTGAGGAATACCACAACACCCCCTCGCGCGCCCTGTTCAAAATGGAAGCCGATGGTCGCAACATCACCTCTCTAACCCACACCATCATCTTTGACAACGAGCCCGAGGTGCTGGCGGACGGACGGATTCTCTTCATCCGCTCCGACAATTTCTTCGGTCGCGGCAAAGTGGAAACATTGCTGCACGCCATCCATCCCGACGGCTCGGCCGGCTTGACCGAGTTCGGTTTGGATCTCGGGCCGGAATACGGCAACCGCCTGCGCGCCTTCAATTGCGGCAGTCCGGCACCCATGCCCGACGGACGGGTTGCCTTTCTAACAGAATCAGGAATCGCGCTGGGCACTCCCGGATGCACCGCGGCGCAACTGCGCCACTTGCAGGTGGCGGCCGGCGATGTGGCCGCACTGCCGGATGGACGCTTGCTGTGCACGGTCCCGGGACGTCTGGCCTACACGGCGGCGGGTCGGCGCGGCGGTGCGCGCAGGCATGCCACCAGCTACTCCAAGATCGTGATTGTCGATCCCGCCCAAGGCGACAACAAGGTGGTGACCGTCTTTGATTCCAGCAGCGCGCCGGTGCATTCGCCGGTGTTTCTGGGCCCGCGCCCGCGGCCACCCATCCTGCCTAACACGGTGGACCCGCGTCAGGCCGCCGGCCCGCATCCCACCGGCGTCTTCGTCTGCCAAAACGCCCGCTTCACCAAAAACACCAGCGCCGGCTGGCCTCACGTCCGCGCCATCCGGGTGCTGGCCAGCAAGGGCCTCACCCTGCGTTCGTCCCATTCCTATATCGTCCACGCCGGCAGCGAAGTCACCGAACTCGGCACCGTGCCCCTCGCCGCGGATGGCTCCTTCGCCGTCGAGGTGCCCGCGGACACTCCCATCGCCTTTCAGGCAGTCGATGCCGAAGGCCGCTCGGAACTCAATGAAATGTCCTGGATCTATGTCCGGCCCGGTGAAACCCGCAGCTGTGTGGGCTGCCACCAACCCAGACAGACGGCCCCGGCCGTCCCGCTCAAAAGCGTGCAGGCCCTGCAGGTGAAACCCCTTGAGTTGTTAGGGCGGGGCCAGCCGCACCGCTTCCGTGGCAACAACGCGGCGGTCACCGGCATGACCGAGGTTCAATTCGATCGCTTCCGCGAGGTCGCCGGCATCAACCGCCACAGCGACAGCGCCGACCCCTCGGCGACCGGCGCCCAGGAAGTCGCGGCGCTCCTCGCCGGGTTGCTAGACCCCGACGCCAACCTCAGAATCAGTGCCGCCCAACGCCTCGGCCTCTTCCGCCACCGCAGCGCCGCCCCGGCACTGGCAACCTGTTTGCGCGATGACAAGCGCGAGGTGCGGGTGGCGGCGGCCGTGGCCCTCGCGGCTTGCGGCAACCGCGAGTCGGTCCCGCCTTTGTTGGATGCGTTGCGGGATGCCGATCCGCTCGCCGCCCAAGCTGCGGCCATGGCCTTGGAAAACCTGACAGCCAACCCGCAACCCTTCGACCCCTTTGGTGACAAGGCCGCGCAAACCCGCCAGGCGGACGCCTGGCGCGCGTGGCTGCAACAGAATCCTTGGGATGTGTTGGAAAAGGAGTGGGTCACGCGCCTCTCCGGCAACGACCGGGATGATGTCCGCAAGGCGGCCGTCGCGCTGGGCCATGCCGGAGGCACCGCCGGAGGCAACGGCCTGCGCGACTACGTGGCACGCGAGCACACGCGCAATCCCTATCCGCAATGGGCCAAGACCCATCGTGGCGACAACGCGCGGTTCAACTCGCTCGATGACGCCAATCCCCGCACCTTGCAGGCGGCTGTCCGTTCCCTGGGATGGCTCTGTGCGGCGGATTCACCGCAAGCGCCCTCCGCTGCCCTGCCATTGCTCGCCTTGATACTCGAACAAAATTCCAACCCGGATGCAGCCAACCTGTTTCTAGCAGAATCGGCGGTGGAGGCCCTCGGCCGGATCGGCACGCCCGGTGCCATGACAATATTGATAGATGCTTTTTCAAGACTGCCGGATTACCCCAGATACACCAAATGGTATGGCGACCACGAGGCGCTCATGGCCTGTCACGCGTCCCCGGTGCATTCCTCTATCATTGAAGCGCTCGACGCCAACGGTTTCACCGGCGCAGCCTCCATCGTGCCGGATCTCATCCGCTCCGTGCCGACCGATCCGGACCGGGCGCTGTTGCCCGGCAACGATGATTATGAGACCTTGGTGGGCCGGGTGGTCCGGCGCAGTGGCCAGCAAGCCGCGGTCACCGAATCCTGCCTGGCGCTTCTCGGCGATCCACTGGCGACCCGCCAACCCGACATTGAAAAGGCGCTTGCCACCACCCACCCGTCGTGGGCCGGCACACCCGACCCGCAAAACCGCGCGGCCCAGATTCTCTCGCTCGTCTGTCGCGACCCCGCCTACGAACCGCGCCTCAGACAGGCCTTGGAACGCTATGCCAACATGCCGGTCGATATTCCGCGCGTCTTCGACACCGGCATCCCGGTGGTCACCCGCTTGCCCGCCCGCCATTGGGTGTCCTTCTTCCTTGCCCGCACCCTGGGCAACCTCCGCGACACACGCTCGGTGGCTGTCTTGGCTGGATTGTTAGACAAGTCGCCGCCGGAGGCGGCCGGAGGCCGGCCCGACCCCCTCGGACCGGGCGTGTTGTTTTTGCACAACGATCTAACACCTTGTTGGCGCGCGGAGGTGGCATGGGCGTTGGGACGCTGCGGCGACGCGCGGGTGCTGCCGGTCTTGCTCAAAACCCTCGCCAATCTAGACAACGCCACCGACACCCGTTACGCCGCCGCCATCGCCGCCGGCCAACTTGCCGATGCCACCGGTCTGGCCGAACTCCACCGCCTGGCCCAAGACGAGCCGGAAATCTCCGTGCGCCGCGCCCTGCTCATGCGCTGAGGGTGCGGCCGGCGTGTGGCTGCATTCCCTGCCAAATAAAAATTCGCACATCCGACGCCGGGCCTCGATCCAAAGCGCGCAAACATAAAGGATCCATTCAGCAGCGGATCCTCAATTCGACGGCGTGCTCCAAATGATCATCTTGGAGCGGCAGGATATTGCCGCAGAGAGCCTGTCCATCAAGCGTAAGCTGGCTGGTATCAGCGGCGTCGGCGGCCAACCGGCTGATGTTGATGTGATAGAGTGATTGCCGGTAGCGGTAGTGGATTTTGAAGCCTGGCCACGCCTGTGGCAGATGCGGCGTCAGGCGCAACTGGGTGCCTTCCAGATTCGCGCCCAGCAACGTTTCAATGAGCAGGCGGTACATCCAACCGGCGGCACCGGTGTACCATGTCCAACCGCCCCGCCCGGTGTGCGGGGCGACCGCATAGACATCGGCGGCAACGACGTAAGGCTCCACTTTGTAGGTGGCGAGTGCGGCGGGAGTCGCGCTGTGATGGATGGGATTGATGAGTGCGAAGAGTTCCCAGGCGCGTTCATGTTCACCCATCTGCGCGAAGGCGGTGGCCGTCCACACCGCGGCATGGGTGTATTGGCCGCCATTCTCCCGCACGCCGGGAAAATAGCCTTGGATGTATCCGGGATCGTGGGAGGATTTGGCAAACGGTGGCTCAAACAGCTGAATCAGCCCTGTGTCACGGTGGACCAGTCGCTGATTCACGGCTTGCAGCGCCTGTCGCGCGCGCGACGGGTCGCCGCCACCGCTGAGCACCGCCCAGCTTTGCGGCAGGGAATCTATCTGACATTCCAGATCGGCCTGGGACCCGAGCGTATCGCCATTGTCATAGAAGGCGCGGCGATACCATTGGCCATCCCAAGCCTGTTGTTCGATGTTGGATTGGAGCTGTTGCGCGTGGGTGAGGCAGCGGTCGGCAAACAGGGTGTCCTGGCGTGCACGGGCGAGCTTGGCAAAGCGGGTGAGCACGTCATAGAGGAAAAACGCCAGCCACACGCTTTCGCCGCGACCGTCTTTACCCACCCGGTTCATGCCGTCGTTCCAATCCCCTGAACCCATCAGCGGCAAGCCGTGGGCACCGAAGTTCAGCCCGCGCTCAATGGCCCGCACACAATGTTGGTAAAGCGTGGCGGATTCCTCCGAGCGATTCGGCAAATCATAGTAGGTTTCCTCCTCCGGCTTGACCTGCCGCGCGTCCAGATAGGGAATCATCTCGTCGAGCACGCCGGTGTCCGCGACACACGCCACATAATGGCTGGTCACGTAAGGCAACCACAGATAGTCATCGGATGAATGCGTCCGCACTCCACGCCCGGTGGGTGGGTGCCACCAATGTTGCGCGTCGCCTTCCTTGAATTGACGCGCCGCGGCCCGTAGCAAATGCTCGCGGGTGAGCGCCGGTTCGGCATGCACCAGCGCCATCACATCTTGCAATTGGTCGCGGAATCCGTAGGCCCCGCCGGATTGATAGAACCCGCTGCGGCCCCACAGCCGGCAGCTCAGCGTCTGATAGAGCAACCAACCGTTGGCCATCACATTCACGGCGGGATCGGGTGTGTCCACGTTGACCGCGCAGAGGGTTCGGCTCCAATAGGCCCAGACCCCTTCAAGCGCGTTGCGGCAGGCGTCCGCCTGGCGGAACCGGTGGATCAGGCTCTGCACCTCGGCCGGGTTGCGGCCCACCCCAAGGCGGAAACTCGTTTCGCGCTCTTGGGCGATTGCCAGATCAAAGACGACTTGCATCGCGCCGCAGGGGTCGAGGCCGGCGCCGACTTTGCCGGAGAGGCCTGCACGGCTGAGGGCGGCGGGTTGCGCCAAGGTGCCGTTTCTGCCGATAAACTCCTTGCGATCTCCGGTGAGCGTGCGCGACGCGTTGTTCACATCAAGAAACACAATGCGCCCCGGGAAATCGGTGTTGTCGTAATTGCGCGCCAGCAACGCGCCGGTCTTGCTGTCCACCTCGGTGCGCACGTGCAGCTGGCTCTTGTGCCGCAGGTCTCCCAGCACCCATTCCAGATAGGTCGTGACGGACAAGCGGCGGGGTCGCTTGGATACATTGCGCAATTTCAATACCGTGAATTTCACCGCGGCATCCATCGCCACATACACCCATAACTCGGAGGCAATCCCGTTTTCCGTATGCTCAAACACCGTGTAACCAAATCCATGGCGAATCACGTAGGGCGTTAGACCGCGTGCCGGCGATGGCGTGGGCGACCAATACGCTCCGGTTTGCTCATCACGAATGTAGATGGCCTCACCTGTGGGGTCCCGCACCGGATCATTGCTCCATGGGGTCAAACGGAATTCGTGGGCATTGTCCAGCCAGGTGTAGGCCGCGCCGCTCTCCGAAATCATGGTCCCGAAATCGGGATTGGCGAGCACATTGACCCACGGGGCAGGGGTCGTCTGGCCATGCTGCAAGGTGATGATATATTCATGGCCGTCGCGCGTGAACCCTCCAACCCCGTTGAAAAACAGCAACTCGCGGTGCGGCAGGGGCGGCGGCAACTCGGCCATTTTGGCGCTGCCAGGCACCAAGGCCGGCACCCGTGGCCGCAGCTCCCTGCGGCGCTCGAGCTGCTCCGCCAAGGATCCCCGCTCGTCGTCCAGCACGACTCTTGCCACGGCTTGCAACAGCACGCGGTCTTCGTTAGATATTTGTTCGAGGCGGCGGACGAAGATGCCTCCCGCATTGTCGAGGATTTGCGCATCAATACCCGAGGCGATCAGGCTGGTGATTTGTTCCTGTAGCGACTGGCGGTAAACCGAAACGTCTTCGTAAAGGATGACCAGATCCACGGTCAGCCCCTTCATGCGCCAATAGGCATGGGCCTGAATCACCTGTCTGACAATATCGATTTTCGCCACGTCGCTGATGTGCAGCAGAAGGATCGGAGCGTCCCCGGAAATGCCATGGCTCCAGAGTCCGTTGTGGCCGCGCCGGTTGCCAAGCAACACGCCGGGGTTGGCTCGCCGCGCGGGGTCGGCATAGATCAATGCACCCGCCAGCCGATCGTAGAGTTGAATCTCAGACTTGGGCACGTTGAGATGGTGCAACGTCACCTGGCTGTGGGTCCAGGCCATATCGAACGCACGGTCCGCCATGCGCGAGCTTTGGTATTTTTCCACATGTGTTAGAGCGGCCTGCCGGGTATCCGTTACCCCGAAGACCAGATCCATGCTGGCGGTGGCATGGGGTGGCACGGTGATCGTGCGGCGCAGCGAGATGATGGGATCAAGCACGGAGCCGACGGTGTTGGACAAGGCCGCCATCTGTTGCATGGCGGCTGGGTTGGCCAGGGATCCGCCGCGTCCGATGAATTTGCCGCGCTCCGTCTCACAGGAGATTTCACCCAACTCACTGTCCTGTCCCACCATCAGATGCAGCATCCACGGCGGGCTTTCCTCCGCGGACCGGGCCCGCCGGGTGCAGAGCACGGCGGAGGAACTCGCCGCGAATTCCGTTTGCACGAAGAGATTGCTGAAGGCGGGGTGGGCCGCATCCTCCGCCGATGTTGTTAGAACGACTTCCGCATAGCTGGTCACCTCGATGACTCGCGCCACGGAAGTTAGATTGGTGAGGGTGATGCGCCGCAACTCCACGTCGTCTTCCGGTGACACGCTGATCTGGGTGTGGATTTTGAGGCCGGCATGATTTTGCCGGAATTCCGCCCGCGCCTGGGTGAAAATGGCCTCGTAGCCGTCCGTTGCGCGCAGAGTGGGTTGATAGGCCGTGGAATAGACCTCCCCGCTCTCCAGATCGCGCACGTAAACAAAGGTTCCCCAGTGATCGCGGGTGGCGTCCTCGTGCCAGCGGGTGAGCGCCAGTCCGTGCCAGCGGCTGTAGCCGCCACCGGCGCTGCTGATGACAACATGGTAGCGTCCGTTGGATAAAAGATGGACTTCGGGTACCGGTGAGCTGGGATTGGTGAAAACACGCATCACGCTTTCGCTTTCCTCGTCCTGCGCCCGCGCCAGTTCCGGCGTCAAATCGTCGGCCAGCACACTGGCGGCGGTCTTGGGTACCCGCTCCTGCAACAGCAATTCAGCGGCCTTGAGTATGGGGCAAGCCATGAAGCGCCGTTGCATGGGCGAGCCGCGCAAGAGTTGGACCAACGCCAGCAAGCTCATCCCTTGGTGATGCGCCATGAAGGAGCGTATCGTCACGCTCGTTTGGTCAGGCGGCAGCCGCGCCGCGGTATAATCCACCGCCTCGTAAAACCCGAAACTGCCGATGCGGTCCTCAGCCGCCAGGCGTTGCAGGTTTTCACAGGCGGCAACCGGTGCGATGATCAGCGCCATGGCCGTGGCATACGGCGCAATCACCAGATCCTCGCCCAAACCCCGCTGCAAACCCAGGCCAGGCACGCCGAAGGCCCGGTATTGGTAGTTGAACTTGACGTCGATGTGGTTGTAGCCGGACTCGGAAATGCCCCACGGCACGCCGCGCGATTTGGCATACTTGATTTGTTGCTGTACGGCGGCCTTGCAGGTGTGATCGAGCAGGGTGTTCTCATAGCTGGGCATGACCAGATTCGGCATCAGATATTCAAACATCGAACCGCTCCACGACGCCAGGATCGGCGCGCCCCGTGCCGAAACAAACAGCCGGCCCATCGAAAACCAGTGGTCCTGCGGCACTTGCCCAAGGGCAATGGCGACGTAACTGCACAAGCGTGCTTCCGAGGCCAGCAAATCATAGTAGCTGGGGTCACGCCGGCGTTCGGTGACATTGAAGCCGATGGCAAACAAGTCCCGCGCGGAATCAAACAGATAGGCGAAATCCATCGCCGCCAGTGTGTCACATTGCGTGGCCAGGGATTCCAATTCGAGCAGGCGTTCGCGGGCATGGGCACTGGCCTCACGCAAACATCGCAGAAGCTCCGTGAACAGGTCGTGCACTTCAGGTTCCGCTTCACTTGTCAGAACTCCCAGCTCCGTTTCGACCATCGGGCAGATAGTTAGGTCAAACTGCGCCACCTCTTGCAAGGTCGGAGCCTCATCGAGTCGGGCAAGGATCGCCTCATACCCGGGGGCGGACCGCGATGCCATCGCGGGACTTGGCAATGCCAGCCACGACGCCAGCCACAACATATCCGCCAACTGCGCCGCGCAATTTTGCTGGAGGGTTTGCGCCCAGTCTTTGAAATCACTTGCCTCGTCGGTCAGCGTGGCGACCAGCGTCGTGGCCATCGCGGTCGCCTTATCTAACAATTCATACGCCGCGCGCATGGCGGATGGCGCCGCGGCCAATTCGGCGTCGAGCCGGGTCAGCGTGGCGGAGTCGCGACCAAAATCCCTGACCTGTTCCACGGTGTCGCGCAACCCGGCAAAAACCTCGGCGCTGAAGACTGCCGTATCCGCCTCTTCCCGCAGGCCGGAGCCCAGCGTGAGCAAATGTCCGGCAAGGTTGCCGCTGTCCACGCTCGATACATAGAGCGGCAACAGGGGGGTGAGCGTGCGGGTGTCATACCAATTGTAAAAGTGGCCGCAATGCTGTTCCAGGCGTTGCATGGTCGCAAGGGCGTCCCGGGTGCGCTGGAGCAAGCCGCCCACCGGAAGATAACCGAAATCCCTGGCCGCCAGATTGGCCAGCAGAGCCAAGCCCATGTTGGTGGGTGAGGTCCGCGATGCCACCACCGGCGCGGGAATTTCCTGAAAATTGTCCGGCGGCAACCAGTTTTCCGCGGCGGTCACCAGGGTCTCAAAATAATGCCACGTCCTGCGGGTCGTGCCGCGCAGAAACGCCAGTTGATCCGGCGTGAGCTCCATGGACGCGGCGGCTATCGGTTGGGAAACCCACCATGCTATCCACGGTGCGGCCAACCATGCCCCTAACAAAGGCAGGACGAATAACAGCTGGACCGGCTGCGTCAGGGCAATCATCGCGGCACTTGCGCACGCAACCAGCGGCGCAATCCACATCGTGGCATAAAAGCCGCTGAGAGTGGCGCCGTGGGTTTGTTCGGAATCACTTGACGTTTGCCACTCGAGCAGACGTTTGCGTGTCACCCACACCCGCAACAGGGTGCGGCCAATCGCATCCAGACTGATGAACGCGTCATAAGGCAGCATCGCGAATGTTAGAAACGCCTGGCCCAGCTGCCAGCCGCAGGTGCCGCCCACTTCCCGCAGGTGCATTGACCATGGCTGTGACGCCGGTTTGCGCAGCCCATTGACCAGTGACGACAACAATCCGGGGAGCGTGATGATGGCAAGCACCCACGCCAATCCCGGGCCGACGAGTTGCGGAGTGAGCAGCCACGTGCCCAGCAGGAATAGCATCAGGCCTATCGGAATCAGGCTGCGCCGCAGGTTGTCGAAAATCTTCCACCGCGAGAGCATGGAGAGCGGATTGGCCGTGTATCCGGACGCAAGACAGGGGACCCGCGGCAGCAGCCATTGCGTGATCTGCCAGTCACCGCGCATCCAACGGTGGCGCCGGTCAATGTCCACGTTGTAGCGCGACGGGTAGTTTTCGTAGAATTCCACATCACTGATGAGCGCGGAGCGGGCATGACACGCCTCTAGCAAATCGTGGCTGAGCACGGTGTTTTCCGGACAGCGTCCCTCCATGGCTCGTTGGAAGGCGTCCACATCGTAGATTCCCTTGCCGATGAACGAGCCTTCATGGAACAGATCCTGATAGACATCGGACACCGCCCGCGTGTAGGGATCGATGCCCGCATCGCTGGCAAACAACCGCACAAACCAGGAGCGCCGGGAGCTCGGCAGACTCACGCCGACCCGTGGCTGCAGAATTCCGTAGCCTTCGGTGACAATCCCGCGCACCACATCAAATACCGGACGGTTCAGTGGATGGGACATCGTGCCCACGAGCCGCCGGGCGGCATCACGTGGCAGTTGGGTGTCGGTGTCCAGGGTGATGACATACTTGATCAGGGGGAGGATGGCTTTCGCCCCGACGATCTCCGAAAAGCAAGCCCCGGCGCCGCCGCGCAGCAACTCGTTGAATTCGGTGAGTTTGCCCCGTTTGCGTTCGTAGCCCATCCACAAGCCCTCGCCGGCGTTCCAGCGGCGCGGCCGGTGAAACAGGAAAAACAAGTCCTGTCCGGCGGCCAAATACTTGTCATTGAGCCTTTCAACGCCGGCCCGTGCCTGTTGCAACAAGGCTTGGTCCCCAGGCAAAGTCTCTGCCGCCGCATCGCGAAAATCCGTCAGCAAGGCAAAGTGCAGGTGCGCATCCCGGTTCGCCAGATAATGAATCTCCAAGGTTTCAATCAGGTGTTCAATACCGGCCTCGCTCGTCAGCAGGGTGGGCACCACCACCATGGTGCGGCACTCCGGTGCAAGGCCGGCGGAATAATCCAGCCGTGGCAGCAGGCGGGGACTCACCAGCAACGTGCACAACCAGTTCATCAGAGCCACGCCCAGTTGGCTGGCGCACAACAGAAAAACCAGAGTCAATACCACCTGTATCCAGCTTGGCACCTCAAGTGTTTGCGACTGCCGCATGAAGCCGTAGGTCGCAAGCAAGCTCAGCGCCCCAATCCCGCCCACATAGAGCGTCAGTGGAAAGCGCCGGATGCCGCGCCCGAGGCATGTGCCCCATGCCCACCGCACGGTGGCCTTGCTGTCTAACATATGCTGTCCCTTGTCGATCAGATAGTAGCCGACGTGGGCCGTCCGGTCTTCGCGGCCCTTGTCCCGGGCGGCGTCCCTGGCCAGATTCACGGCCATGTGCGCCACTTCCGCTTCCGCGAATCGGCTGTGTCGGGCCGTGGCTTCGATCACATGGCGATAGTGGTCGCGGGTCGCAAAGTCCATTGCCGTGTAGGCGTCGGCAGGGTCGGTGCGCAACGTCGCCTCGACCCCGCTCAGGTTTTCGACGAATTCCTTCCAGTCCGTGGCACTTAAAAAGCGCAGGCTGGCGATGCTGTGGCTCACGGAAACTTGGTTGGCGGCCTGGCTTTGACTCTCCAAATCGACCAGACGCTCGATCGATAATCCTTGTTCCAGCAGCCGATGCTCGACCCAACTGCGCGCCAGATGCATCACCGGAGTGTGGCGTGACAAGAGTTGACAAAATTCCGCCACAAAGGCGCTGGTGAGCGGAATGTTGGATTGCGCCATGTCCGCCACCAACACAATGAGCTGGGACGGGTCGTTTTCCGCCATGTTCTGCAAACGCTCCACCCATCGGTCTGCCAGATCGCGATCCTCATGATCGATTCTCAGGCGGGTGATGATGCGCTGCAGGTTTTCAATCAGGCCCAGGCGCAGCATGATTGGCACGGCCCACAACTCGCCGAGTTTGAGCGAGGTGACCGATTGATAGGAGGCGATGAAGGCACTGAGCGCCCCCACCTCCATCTGTGCATCCACATGGGCGATGAATTCGAGAACAATGTCGTACACGCGCGGCAGCCCGGCGGAGGGGCCGTTGCACAGTCGCGGCAACTCCCGGCTATAGCCACGTGGCAAATGTTGCCGCGCCATCTGGATCTGCTCATCAATGAGGTAAAAGTTATCCAGCAGCCATTCAGCGGCGGATGGCAGATGCCGGTTTGGGCCCAGGGCACGGGTGGCGCGGTTGAAGGCGCGCAGAATCACCTCGTTTTCGTCCAATTGTGCCAACAAGTTGTGGCCACTGCGGCGGGTGGCGAGTTGATGGCCTTCCGCCAACGCCCGCCCGTGGCGCGCGAGTTGTTCCGCGCTGAATAGTTCGTCCCGGAACGGCGGTTCGCCCGCCCGCGGCCGCGGGCGGGACTGTCGCGCCATCCAAGTTTGCCAGCGTTGCGTGAATGTGTGCATGTTGTTATTATCTAACAACAGCAATTGCTGGGTGCTTGTGTGGGTGTTTGCCGGTGCATCTGCCTGAGGCTAGCCCAGCCCACGAGCCGCCGATATGGGGTGAAACCCGACCTCGGCAATGGAACGCGTGGGCGGCTTTGGATCGCAGAATCACTTGACAACGATAAGGAGCCACCACATTCCTGTGGTGGGTGCGGAAGCGTGGTGCAGCTCTGTTCATGGGCAGTCCTTCCGCACGACGACAAGAATGTCGTCGCTCCTTACCGGCGGCGCGGGAGCAATAAGGAGCCACCACATTCCTGTGGTGGGTGCGGAAGCGTGGTGCAGCTCTGTTCATGGGCAGGCCTTCCACACGACGACAAGAATGTCGTCGCTCCTTAGGTCGCGCACGACGACGCGCATGGGGCGTTCACCCTATTGCGGGCGGGTCCACTAGGGGTGAGGGTGGCCGCACGAGGATGGGCAGGGAGCTGAAGCCTCTGTCGGACACCCCCGCCCTCATCCCCGATCCCGCATGTGCATAATTCGCTGCCCATCGCTCTCCGCGCAATGGACGAGAGCCCAACCCCGTCTATGTTTCCGCTTATGAAATTCCTGACACACCGGTGGATACTTGGTTGCTGGCTCGCCGCAGTGGCTGGCTCGGCGCTTGACGCCGCGCCGCTGCGGGTGCTGGCCATCGGCGACAGCATGACGGAAGAATACGCCTTCGAATTGCCGTTCAGCGCGCCGGACTCCAATCCGACCAACGCCAACACCGATAATTGGCCGGACATTCTCAGCACCCGTCGTGCCGCATGGCTCACCCTCGGTTCCTATCGCTCCACCGTGCTGGCCTGGCAGGACCTCCGCGATGGCGGCTTCGAATTCAACTACGGCGTGCCCGGTTTCACCACCGCGGACTGGGTCGCCGTCTGGCAAGCCACGGTTTTTGACCTCCTCAATTACCTCACCAAGTTTAACTTGAAGAACAATCTCGCGGAGGTGGATGTGGTGATTATCTTCCTGGGCGGCAACGACTTGAAGTCCAACTACAACGGCATCTACCAGGACGCCCAGCCCCCGGCATTGCTCGCCCAGGCGGTCAGCAATCTCGCCACCATCCACGATTTTGTGCGGAACCATGCCCCCACCTTGCCGATCATCATCGCCACCATTCCGGACATCGGCGCCACACCGGAGGTGTCCGGCAAATACACCGATCCCGCCAAACGCCTCGTGGCGCGCGCCCGCATCGCCGCGATGAATGCCTCCCTGATCGCAATGGCGGAGGCGCGTGGGGCTACCGTGGCGCGGATCGACTCCCTAACGGACCGGGTTTTCGATCAAGTGCCGCTGCAACTTAATGGCACCACCTTCATCTATCCGCCAAGTCCGGAGAACGCGCCGCGCCCGATCTTCTGCAAGGACGGCTTCCACCCCGCCACCATGGCCCAAGCCCTCATCGCCGATATCCTGCTGGACGCCCTCAACCGCGCCACCGGCGCCTCGATCCCCCGCCTTGCCAATCGTGAAATCCTCGGCCCCATCCTCGGCCTCAACCCCGATCAGCCGTACCTCGATTGGGCCGCCGGGGCCGGCGGATTTCTGGCCGACCCCGATGGCGACGGCTTGTCGAATCTAACCGAATACACGCTGGCCACCGCTCCGCTCCTCGCCGATTCACCGTGGGCTTTCACACCTGCTGGCGGGCTGCGCTTCAGCCCGTCCATCCAAGCCCAACAGTTCGCCATGCTTGTCGTGGAAGACTCCACCGATCTGATCACGTGGTCGCCCGTGCCGCCCGCCCGGATCAACGTGGCTGCGGACGGTGTGTGGGAAGTGGCTCCGCCCGCAGCCACCAGCGCCTTTTACCGCATGGCGGTCACCCCAAGGCCCTGAGTGATCCCATTCAATGATCATGGGTAATCGGGCTATGGACGCGATAGCCCTCCTCGTGGGCGACATACCCGGCGGCGGCTCCAGCGGCCAGGGGCAGACATGACGCAAGTGTGGATATGGCGGCGGCAACAATCAGTAGTGCGAATAATTTGGTTTTCATAAGAGTTTACTCGCGGTTGCATTGGCGGCTGCATTTGCAGCGGCTGGCGAAGAGGTAGCCAATGATGGCACCGGCGCCGACGCCGAGGAGAATCACTTGATAGAGATTCTCATGCACCACCAGATCGGCGGCCCGGGTGCTTTCGTACGCCTTGCAGCGGACCAGGCCGTAGATTTCCTTGCCACGCTCCAGCACGCCGACGAGTCGTTGGCGGGCTTCACTGACTTGATCGTTGACCGCACCGGCGGTGGCGGCGATCAACGTGCTGGTATCTTGGGCGAGTTGCTCCAGATCATGCTCGATGACTTGGGTTTGTTGCTGGATGGTGTTCATGGTTTGTGGTTGGTTTCTGGTGAGTGATTCTGGTGAGTGGTGGCATGGGCTGCACCAACGCACCCCCCGTGCTTGCGGCAGGGCGCAGGTGAGGACGATCCGGCGGGTTACGCCGACCTGGGTTTCACCAACAACAGCACGACCCCACCGATGAAGGCGAGAGCCCCCGCCACTGGCGGGATGAAGTGGCTGTGAGTGGTTTCAACACGCAGGCCGAGGAATTGAATGGTCTCGCCGGGAGTGGTGAAGGTGATGCCCGCGAAGGCGAGGATCACGACGCCGACGGTGATCAAAATGGCAGCAATGATGGTTTTTGCACTCATATGGAATTGGGGGTTGGTGACAGGTGGGGATTTGCAGTGGAGAGTGATAGGTGCTTCAGATGCGGCGGCCCTGGATCACCCTGACCAGCAGGATGATGATGGCCGCCACCAGCAGGATGTGGATGAACCCGCCCATGGTGGTGGTGGATACCAAGCCCAGCAGCCACAGGATAATCAGGATGATAGCAATGGTCATTAACATAGGACGAGTTTCAATAAAGCCAGCAGGTCCAGCCGCTCCCACAGCGCCGAGCGCGTCACCGTAAAGAGCCGGGTGAAGCTGTGCCCCCAGGCCGATAGATGCGCCTGGAAGCGCAGCAGCACATACACCAGCAAAGCCGCATAGACCTGCCAGCGCACCGCATTGGCGCTATGACCAAGAAAGCCGCTGAGTTTGAGGTTCTGCTTGACCTGTTTGAAGAAAACCTCGATGTCCCAGCGGCGGCGATAGAGATCACACACCGAGCGCGGGCTCCACGCGAGGTTGTTGGTGATGAACACCATCACTTGCCATTTGTCATCGACTTCCACCCAGGCCTTAACCCTCCTGACCTGCATGCCTTTGTGCTTGCCCTTGAGGACAACAAGCTGGTCCTTGACGACGTTCTCGTGGCCCGTGGTGAGGTTCTTTTTGGCATGGTATTTCATCGTGTCCTTGGCCCGCGTGACCCATTGCACTCCGCGTGCGTCAAGTTCGGCAAGGTGGGCAAAATCCACGTAGGCCTTGTCAAAAACCACGATTTCACCGGGGGCAATGCTCGCGCAGACCTCGCGGGCGCGCTTGTTATCATGCTGCCCGGCGGTATCGACGATGGCAAAGGATGGCA
>CAIKDP010000057.1 GCA_903826205.1 Akkermansiaceae bacterium
AGTTTCACCGAGTCGCCGATTTCCACGCCGGCATCTGCGCCGGATAGACACATCGCCTCAACCGCAAGAGCCAACATCCATTTCGATAATTTTGCGTTCATGACGACCCAAGTCTCCCCGGAAAGTTACTTTGTGTCAAAAAGTTAATTCGGATTTTTGCCCGTCTGCGACAAATTCATTGACGATCGTCAATGAATTTGTCGCACGGGGCTGCAGAGAATCTTGTTTGCGAGCCACCCTTCCCCCCCCCTCTGGCTCATCCTGCTGTGGATGCACCACCGCAAGATCTATCTAAAAATATGAGCCGTCGACGGCCGCATGAAGATGTTTGGGCATGGCGGTTGGAAACCGCCGCCACGCTCCCTACGGCGTATCCAGGCGGAATTCCGGGATGCGGGCGAAGATCCGTTCGCCGGTGGCGGTCTCACCGAAAAACGCCCCGGAGACCCGGGCGGAATCGGCGACCAGATGGTAGCTGTTGTAGGAAAAATGCTCGCCCGGGTTGAGGGTCGGGGTTTGGCCGACCACGCCGGCCCCTTCGACCACGGTGACCTCGCCGCCCGCCTCATGGATCACCCATTTGCGGCCACGAATCGTCACCGACTCCGAGGAATCATTGTGGATGGAGATGAAATACACAAAGGGATGCGGCTTTTCAGGAGTGGCTTCCAAGCTCGGCATGTAGAGCACATCATCCACCGTCACGTGGAGTTGCTCAAATTCGCGGATGGGGCCTGCCATGCCGTCAATGATCCTGCCGGAGACGGCAGCTGCCAAGCACCAATCCGCACAAATCAAGCTTTGCCACATGTCGTGATTCGGCTATGAAAAGTCCATGACGACCGCTCCGCCAGTGGCATTGACCATCGCAGGCTCGGATTGCTCCGCCGGCGCGGGCATCCAGGCGGATTTGAAAACCTTCCAACACTTCGGCGTCCATGGCCTCACCGCCGTGACCTGCATCGTCGCGGAAACCGCCAACGTCGTCCGCTCGATCCACGCCGTGCCGGTGGCGATGCTGCGCGAGCAGGTGGCACTTATGTTGGATTCATTCCCGGTGGCGGCGGTTAAAACCGGCATGTTGTTTTCGGCGGTGCATGTTAGAATCGTGGCGGAATTGTTGGCGGGGCATCCCGGGCTGGTGCTGGTGGTGGACCCGGTGATGATCGCCTCCACCGGCACCCCCTTGCTGGAACCCGAGGCCATGACCGCCTACCGCGACCACCTGCTGCCATTGGCACGCCTGATCACCCCCAACCTCCACGAAGCCGAAGCCCTGCTCGGCGCATCCCTGCCTGACAAAGCATCCCTCGAGCCCGCCGCGCGCCGCCTCGCGGCCATGTTCGGCACCGCCGTCCTGCTCAAGGGCGGACACCTCGACGGCCCGGACTGCCTCGATCTGTTAGTGGCCGATGGCGAGGTCGCGCATTTCTCCGCACCGCGACTGGCCGTGGCCGGCTCGCATGGCACCGGTTGCACGCTCGCCGCGGCTGTCACCGCCCGCCTCGCCCATGGCGACTCCCTGCCCGCCGCCGTCGCCGCCGCCAAGGCCTACCTGAATGACTGCCTGCGCCATTCCTATCAATTTCAATCGCCTTGCGGCGGCACCCTTCACGCACTTAATCAGGGGACCTGCTGTCCCTCATAAGCCGTTGGCGCACGGCATCGAGTGCGGCCTGGCTCACCGCGAGCTTGAAGTCGTGGCGGTTGCGGGGCTGGAAAACGCGGAAGGCACTGGGCGCGTCATCGCGCACGGCCACCGCGATCCACGCGGTGCCGACGGGCTTTTCGGGCGTGCCGCCATCAGGTCCGGCAATGCCGGTGACCGCCACGGCGATGTCCGCGCCACTGGCGGTTAGAGCACCGGCGGCCATCCTGCAGGCAACCGGTTCGCTCACCGCGCCGTGGGTGGCCAAATCCGCGGCGGGCACACCTAACAATTCCTGTTTGGCCTGGTTGGAGTAAGTGACGAAGCCATGGGTGAAGACCGCGCTGGCACCCGGCACATCGGTGATGCGGCTGGCGAGCAGGCCGCCGGTGCAACTTTCCGCCGTCGCCAACGTCCAGCCGCGCGCGGTGAGCAAGCGCACCACCGATTCCTCTAACGAGCTGCCATCCTCGCTGACCAAAAACCGGGCAAAGGCTGCGATGGCGATTTCCCTGCCGCGGGCCAGCACTGAGGCACTGCCGATGAGGCGCAGATCGACTTCCCCCACATGCGCGCAATACCCGAATTCCAGGCCGGGGATGGCGGCAAGGCCGGCATCGATGCCTTGGTGGAAATCGCTTTCGCCGATGCCGGTGAATTTCAATTCAAGCACCACCGGCCCAGTGACGGCGCCTGCCAGCGCGCGCAGGCGCGGGGCGACCTCGGCGTGATACATCGGATAGAGTTCGCACGGCGGGCCTGGCAGGAGAAAGATTGCGCAGTTAGATCGAGCGTTGGATGTAGGAGAAATGAACACGCCGGGTGCCGTGCCGTGCGGATTGGGCAAGACCTCGGCCCCCGCCGGAATGAGCGCTTGTTTCAGGTTGGCTTCCGCCATCGGCCGCCCGCGCAACGCGAAGAACGCCTCCAGTGAACACAACGCGGCGGCGTCCGTGTGCAAATCAAGACCTAACATGTCCGCCGCGATCTCGCGGGTGAGATCGTCGCTGGTGGGACCCAGCCCGCCGGTGACAATGACCGCATCGGCGCGGCCGATGGCCTCGGTCAAAGCCTCGCGGATGGCCTCGCCGTCGGGCACGCTGGTTTGCCGGGTGACCCGCAACCCGAGCTTGAACAACTCACTGCCGAGCCATGCTCCGTGGGTGTTGAGGGTATGGCCCAACAACAATTCGGTGCCGGTGTTGAGGATTTCAATGCGCACAAACCCAGCCACGCTCGTGCGCGGCGGAATTGCAAGCGGGAATATTCCGCTGGACAGCGGCAGCTTGCCCTCCAAGCTGCTTCCCACATGCACATGCCATCCCACCTCCTGCGCGCCGGATTGCTGGCGCTTGCCACACTCGCCACCGCCACCGCTGGCGGCCCAGGCTGGACCTCCGACTTCACCGCCGCAAAAAAACAAGCGACTGCGGAGAACAAAGACCTCTTGCTTGATTTCACCGGTTCCGATTGGTGCGGCTGGTGCATCAAGCTCGACAAGGAGGTGTTCCAACAAGATGCCTTCAAGACCGGCGTCAAGGACAAGCTGGTGCTGGTCGACCTGGATTTCCCGAGAGAGCCGGCGAACCAAGCCAAGCTGAGCGCCACCACCAAGGTCCAGAACGATCGCCTGCGCGAAGAATTCAAGATCAAAGGTTTCCCCAGCCTGTTCCTCTGCGATGCGAGTGGCAAGCCCTATGCCCAGACCGAATATCAACCCGGCGGCCCGGAAAAATATGTGACCCGCTTGAACGAACTCATGGCCGTCCATGCCAAGCGTGACGCCGCGTTTACCGCCGCGGAAAAGGCCGCAAGCAACGAGGAAAAGGTGAAATTTCTGGTGGCCGGGCTCAGTGCCATGGATCCCGGGCTTGTGGATGTCCACTATGCGGATGTCGTCGCCAAGATCACCGAACTCGACAAGGACGACCGCAGCGGCTTTTTGAAGGGGCGCAAGGAGACGGCGGCCAAGGAGGCGGCGGTTGCCGAGGTCGGTGCCAAAGTCCAGGAATTCATGCAGGGCAAGGTCGGGCCGCTGATGCAGGCCAAGGACTTTGACAAGGCGTACGCGGAGGTTGAGGGCTATCTCAAGGCCAACCCTACCTTGCCGGACGATATCAAGGTGGGTTTGACCCTGAACATCGGACTTCCCCGCTTCGTCGAAAAGGGCGATCAGGTTGCCGCCGACAAATTTGTGGATGAGGTCATTGCGATGTTTCCCAATCATGCGGTCGCCAAGCACGGCGACGAAATCAAACAGCAGGTCGGTCAGCAGATCAAAATGCTGAAAGCCCGGGCCAACGGCGCCGCTCCCACGGCCCCGGCACAGCCTGAGTAAGTGTCGACCCTTAATCTAACCGAGTTTCCCCATGCGACTTGTGCCGAAGCCACTCCACTCCACCGCCACCTTGAGCCTGTTCATGGCAGCCCTAACAGGGCAAGCCCTGGCACTGCCGCCCGCGCTTGAGGGGGTGGCCCAAAAGGGCGCGCTCAGCTCGTTCGCGATCCAACCGACCCGTATCGTCTGGACCTCCGAGCAAGGCGTCGAGAATGCCGCCAATCTGCTCAAGCCCCACAGCGGCCAGGCAGTGCTCAAGGAACCCGTCCCGCCGTTGGTCATCAAACCCGGCGGCGCCGTCGTGATCGATTTCGGCACGGAAATCACCGGTTCGGTCGAGTTGTTCACGCCCGCATCCCAAGGCAGGGACGCGTCCGTGCGCATCCGCTTTGGCGAGTCCGTGGCGGAAGCCATGGCCAATATCGGCGAACGCGGCGCTCAGAATGACCACGCCCTGCGCGACCAAAGCGTCAAACTCCCGTGGCTGGGCAAGACCACCGTCGGCCCCAGCGGCTTCAGGTTTGTTAGATTGGACAACACCGATCCCAAGAGCGTGGTCCAACTCAGCCAGGTGCGCGCGATCCTCACCCTGCGGGACGTCCCGTATGTGGGGTCCTTCAAGTGTTCCGACGAGCGGCTCAACCGGATCTGGCAAACCGGGGCCTACACCGTCCATCTCAACATGCAGGATTACCTCTGGGATGGCATCAAACGCGACCGCCTTGTCTGGCTCGGCGACATGTATCCGGAAGTCTGCGTCATCAACAGCGTGTTCGGTTTCAATGAGGTCGTCCCGAAAAGCCTGGACATGACCCGCGATGTCACGCCCGTCACCGCTTGGATGAATGGCATCAGCTCCTACTCGATGTGGTGGATTCTCATCCACGAGGAATGGTATCTCCAGCATGGCGACCTCGATTACCTCAAGCAGCAGCAAGCTTATCTAACACCCCTGCTCAAGCGCCTCGCCACCTTCGTCGATGCCGGTGGCAAGGAAACCCTCGACGGCATGCGCTTCCTCGATTGGCCGACTGCCTCCAACAAGATAGCCGTGCATGAGGGGTTGCAGGCGATGCTGACCCTCACCATGGAAAGCGGCGCAAGGCTCAGCGACATCCTCGGCGACAAGGACACCGCCGCCCTCTGCACCGCCACCGCCAAGCGCCTCCGCCAACATTTGCCCGAGGCCAGCGGCCGCAAGGCTCCCGCCGCGTTGCTGTCCATCGCCGGCTTCCGTGATGCCACCGCCGTTTCCTCCAATGTCCTCAAGAAGGACGGCCCCAAGGACCTCAGCACCTTCTATGGTTTCTTCGTCCTCAACGCGCTCGCCAAATCCAATGACACCGACACCGCTCTCGACTTCATCAGCCAGTATTGGGGAGGCATGTTGGATTTTGGCGCGACGACATTCTGGGAAGACTTCGATCTGGCGTGGACTCAAAACGCCGGGCGCATTGACGAATTGGTGGCGCCCGGAAAAAAGGACCTGCACGGGGATTTCGGCGCGCATTGCTACACCGGCTTCCGCCACAGCTTCTGCCATGGCTGGGCCGGCGGCCCCACCGCATGGCTCAGCCACAACGTCCTGGGCGTCACCCCCGCCGCACCCGGTTGCGCCAAGGTGAAAATCACCCCCCATCTCGGCCGCCTCGACTGGGCGGAAGGAACCTACCCCACCCCCAAAGGCCCGATCCATGTCCGCCACGATAAGCTGCCCGACGGCTCTATCAAATCCAGCGTCAAGCTGCCCACGGGCATTGAGCGGGTGCAATGATGGGTTATCACCCGAAAAACTGAACCGGGTGATGAAGGGCTATGATAAGAACGGCGACAAACGCATCTCGCAACACGAGGCGCAGCACGGCGCGGATCAGGGGCCGGACATCTTCGGACCGGAATAAGGGCTGGAGCCGACCCTATACCGGCCTTGGGCCATTCCTTTTAGATCGTTAGATTTCGCCCGTCGTGGTTCGGCGACCTGGCTGCGGTCATTCGGGAGGGAGCACGACCGGCAGTTGCTGGTGGGGCAGACTCTTGTCCATCGTGAGAAAGACATCGAATTGGCCTGACTCGGCAATCAGGCGCAGCAGCTTGCCATTCTTGATGCCCGCCCAACCGGCTTGCGGCACGGTCACGACCTCATGGCCGGGCAAAT
>CAIKDP010000058.1 GCA_903826205.1 Akkermansiaceae bacterium
GCCTATTCCGGAACCACCCCGGGAATCACCGCCACGGTATACACTTGCGGCTACGGCAACCCCGCGGACTTTCCACTGGCCGTGCGCGGCAACATCGCGCTGATCCAACGCGGGCCCGCAGGCAATGCCTTAACCTTCGCCACCAAACTGGCCAATGCGATGACTGCCGGTGCCAGGGCCGCCATCATCTATAACAATGACCCCGTAGCCATCACCGCGAATTTGGGCACTCTCGCCAACTGGATTCCAGCCCACATGATTTCCCAGACCGACGGCCAGGCGTTGCTCAGCGTGCTTCCCGCCACCGTCACGCTCAGCAGCACCGCCACGCCCTCCACGATCTACGCCTACGAAAGCGGCACCTCCATGGCCACCCCGTATGTGGCCGCAGCCGTCGCCTTTGCGGCCCTCAATTTCCCGAGTGAAACCGCGGCCCAGCGCGTCGCCCGCATTGTCAACCATGCCACGCCGGTGGGCTATCTGACAGGCAAGGTGCTCAGCGGCGGCCGGCTCAATCTTCTCGGCATCGTCGACACCGATGCCGATGGTCTGCCCGACTGGTGGGAAACCGCCCAGTTGGGCGGGCTTGGTGCCAATCCCGCCGCGGACGCGGATGGCGACGGCTTCACCAATCTCCAGGAATACCTGACGGGCACCCAACCTAACAACCCGTTCAGCAGGCTGGCCATATCCCAAACCCAGATCGTCGCCAACGGCAGCAATCTGGATTTTCTCATCACGTTTCCCACGGCCAGCGGCGTGACCTATCGGGTCGAGTGCAGTGACACGCTCGCGGCGGGCTCGTGGGTTGCGCTGGGCAACGACATCAGCGGCACCGGCAACCCGGTCGCCGTCACCGATGCCAACGCCGTCGCTTTGCATGCGGGACGATTTTACCGGGTGCGGATTGTGGCACCGTGAGTCTGGCGGAGGAATTGCGTGGAATTTTCCCCAGATCCTGCGGATACTGCCGCAGTGCAAACCACCCTGGCCATTCTTGTCCGGCTCACCCGCCTGACCGATACCAGCCTCATCGTCCACTGGTTCACCCGCGATCACGGGTTGATCAAGACGGTGGCCAAGGGGGCACGCCGGCCACAAAGCCTGTTTGCCGGCAAGCTCGACCTGTTTTTCGGCGGTGAGATCGGCTTCGTGCACGCCCGCCGCGGCGAGTTGCACATCCTGCAGGAAGTGGCCATCAGCGATTGGCGCGACGGCCTGCGCTGCCAGTACAGCGCCACCTTGTTAGCCGCCTACTTTGGCCAACTCCTCGAACTCGCGGTGGAACCCGAACATCCCGAACCGGAACTCTACGCCCTGTTGCAACGGGCACTCGACCATGTGGCCGCCGCCACCGCCAGCCTGCGCGCGCTGCGCCACTTCGAGGCCGAACTAGCCCGCTTGCTCGGTGTGGCCCATGATCCGCGCCCGGCCGACCTCTGCCTGCAAGACGCCTTGGGACCCCTCCCCGCGACCCGCCGGGTGCTCATCGAGCAACTTTCCGCAGCCGATCGTTTTTCCTCGTCAAGGCCTCAAGCGCCCTGATATGACTCTTGCAGACCTCACCCAAATGGACTCGCCCACCGCCACGCTCATCACCATCCTTCGCGAACGACTCGAACACCTGCGTGACGCCGGCGACCTTCAGGAAGCACTCCATGCGGCCAGCGCCACCGTGGAAAAAACCCAACAAACCCTCGGCTCGGATATCGATAGCATCGATGCCTTTGCCACGGCCCTGGAAATCCGCGGCGACATTCTGCGCGAACTCAACAAACCGGAGGCCGCCCGCGAGGACTACCGTCAGGCCATCGACCAGCTCGACTCACGCCCGGATCGCCTGGACCAAATCGGTCGCTTGCACGCCGGACTGGGCGCGGCCCACGATGCCCTTGGGGAGACCGCGCGCACGGAGGCCCACTGGCGGGAAGCCATCAGCTATTTCGAGCGCCACGAACCGCCCTTGCTGTTGGATGTGGCAGCCCTTTCCAACAATCTTGGGTTTCTGGCCAAAGCCGCCCAGAACCTCGATGCCGCGGAATCCTACTTCCTCAAGGCCCTGGAAATCCTCCATGCCCAACTCGGTATCGAGCATGAGGAAACCGCCGCGGTCTCCAACAATCTGGGCGCGCTCTACCTCGCCGCCAAATATTACGAGCAGGCACGCGAAATGCACATGATGGCGCTCGAAACCCGCCGCAATCTGTTTGGCGAAGAGCATCCGGATACGGCACAGTCCCACAACAACCTCGCCCTGGCCATGCTGGAAACCGGCGATCGCTCATGGGCACGCCGCCACTTTGAAAAAGCCCTCACCGGCTTTGAAGCCCTCGGTTCGAATTACGCCAATGATCTGGAAGCGGTGGCCTCCAACTATTGCGACTTCCTGCGCGAGGAAGGCGAAGCCACCCAGGCCGACCGCATCACCGAGCGCGTGCAGGCGGTGCTGGGGTCGAACCGCGGCTAGGATTGTTAGAACGGGCAATCGCTGAGTTCCACCTGCGCCACGGCGAGGGCCGCGATGCCTTCCATGCGGCCGATAAAGCCCATGGTTTCGTTAGTGGTGGCCTTGATGCCGACCCGCGCCGGGGCAATTCCCAAGGCGTGGCCGATGTTCGAGCGCATGGCATCGCGATGAGGCAGGATTTTCGGGGTCTCGGCAATCAGGGTGGCATCCACATTGATGATGCCATAACCACCCTTCGTGGCGAGTTCGCGACATTTTTCCAGAATCTTCAGCGAGCAGATGTCCTTGCAGGACGGATCACCCGGTGGGAAATAATGCCCGATGTCCGGCTCACCCAGCGCGCCAAGCAGCGCGTCCGCAATGGCGTGACACAGCACGTCTGCGTCGGAATGCCCCGCCAGACCGTGGCTGTGCGGAATGGCCACCCCGCCCAAGACCAATGGCCGGTTTTCCACAAATTGATGCACGTCGTAGCCGATGCCGGTCATGGGATAAGTTAGAGGTTAGATGTTAGAGAATTTCCGCAACGGGGATTTTGCCGTTGGAGGCGACGATGGACCAGGCATCGGCGTGACCGGGCACGGCGGTTAGATCCACCTTGCCGCCGGCGGTTTCCACCAGCAGTTGACCGGCGGCAATGTCCCACAGGGAGATGCGGGATTCGATATAAGCGTCCAGGCGACCGCAGGCGATGTAGGCCATGCCAAGCGCGGCGGACCCCATCATGCGCATTTTGCGGGCTCGCAGCGAGGCCTTGCGGAAGCGTTCGATGCCGGTGTGCAAAGCCGCCTCATCCTTGCCGCAACCGACAAAGAGGATCGACTCGGCAAAGTCCGCGCGCTGGCTCGTTTGGATAGGCCGGCCATTGAGCCGCGCCGGTTCCCCTTTGGCGACCGTCCAGGTCTCCCCCACCATCGGATCATGGATCACTCCGACCACGATCTCTCCGGCCACCCGCAGCGCGATGGACACGCAAAAATGCGGGATGCCATAGAAGAAGTTCACCGTGCCATCGATAGGATCGACGATCCACTGGCGCGGTGCCGCCTGATTGCCGGCGATGCCCTCCTCACCGTAGAGAGCATCATCGGGCCGCGCACCTAACAAAACAGCGGTGATCAGGTCCTGTGATTGTTTGTCGAGTGCGAGTT
This sequence comes from Akkermansiaceae bacterium, assembly GCA_903826205.1. GTDB lineage: Bacteria > Verrucomicrobiota > Verrucomicrobiia > Verrucomicrobiales > Akkermansiaceae > Luteolibacter. Next base: position 3,619 of record CAIKDP010000058.1, read on the forward strand.
TGATGTCGTGATGGGTTGCTTCATCGACGACGGCCTCGCCGCCAAAGTTATCACGCAAGAGTTTTCCCGCGGCGAGCGCGGCGTGGGTAGCAAGTTCAAGGTCGGTCATGGGAGAGTCATTGGTCATGGGTCATGGGTCATTGGGGAAGATGAATAAGTGCCAGCTCTTGGTCTTTACTAATGACCGATGACTGATGCCCCTTATGCAACTCGACAATGGCGGTGACAAGGTGATGGGCGAGGGCGTGTTTGGAGTTGGCGGGCAGAGCCTCGTGGTGGTCGGGATAAACGAGGAGAACTTCGTTACGGTCGGAATCAAATCCGAATGCGGGTTTTGAAACGTCGTTGGCTATGATCAGATTGCAGCCCTTGCGGGTGAGTTTGTCGCGGGCATTGGCTTCCAGATTCTCGGTTTCCGCGGCAAAGCCAACCAGCGTGCCGGCAAACCCAAACTCCAACCGGGCGGCACCCAGGATATCCGGCGTGCGGACCAGTTCGAGCGTCAATGTCGCGCCGGATTTCTTGATTTTGTGAGCGGCCACGTGGGCCGGTGTGTAGTCGGCCACGGCGGCGGCGAAAACGGCGATGTCGACTCCGCCAATGCTGTTAGCCACGGCGGCGTGCATCTCGGCGGCGGTTTCGATAGGAATGAAGTCCACGTGATCCGGCACATCCAACGTCGTGGGCCCGGAGATGAGCAACACCGAGTGACCCGCGTGGATGAAGGCATGGGCCATGGCATAGCCCATCTTGCCCGACGAACGATTCGTCAGATAGCGGACCGGGTCAAGCGGTTCGCGGGTGGGGCCGGCGGTGATGAGGACATGCACCCGGCCAGTGTGCGGGTCAATCGGCCACTGGCAAGTGACAAGTGCCGGGATTTTGCGCCGGCTTCTCCCACACGCGGGCCCGCAAGGCTTCAGCGGCCGATCTGGCTTCGGCGTCTTTTTTGCTTCTGCCCTTGCCGGTGGCCAGGACCTGATGGCGCCAGGACACTTCGGCGAGAAAGACGCGGCGGTGATCCGGACCGCTCTCGCCAAGGATCCGGTAGGACGGGGCTTGCGGGTGCAATGCCTGCAGGCACTCCTGGAGTTCACCTTTCGGGTTGCGTTCCTCCGGACTGGCGGCCATCCCGCCGATTTCCGACTCAAACAAGCGCAGCACCAACTCCCGCGCCGGTGCAGGCCCGGCATCGAGATACACGGCCCCGATCAAGGACTCAAAAGCATCGGCCAGTGTCGACGGTCGGCGGCGACCGCCGGATGCCTCCTCCCCTTTTCCCAGCAGTACATAAGTGCCCAGATCAATGGCCATGGCAAACCGTGCCAGTGCCCGCCGTGAAACCACCCGCGCCCGCAATTTGGTGAGTCGTCCTTCAGTGAAATCCGGAAACATCCGGTACAATTGCTCGGTCACGATCAATTGCAGCACCGCATCGCCGAGAAACTCCAGACGCTGGTTGTCGAAGTGCGGGCTCGCCGATTCGTAGGCCAGACTGGGATGAGTCAATGCCTCTGCGAGGAGCAGGGAATTGCGGAATTTGTAATGGATCCGGGTCTCGAGTGTCTGCATCGGGGCGGGCGCTTGATTGCCTTCTCCCTCGTCCGAATCCCTGCGGATTCCAATGAGAAAGATGGGGTGGACGACGGGATTCGAACCCGCGACATCCGGAATCACAATCCGGGGCTCTACCGCTGAGCTACGACCACCATTTCAGGGGGGACGCGCAAGCTAAGGGATCCGCGCCCGCTTGCAAAGCGAAAAATTCCTTAAATGAGGAAGAAAGTTATCACGGGAGCAAGACCCGTTCGATGGTCTTGAGAATGGCGATGCGTCCGCTGCCGGATTTCGACGATGACACAATCACCTCCGGCGCTTCCGTGCGCCATTGGCAGACTTGTTGTTGGAACAAGTCGATGTTCGTCTGCACCTTGGCGGCGGCCAGCTTGTCCGCCTTGGTGAACACCAACACAAAGGCCACCCCGCAGCTTTCCAACCACTGGACAAAGTCCAAGTCAATGCGCTGGGGGGGCAAGCGCGAGTCAATCAGCACAAACACACACGCCAAATTCTCCCGTTGCTCGAGATACCCCTTGATCAGCAAACTGAAATCAAACTTCTGGTGCTTCGTCACCTTCGCATAGCCATAGCCCGGCAAGTCCACCAAGCTCCACGCCTCGTTCATGACAAAGAAGTTGATCAATTGGGTCTTGCCCGGCTCCGCGGACACTTTGGCCAGGCTCGCCTTGCCGGCGAGCATGTTGATCATCGACGACTTGCCCACATTGGAGCGGCCGACAAACGCGAACTCCCGCCAGGCCCATGCCGGACAGGCCCGGATATCCGCCGCACTGAGGTGAAATTTGGCCGATTTGATTTTCATGAGTTCACAAAAGGCCACCGCTTGGGCTCTCCACCAAACAACTGGAAACCCACAGGAATTCCAACTGGAAAATGCAAATCGTCGGAATTCGCTCCCAGTCGGCGGGAATTTTTGGTTTTCGGCTTTGCAGAAAGGCCACTCCTTTGTAGAGTTGGCCGGTGTTCCAAATCGTATTCAATGAAATCAGTGCCGCGGAAATTTCCCGCTTGGACACGCTCGAGCAACTCGATTTGCTCGATTCCTTCAGGGTTTCCGAGACGGATCTGGATAATCTGGATGGCGAACGCTTTGGCAAAATCGTGCGCGACGGCAAGGTGCTGTATCGCTTCAGGGCCAAGGATTACCGGTTTTACTTTGAGGTGAAGGAAAGCTCGGTGGTCGTCCACCGCCTGCTGCACCGCGGCACGTTCTCGGATTTTCTATTCCGCTCGAAAATGCCCATGGCGGAAGACGAGGCACTGGCCGAATCCAAACACTTCTGGAAACTCATCGATGAGGGCCGCAATGCCCGGCGCCTGTGATGACCGACAAACCCGCACCCCTTACCAACCTGTATTCATACTTCTGATGAAATGGCTTATCTATCTGATTCTTGCGGGCGTCGTGGCTGGCAGTTTTTTGTACTACAAACACGCGACTGACGAGCAAGCCAGGATCAGACAAGAGATCGCGGAACTCCAGCTCATCGACGACCGCGACGATGACACCGTGCAACAGATCGCCAAGTTGAAGAACGAAGCAGAGAGCAGGGCCTCAGGCCGGACTCTGGGCGGGATTCTGCTGACCTTCATGGGGGCCGGTCTGGTGGGTATTGTGTTTGTGACGCGCGTGCTGCCATCGATCGCCCACTACTTTGCCCACGCGGTGTATGACAGCGGGGAGTTGCTGGAGAAAGATGTGATGCACGATGCCCGCTCGCTGGTGGCCCAAGGGAATTATGAGCAGGCCATCGAGGCGTTCAAGACGGCCGCCACCAACGACCCGCTCAACCGCTTGCCGTGGGTGGAAATCGCCCGCATCCAACGCAGCAATCTGCAAGACCCGGAGGCCGCCATCCTCACCCTCCGCACCGCACTGGAAGGCCAGGAATGGCAGGTCAGTGACGCGGCCTACCTGCTCTTCCGCTTGGCCGAGCTTTATGATGACGACCGCCAGGACCGGACCAGCGCAGCCGCCATCATGCAGCAAGTGATCGATGAGTTCCCGGAAACCCGGCATTCGGCCAACGCCCGCCATCGACTTCACGAATGGGGACTTGCTTGAAACATGCGTGCGAGACTGACCGCGTTTTTTGGACACCATCCCTGGTTCGGGGCCGCGCTGACCATTGCCGGCTGCATCCTGCCGGCTGACCGGTCCCTTGCGGCGGGGGCCTTGGTGGTGCTTGGCTTCGGTGCTCTCGGCGTGTGTTTCGGAAACTGGCGGCGCGGCTTGACCTGGGCGCTGTGCGGAACCTTGGCGACAGGCGTTTTCACATGGCGCAACCACCAGCGCGAACACGCCAACCGCGAATTGCTGCAAATCGGTGGCGGACAGGTTGAGGGCTGGGCTTTGAAAGATGGTAAAGGCGACAACGGGTCATGGGTCGGCCCGGTGCGCCTCGCCAGTGGCCCGCATGCCGGTGCCATCGTCTGGTGGGAAGGCCGGGGCGTCACTCCCGTCGCGGGATCGTGGGTGCAGGCACGCGGAAATTTCCAGGCCCTGCCGATCCGGCGCAATCCGGGGGAATTTGATCAGGGCGGCTGGCTCCGCCGCCAAGGGGTGGCCGCCGTGTTTCACTCGGCGTGGAGTGCTGGCCGGGTGGAAACCGGCCGCTTGGCGGCGTTTGGTGCCAGTGTGCGGCAGGAATTCCGCACGGCGGTGACGGCGGGCCTACCGGAGGATTCGCAAGCGGCCAGGGTCATCCGCGCGGTGGTCGTCGGCGACATCCCTCCGGATGCCGATGAGTTGATCGCGGCCTTCCGCAACAGCGGCACCCTGCATATCTTTTCCGTTAGCGGCATGCACGTGGCGATGGTGGCCAGCATCGGCTGGTTGTTGTTGCGCTGGGCCGGGGTGTCGCGCCGCTGGGCGGTCTTCGCGTTGTTGCCGCTCATTTTCGGCTACTCTTGGATTTCAGGCAACAGTCCGCCCGCCCTGCGCTCGGCCTGGATGGCCGCAGTGTTTTTGGGAGCCTTTATTTTCCGGCGGCGGCCGGACTTGCTCAACGCCCTCGGTCTGGTGTTGTTCATCGCGCTCATGTGGGACGGCAATTTGCTGTTTCAACCGGGCGTCCAACTCTCCTACGGTGTGGTCGCCGCCATCGCCTTGGGCACCAACTGGGCGTCCCGCTACTTTTCCTGGATCGACCCGCCGCCGCTCTATCTGCCCACGCGCAGGCTCACCCGATGGCAAAACCTGTGGCTCAAGGGTCGTAGAAAACTGGCCCTGGCCCTCGCTGTGTCGCTGGCCGCCTTGATTGGCTCCACGCCCCTCACAGCCTATCACTTTGGCCTGATCACACCGGTGGCGATGGTGGGCACGCTGGCCCTTTCGCCCTTGGTGTTTGTGTTGCTGGCGGCGGCTTTGCTTGCGGCCGCAGTGCATCCATGGGCACCCGGTGCCGCTTGCCGGCTCAACCAAGCCAATGCCGTGGTGGCCAATGCCTGTGTCAGCACCGCGACCACGCTGGCCGCCATCCCCGGTGGCAACCTCAACCTCCGTGGACAAAAACAACCGTTCCTACTGGTTTACAATCTCGACCACGGCGCGGCAGCCACGTGTTTTTCGGCAGGTCACGAGGGTGCCCTCTTGTTCGATTGCGGCGACCGCTACGGCTTCAAGCGTCGCTTGCTGCCATCCCTGCGCCAACTCGGCGTCGCCCCGGACTCGGTGATTCTATCCCATCCGGATGCCAGCCACCTCGGCGGCGGCTCCCAAGTCTGGTCGGCCTTGCCCATCCAACAAGCGCTCCTCCCGGTGGCACAGGCGCGCAGCCCGGCCTATCAAGCGTGGCTCAAGCAAGCTCCCGCCGCCGGCATCCGCACCTTGCAAGCCACAGCTCACAACTCCCTGCCCATGCCGGATGGCGCCCGCCTCGAAATCCTCCACGCCCCCGCCGCCGACGATCCGCTCACCCTCGCCGATGACCGCGTCAGCATCTTCCGGCTCCACTGGCACGGTTGGAAAATCCTCTTCACCAGTGATGCCGGCGTGCGCACCGAGAGAATATTGTTAGATCAAGCGCGCGACCTCAGTGCGGATGTCATCATCGCCGGCCGCCACAGCCGCGACCCCTCGCTCAGCGATGAGTTTCTTGAGCGGGTGCATCCCGCGGCCATCATCGCCTCCAACGAGGCTTTTCCCAGCGAGCAGCGCCTGCCCCCCCAACAAGCCGCTTTCTGGGTGTCCACTGGCATCCGCGTCTTCGACCAGGCGCAGACCGGCGGGGTCACCCTGGCCATCGACAAGACCGGCGACCTGTTGTTAGAAGGCTTTGTGGACCATTCCGCGTTGCGCCTCAAACGCCGCTGAGCGGCTTGCGGCAGCGCAGCCGCCACATTGCCTTCCCCTCGCCTTCCCACTGCCGCTGGAAATCCGTCTTCGGGTAGAAAAACGTCTCCTCGCTCCATTCCTGCCCTTCCCACCCGCCGCACGCCGCCACCTTTTCCCCGGCCCACCGGAAGTATTCCTCGTGATCGGTCATGAATAAAAATTCGCCACCCGGCTCTAACACCCGCCACACCGCCTCGAGAAACTCCACCTGCACCACCCGCCGCCGGTGGTGCCGCACCTTCGGCCACGGGTCCGGGCACAGCAGGTGCAACCGCGAGACGCTCGCCTCCGGCAACAACCACTCGACTGTATAGCGACTTTCCAGCCGCAGCACCCTGCCGTTGGCCAGCTGGTTCCGGGTCAGCTTCCGGCACACCTTGCGCGCCCTGCCTAACAAACGCTCCACCCCGATGAAATCCCGCTCCGGATGCCGCCGCGCCATTTCTATCAAAAACGACCCGTCGCCGCAGCCCAGATCCACCTCCAGCGGACGCCCGTCGCGGCAAATCTCGCCGCGCCCCAGGCGCTGGAAATAATTCGCCGGGACCAACTCCCCTGCCATTGCCGGCCGGGTCAGCACATTATGGGGCTGCGTCGCGTTCACCGGCCCATTCACAACCTGCCCGCCGCCATTCCTCAATCAAAATCCGCAGCCGGAGTGCTTTCTGCGGGACCGAGCCTCCCGGCGTAGTCGCTTTCGCGACATGACAATGAGGAAATTTTAGCTTGTGCCTTGTCAGTGGATCAAGCAAGGTCGAGTCATGAATCCCATGGAAAATCAAGGATCCCTTACTCTGCGGTGTGTCAAATTCCTGTCCCTCTTCGGACTAGGCCTCGGCCTGGCTGCGCATGCGGCCGAATTGCTGCCACCGGTTGCCGTCCCCCCGGAACCATCCGGCATGACGCTGCTCTTCAACGGCAAGGACCTCAGCGGCTGGGACGGCGATCCCCGCCTCTGGTCGGTCAAGGATGGCGCCATCCACGGCGAGACCACCCGCGAGGTCGCCGCCCAGGGCAACACCTTCCTCATCCTCAAAGACCAGAACCATGGCGATTTCGACCTGCGCCTCAGCTTCCGTTGCAGCACATCTAACAACTCCGGCATTCAATACCGCTCCAAACACATCACCGAGGGCAACCTCGCCAATGCCTGGGTGGTCCGCGGCTACCAGCATGAAATCCGCAACCAGAACAAGCTGCCCAGCGTCGCCGGATTCATCTATGACGAAGGTGGCAAGCGCGCACGGATGTGCTTTGTCGGTGACAAGGCGACTTGGGAAGACGGTAAGAAATCCCTCATCGGCACCCTCATCGATGCCGCGGGTTTCGAAAGGCTCTTCAAACTCGATGACTGGAACGACGTTGTCATCATCGCCCGCGACAGACACATCCAGCATTATCTCAATGGCACCCTGATTCTCGATTTCACCGACAACGACCCGCAGCTTGCGCTCAAGGACGGCATCATCGCCCTGCAACTCCATGCCGGCAACCCGATGTGGGCCGAGTACAAGAACCTCCGCATCAAAGACCTCGCCAAGGAATAGCCCGACCACCGCCATGAAAGGTCTCTCCAGACTCCTGCTCGCAATCCTGTTCGCCACCGGCCTCGCGACTCTAACGGCGAGGGCGGTGGAATGCACCTGGAACGGTTCCGCCAGCAATATCTGGAGCAACGCCGGCAACTGGACCCCACATGTCCCTGCCGCTGGCGACACCGCAACCATCCCTGCCGGCAATTATGCCGTGGTCATCGACAGTGCCGTCTCCGTCAGCGGACTGAACATCGGCGACTATTTGCACGCAACCGGTGATGCGTCCCTAACCGTCGCCGCCACTGGCACACTCAACCTCACAGGCGACATGTATCTGTACGGTCCGCTGACCAATGCAGGGACCTTGAACTGGCAGAATGGCGGGATTTATACATTCAATAACGCCTATTACGGATGGGTCAGCTCGATCACCAACGCCGCTGGCGGAGTTTTCAACATCAACTGCGACGACCAGTCACTGGCAAACAGTGAAGGCAGCGCACAGTTCCACAATCCAGGGACTTTGCGCAAGAACGCGGGGACGGGCACCACCTACTTCAATATCTTTCTCGACAACACCGGCACGGTGGCGGTCGATAGCGGAACGCTCCAGTTGAGCGAAGGCGGTGGCAAACTGGGCGGATCATTCACGACGGCAGCCGGCGCCGCGCTCTATCTGGTGAGCGGCAATTTCGAGCTTTCCAATTGCCCCAGCTTCGAGGGCGACGGGCAGGTCGGCGTCAATGGCGACCTGATGCTCATCGGCGCGTTCTCAGGATCACTCAGTATTATGAGTGGCTCCTTGGTGTCAGGCTCCTCCCTGACTGTGGCCAGCGGCGGCACGCTGAACATATTGAGCACCATGACCCTGTATGGTGACGTGACCATCGCTTCAGGTGGCAAGCTCGATATCACGGCCACCATGAATCTGCGCGGTCCCCTCACCAACACGGGAACGGTTGCCTGGCATGACGGCGACATCCATGTGGATCATGATGACATCAACGGCTACAGCGGCGAGATCATCAATACTAACAACGGGCTGTTTGACATCCAGTGCGACATGATCATGACATTCGGATATGATTCCCCGCAATTCCACAACGCGGGCACCCTGCGCAAACACGCGAGTGACGGCAGCACGCAGATCAACGTCATATTCGACAACACAGGCACAGTGGAGGTTCAAAGCGGCACGCTCACACTCAATGCCGGCATCACCCAACACTCCGGGACGACCCTCGCCGGAGGCAGTTGGAGCCTGTCTAACGGAGCCATCCTCGATTTCACACTGGGTGACGACATCACCGTCAACCAAGCCATGGTCACCCTCAATGGCAACACCTGCGGCTTTCCCCGATTCACAAGCACACTCACAGACAACCAGGGCGGCCTCACCCTCACCAATGGCCGCACTCTCAGCACTCCCGGCGCCTTGGCGAATTCCGGCGCCTTGCGCGCCGAGGGGGCCACCACCTCGCTCACCGTGGCCGGTGCCTACTCGCAAACCGCCGGCAGCACGACTTTGGTGGATGGAGCCGGCCTCACGGCCACGAGTATTGCCATGCCTGGTGGCACCCTCGCCGGCACCGGCACGCTCCACGGTCCCCTGGTCACCACCGCCGCCACCATCACCCCGGGCCTGTCCGCCGGCACCCTCACCGTTACCGGCAACACCACGCTCGGCGCAGCAAATCACCTCAATATGGAACTCGGCGGAATCACTCCCGGCACGCAACACGACCAACTGCTGGCGAACAGCAATCTAACAGTCGGGGGCGGGCTGGGCATCACCTTCGTCGGCGGTTTCGAAAACTCGCCGGCATATGGCACCCCCATCACCCTCGCTGTCGCGGGCGGCGCCATCACCGGCAGTTTTTCTAACATTCAAAGCGGCGGCCGTCTCACCACCGCCAACGGCCTACATTCGTTCGCGGTGTACTACGGTGCAGGCAGTCCCCACGGTGCTGACAAAATCGTGCTGGCCGACTTTTCTGATAACGTCGCGCCGGTGTTGAGCCTGCCTTCTAACATAACAAAGGAGGCTGTGGGAGCTTCGGGCACCGTGGTGGACTTCACGGTGAGTGCCACCGACGCGGTGCAGGGGTCGGTTACGCCGCTTGTCACGCCGCCGAGCGGCAGCATTTTTCCGCAGCCCGGCAATCCACAGTTTCCGCTCGGCACCACCACGGTTCAGGTGAGCGCGCAGGATGCGGGTGGCAACCTGGCCAACGGCAGTTTCAACGTGACAGTGGTGGATACCACCGCGCCGTCATGGATGACCTTTCCCGCAGATATCGCCACCGAGGCCAACGTAACCGGCGGCGCGCTCGTCAATTTCTCCGCGAGCGCGGCGGACATCGTGGACAGCATCCCGCAAGTCGTGTTGGCCCCGGCGAGCGGCAGCCTATTTCCGGTCGGCATCACCACGGTCGTGGCCACCGCCACGGATAACTCCGGCAACAAGCGCACCGGCACTTTCAAAGTGACAGTGCGGGACACCATCCCTCCCGTTCTGGCTCCGCATGCCAACATGATCGTGGCGGCCTCGGGCGCGTTTGGCGCGCTTGTCAATTTCACCCTCAGCGCCACCGATGTGGCCGGTGCCACCGTCACATCCACGCCGGCGAGCGGCAGCACATTCCCGTTAGGGGTGACCACGGTGAATATGACAGCCAGGGACGCGGGCGGCAACGCCGTTTCCGACAGCTTCACAGTGACGGTGGTGGGAATACGGACATGGAGCGTGGCCCGGGCAGGGCCGTCGAGAAACGCCAGCATTTCAGGCACCGTCCGTGGCGGACCCAATGGCACCGTCACCTTGCAAGCCTCCTCGGACCTCGGACTGTCCGATCCCTGGGAGGACATCGGTGAGACAATCGGGCTCGATGCCACCGGCAATGCCACCTTCGGCCCGGTCAGCGATCCTAACAGCTCCGGATTCACCGGGGACTTTTTCCGCGTGCGACTGCCGTGAGCGGGGAGCGGCATGCCCGCACTCCATACTTTGGCGGATTCCCCGACGCCTTGCACCTTCGGCGGGCTATTGACCTTGACCTGGCAGGCAATCTTCCTGAAATAGCCGTGTGCAAGGGCCAGCGCCGGCTCAATTAAAGTGATCCACACCATGCGAGAACACCGCCATCTCCCTATCAGACAGTCACACGACAATGCCGTGCCGGCAGCCCCCCGCGTGTGGAAGGCTTTTGCTGTCAGCTTGTGCCTCATGACGTTTGGCACGAGCCATGGAGTGGCGGATGTCACACCGGCACCAGAAGCGGTTCTAACACTTGAAGCCCCCCCCGCGATACAGGAGCCATACGCACCCTTGCATGGCGGCAGCTTCGACGGCCCGCGGGTCAAGGAATCGCCGGACCCGCTGGTGCACTATCGCTGGAAGCAGACCCAAACCACCGATGCCTTCCAAATCTACTTTCTCAAGCCGGTTGCCGCGCTGGCGGAGGGGACGGAGGCCTTCGACAATCTCGCGTCAGCAACCCGTGGGAAGACCCACATCACGGTTAAAGCCGCGGGCTCGATCCGTGTCGACTTTGGAGTGGAAAGTGCCGCCTGGGTGGAGTTCGACAGTCCTGACTGCCCCGGTGATGTGGAGATGGGCATCAGCGAACACAATGAACCGGGACTCAACAAATCCAGGGCGCCGGTCAAACACGGCACCACCTATCGGTTGGAACTCAACCCCGAACTTTACGACGGCGTGCGCTTCGCCTGGATCAAGGTCAAAGCGCCGGCCAAACCCTGGCACATCACCGCGATCCGGGCCGTGTGCCAGGTCAAGCCGACGAATTACGCGGGCAGCTTCTCATGCAGCGATCCCCTGCTGACGAAAGTCTGGTACATGTCCGCCTATGGCGTGAAAGCCTCGCTGTGCAAGGATTACTTCGGCTCCATTCTGATGGACCGGGGGGATCGCATGTCATGGACGGGTGACGCCCACACGACGCAGGCCGCGGCATTGGTCGCCTTCGGCAATTTCGATTTCATCAAGCAGAATATCGACAACACGTCAGGCCAAAGCAACGGCATCCGAAGCTATTCGCTCTATTGGGTGCTCAGTTTGTTGGACTACTACCGCTACACCGGCGATACGGCGACGCTTGAAAAGTATATCACGAATGCCTGCGCGAAACTCGATGACGCCCATGCCGTCTTCGGGCAAAATCCCAAACTCAAATTCTACGGCTGGGATGAACGGCTCTGCGCCGGCTTTGAAATCTGGTTCAAGTCCAGTCAGGAAGCCCAGAATGCCTACAAGATGCTTTCGATCCGGGCTTGGAACGATTTCGCCGCGGTCATGGGTCAAGCCGGCCGCGCGGACCTGCGGGACAAGTACGCCGGCTATGTTAGGGAAAAGATGGCGGAACTCCGGCGAAGCAGCACATGGTCCGCTGATTTCGGCCTGCATGCCGCTGCGGATGCCATCAACACCGGTAACTTGAACGACACGGAAAAGGCTGCGCTGTTTGAGAAATGGTTCCTCGACCGGGTCAACCGCGTATCACTCTCGCCCTTCAACCAGTATTTCATCATTCAGGCCATGGCGCGCATGGGCAAACATGATGATGCGCTTAGCTCGATCCGCGATATGTGGGGCGGCATGGTCAGGTATGGAGCGACCACCACCTTCGAGGTCTATCGCCCGTCATGGAACGAGGTGGTGGCACCGAGTGCCGCCGTGCCTAACTCGCAAAGCGGGATCGTCAGCCTGTGCCATCCGTGGGGGGCGGGTGTCGTCAAATGGCTCAACGAGGAGGTGCTCGGCATCGTGCCCACGCAAGCGGGCTTCAAGACCTTTGACATCCTGCCCCATCCCGGCAGGACATTGACTCAAATATCCGGAGAAACCCCCACACCGCACGGCAATATCCGCGCGAGCTTCGATCTAACAACCGGAGCATGTTCCGTCACGATACCCCCGGGAACCGTCGGCCGCATCGGCATTCCCAAAGCCGGGAAGGCGATTGACAGAATCACCATCAATGGCAACCTGGCGTGGCTTGGTTCCTTTAAAGCGGCAGACGGCATCGTATCCGCCACCCAGGATGCGGACTTTGTGTACTTCACTGCGGTGCAACCGGGCACCTATGCCATGGCCGTCACTTATAGCGGCAAGACACCGGCCTACATTGAACCGGAAATAAAGTATGCCGCGGAGGCACTCCAACTGGACACCACCACCGGTGGCGACTGGGGTGGCACCTATGGCAATGAGGGCCATGTCCTGTGCAACTACCATGGCGACGGCCGCGATGAGAAGGCGCTGCCCGCGTATGTGACCTCGCTGGAATACTTCAGGGCCTTCCCGAAAAACGGCGTGCCCGACCCGACGCTGTGGGCCACCGGCACATCTGACAAGCGTGCGCTGGCACCCAATGTCCGCAACAGCCCCGCCCGCAACGCCACCTGCTATTCCAACAATGACCAAACGATGACCGTCACCATCGGCATCGATGGCACCCGGGACTACCAAGTGGCCTTGTATTTTGTGGATTGGGCTAACAAGGGATGCCGCATGGCGGTGGAGATGTTTGATGCCAACACCCTGAACCTGATCGCGCCGGTCAGGATCGTCAATAATCCCTCCGGCGGCGCCTATCTGGTGTACAGGTACAACCGGTCCGCAAAGTTCAGAATCAACAAGGTCCGCGGTGACATCATCTCACTGAGCGGGATTTTCTTTGATTCAGGAAAACCCGCCACTGTGATCAAGGACTATGGACTCAAGGAATATGTGCATGTTTCCAAGGACCTGCCGCATTCCGAGCCCAAGCCATGGAAACTGGTGTGCACCCTGCCCTACAACTGCCATTTCCAACCGTCGCTTGAAATCGAGGCCCCCGCCGGCCGGGAGATCCGCTTCAATTCCAGCAATCCGCTGGTTCAATATCTAACACCCACGGAATCGCTGACCACCACGGCAGGTTCCCAAACCCACGAGGCGAAAAACTGGATCAGCGGCGAGGGCGCGGTTTACACCATTCCCGAGGGCGTCACAGTGAAAGCCGTGAAGTATCGGGAAACCGGCTACGACACGGCGTTTGCCGGCTCGTTTGAATGCAACGACAACGATTACAACATCCTTTGGAACAAGGCGGCGCGAACCGCCTACCTCTGCATGCGCGAGCATTTTTACGACTGCCCGGACCGCGAGCGTGTCGGCTTCTGGGGTGATGGCACGCCGGAGATGAACCAATGTTTCTATGTCTTTGATTCCCGCGCCCATCGTCTGGCCAAGGATCTGGTGCTGCGCAAACTGGAGCCCAAGTTCTATCCGGGCCAACACCTCGAGTTTTTGGGCGACTATGGCCTGTGGTTCTACTATCTGCAGACCGGCGATCTCGAATCGATGCGCGCAATCTATGAGCCGACCAAGACGTTCTTGTTCGAAACCTATCAATTCGGCAACCCGCGCACCTGGTTCGATTGGGGCAAGGAAGTCAAGGACACCGCCGTCACCGAAACCTGCTTCCATTACATTTGCCTCGGCACCTTGAAGAAAATCGCCCTGGTGACCGGCCATGAGGCGGACGTTGCGGCCATTGATGCCAGGCTCGAGAAAATCAAGGGCAGCTTCGACAGCCAATACTGGAAGGGCGGCTGCTACATGTCGTCGCAGGTGACCGAACCCGATGACCGGGCCAACGCCATGGCGGTCAATGCCGGCCTTGCGGACCGCGCGAAGTGGCCCGCTATCTACGACAATGTTCTGACAAAGAAAACCTATGCAAGTTGCTTCTTCGACCGCTGGGTCTTCGAGGCGCTCTGCACCATGGGCAAACAGGAGTATGCCATGCTGCGCATGTATGACCGCTACAAGACCATGATTCCCGCCAGCTTCACCACCCTGTGGGAGCATTACGACCGCTGGTGGGCGTCGCGCATCGATGCCTTCGACGAAGGCTCCTCGCTCAATCACGGGTGGAATCCACCGGCCATCCTCCTCTCCCAAACCATCGCCGGTGTCTCCCCGACCGCCCCCGGCTGGAACATCTATCAGGTCATGCCCAAAGAGGCGTTTCTAACATCCATCAAGGTGGTGGTGCCAACCATCAAGGGCAACATCGCGGTGGGTTTGAACAAGACCGCCGCTGAGTATGCGCTCACCCTCACCTCGCCTGCGGACACCACCGCCATCGTCGGCATCCCCAAAGGCGCGTTCACCAAGCTCAATTCCATCACGCTCAATGGCAGCACGATCTGGGACGGCATTACCAGGGGAACCGTGGATGGCGTCACCTGGGACGGCGAGGATGCCGACTACGTGAAATTCAAGGCCGCCCCCGGCACTTGGAAATTTGCCGGCCACGGCACGCTGCCGCTCACCTCGCCCAAGCCGCTGCCGCCGCCTCCGACCAATGACACACCTCTCGATAAAAAGGCGTGGACCGCTTCAGCCTCCGTCGCGGATGGCATATTCCCCTTCAGCGGGGGCAAGATTCCGGTCGATGTGTCGGCCGCCAATGCCCTTGATGACGACCATTGGACCGGATGGCGCGACATGACCCAAACCCAGTATCCGGGACAATGGTTCCAGCTGGACATGCAGCAGGTTCAGACGTTTGACAAGATCGTGTTAGACAACACCTGGGCGCTGTGGGACTCGCCGGACAAGTATGCCGTTGCGGTATCCGCCGATGGCATTCACTGGGGACCGCCGATCGCCACCGGTTCCGGGCAACTCGGCATCACCACAATCACCTTCCCTACACAGACCGCCCGCCACATCCGGATCACCCAAACCGGCCAGAATCCCAAGTATCATTGGTCGATTTATGAATTGGATGTCTTGCGCACCCATTAGTCAGGAGCGACGACATTCCTGGCGTCGTGCGCAAGACTCGCCCATGCCCGGAGCCATTGGCACGCATCCATGGGTCCAACTTCCGCCACCACCACAGGAATGTGGTGGCTCCTTAGCACGCACCATGAGGGGCCAGTTGAGGAGCGACGACATTCCTGTCGTCATGCGCAAGGCCTGCCCATGCCATCTTTTGGCATAGTCAACCACGAAACAAATCTGGCTATTCATGCGTAGTGACCCATTGTCCCCTGGCCCTGAACCATCGACGAACATGTTAAAGCCAACCTTATTGATGACTGCCATTTGCATCGGCGCGTGGTCCGCGCTGAGCGGTCCCGCCACCGCAGCACCGAACGATCCAGCCGAAATCCTCAAGCAGGCGGGCAAAGGTCCGCTCAAGGTCTTCATTCTCGCCGGCCAGTCTAACATGCAAGGCCAGGGCACCCTGGAGGCCAAGGACGATGCCGGCAAGGAAAAGAAAGGCACCCTGCGTTCCCTGTTGTCCGATCCTGCCAAGGCACCTTTGATCCAACACTTGGTGAATGCCAATGGCGAGTGGGCGGAAGTGCGCGACGATGTGTGGGTTTATGACATCGGCGAATTTGGCACGCTCCACGGGCCGCTTTCGTTCGGTTACGGATGGAACCTCGGGGACATGAGCTGGAAGGGGCGTAACACCATGTTTTTCGGGCCTGAAGTGGCCTTCGGCCACCTCATGGGCGAGCATTTCACTGAACAGGTGCTCATCATCAAGACCGCCTGGGGCGGCAAAAGCCTGGATGTGGATTTCCGGCCGCCCAGTTCCGGGGGCACGGTCGGACCGTTCTACACCGAAATGATGGGCACCATCAACAAGGTGCTCGGCGACATCAAGGCACAGTTTCCAGGCTATGCCGGCGGCGGCTATGAACTGTCCGGCTTCGTTTGGTGGCACGGGTGGAATGACTTTTGCGATGCCAAGGCAACGGCAGCCTACGAGAATAATCTAACCAATCTGATCAAGGATGTGCGCAGCGACCTCAAGGCACCGCAACTGCCGGTGGTGATCGGGGAATTCGCCGGCCCCTGGCTCAAGGACATACCGGAAGCGGCGTTGACGGTTAGAAAAGCGCAGGCCGATGTGGCGGCAAAACCCGAGTTCAAGGATACCGTGAAGTTTGTCAAGACAACGGGATTTCTGCGAGAAGAGAAGGAATCCCCAAGCGGCGCGGGTCACCATGAATATCAGAATGGCGAGACGTATTTCCTCATCGGCGATGCCTTCGGCAAAGCCATGATGCCCCTGCTGGTACCGGGCAAGCCGACCCTCACCTTGCTCGCGCCGCTGGACTATCAAGTCGTGCAACGCTCCAGCAAGACCAAGGGCAAGCTCACCGTGAGCGGCAGATTGGACCCCGCCAGTGCCATAACGAGCGTGCTTGGGGCGAGGTTCGTCACCGGCGACAAGCCGGGCCCATGGCAAAAGCTCACGCCCACCTTCAAGGATGCGGAGTTTCAAGCCACGATGGATGCCCCTGCCGGCGGTTGGTATCGCTTGGAAGTGCGGGCCGTGGCTCCTGACAAAACGCTCATGGATGCCGCCGTCGAACATGTGGGTGTCGGTGAGGTGTTTGTGGTTGCCGGCCAGTCCAACTCCGCCAACCACGGCGAGGAAAAACAATCCTCCAAAACCGGCAAAGTCACCACTTTCGATGGCAAACGCTGGCGAATCTCTAACGACCCACAAGCCGGCGCCAGCGGCGACGGTGGCAGCTTTTTGCCGCCGTTTGGCGATGCCATGGCACAACGGCTCAACGTGCCGATTGGCCTGATCGCCTGCGGGATCGGCGCCACCAGCGTGCGTGAGTGGTTGCCGGAAGGCAGCAAATTCCCGAATCCTCCCACCATCGAGGCCAACGTCAACAAGCTGCCAAGCGGCGAGTGGAAGAGCAAGGGCGCTGCCTATCCGTCGTTTGTCGCCCGCATGAAACAACTCGGACCTAACGGGTTCCGAGCGGTCCTCTGGCACCAGGGCGAAAGCGACGCCAACCAGGCCGACGCAACCCGCACCCTCACCGGCAAGCTCTATCGCCAGTATCTGGAACAGCTCATCGTCGAGTCGCGCCGCGAGATCGGTTGGAACGCGCCATGGATGGTGGCGCAAGTGAGCTACCATGGCCCGGGCGATGAAGGGTCGCCAGACATCCGCGCCGCACAGGCGTCACTGTGGAAGGCCGGCATCGCCCTCGAAGGCCCTGACTCCGACGCCCTCAAAGGCAGCCTGCGTGACTCCGGCGGCAAGGGCGTGCATTTCAGCGGCCCCGGCCTGCGCGAACTCGCCGCGCGCTGGGTGGCAAAGCTCGCGCCCAAGCTTGAAAAATAACCGGCTCAGCGCACCAGCGTCAAACCCACCACGCCCCCCACTGCCAAGGCCCCGCCGAGCAAGGTGCGCAGGGTGATCTTGTCACCTTCGAGGAAATGCGCCAAAGGCATGACGACCAATGGCGTGGTCGCCACGATCGGCAGTACAATGCCGGTGGGGGCCGCCGACAGGGCCCATTGATAGCAAGTCACGCCAAACGCCGGCCCGCACAGGCCGTTGGCGATGACCAGCGGCCAGGCGCGCGACCAATTGGCGGGACGCGCGTCAGGCCCGGGCCGATGCGCCAATTTCAGATAGAGCAAGAACAGTCCTGAAACCAACAACCCGCCGAGCAACCGTTGATAGGCGGCATTGACGCCGCCGCCCGCGCCGCTGATCGCAAAATCCTGCGCCGCAGCCACCGCATAGGCCTTGCGGCTCAGCACCGCGCCCCACGCCTGGCATGCGGCGGCAAGCACGCCGAACAAGCCGCCCACCATCAGGCCACCGCTGGGACCGGCATCTTCCCGGCCGGGCATCAACGCGACACCGACACCTGACAAAATAACGGCACCGAACAACGCCTGTCCGGCACTTGGCACTGTTCCTAACCAAATCCATTCAGTGAGCGCGGCAATCGGTGCCGCCAGGCATTGCACCAGCACCATCGTGCGCCGCGTGCCAATCCGCGGATAGGCTTGAAACAACGCGAGATCCCCCACGCCAAACCCGATACAGCCGCTCACAAACAACAGCGTGAACGCCGGCCCGCTCACCCCAAAACCATACAGGTGCGCGTAAGTGCCAAGCACCGCAGCCGCCAGAATGAGCCGCACCAGATTGGCCAGCGAACCGGGAAGATGATTCGACAAGCGCCGTCCGCTCAAGGCGGAAAACGAAAACAACAACGTGGTCAATAGGGCGGCAAACATGCGGGCCGGCAGAGTGTGGCGAAGCCGCGCGCCATGTCACGCCCGGATGCGCGGGGAAGACGGTCGGACAGGTCGGACGAATTTTCTTGGCATGCACGGCCTGTTGGGACTCTGATGGAATGAGTCATGAACGATCCGGACGGCGTCCTGCTGCCGCATGGCGGCTATGAACACCTGCGCAGCTATAAGGTGGCGGAGGCGGTTTATGATGCCACCGTGGTCTTCTGCGACCGCTTTATCGACAAGCGCTCGCGCACCCACGACCAGATGGTGCAGGCAGCACGCAGCGGGGTCCGCAACATCAGCGAGGGCAGTGGCGCGGCGGCTACCTCCCGCAAGACCGAAATCAAGCTCACCAACGTGGCCCGCGCGAGCCTGACCGATGAGCTCATCAAAGACTACAAGAGTTTCCTCATCCAACGCGGACTACGCGTCTGGCACAAGGATGCACCTGAATCGTTGGAGATGCGCGAACACCTGCAACGTGATGTGGCACCTGCGTTGCCACCAGCGCCGGATGGAACAGTGAATCTAACATGTCTTGCCGGGCTCTCCGATTTTGTTGCAAGGGCCGCTCCGGAATTGGCAGCCAACGCCATGCTGTGCGCGGTGAATCAGGCCGCCTACCTGCTGCGCCGCCAAGTTGAAAGCCAGAGCCGCGACTTTGTGGAGCACGGCGGCTTCACCGAGCGACTCTATGCAGCCCGCGTGCATGCCAGAACCGCAAATGAGCCGGATGCTCCCGTGTGCCCGTCATGTGGCAAGCCCATGCGCAAACGCACTGCTGGCAAGGGACCGCACGCAGGACAGGCATTTTGGGGCTGCTCTGGTTATCCTGAGTGCAAGGGAATCCGCGGGATGGCGGAGGAGTCAGACAGGTCAGACAAGTCAGACAAGTCAGACAAGTCAGACAGGTCAGACTCTCGCAGTTCCAGTCCCGCATCATAAAAAATCACTCAAGCCCGCCATCAATGATGTCAAGGTCACCTTCATCAAGACAGGCACCTGGCATGCACCTCAATGATTCCGACCATGACCCCAAAACTCCATCTCCTCAGTGCCGCGCTGCTCTACGCGCCGTTTGCCAGCCTGCACGGTGCCGAATCCGAGGTCTATAAAAAGTCCGACTCTCACGAGTTGAAGCTCTTCATCGAGAAACCGCCAGGCTGGAAAGCCAGCGACGCGCACCCGGCGATGGTGTTCTTCTTCGGCGGCGGCTGGGTGGGCGGCACGCCGGAACAATTCCTCAAGCAAAGCCAGTACCTCGCATCCCGCGGTATGGTCGGCATCCGGGTTGAGTATCGAACCCTTCCCAATGGCGACAAAGGCCCACCCGTCGTCTGCTGCGCCGATGCGAAGTCCGCCGTCAGGTTTGTTAGATCCCATGCGGCGGAGCTTGGCATCGACCCCCGGCGCATCGCGGCGGCGGGTGGCTCCGCAGGCGGGCATCTGGCGGCATTCGCGGCGCTGGTGACCGGACTCGACGACGCGCGGGACGACCTCAAGGTTTCGTGCAAGCCGGACGCGCTGGTGTTGTTCAACCCGGTGTTTGACAACGGCCCGGGGCAATGGGGCCACGAGCGGGTCGGTGCCCGCTACATGGAATTTTCGCCCGCGCAGCACGTGACCAAGGACGCGCCCCCAACCGTCGTGTTTCTCGGCGACCAGGACAAGCTCATCCCGGTGAGCGTGCTGCGAAACTTCGAATCCGCCATGAAATCGGCGGGGGCCCGCTGCGAGGCCCATGTCTATCCAAATTGCGGGCATGGTTTCTTCAATCGAGACCCGCACTTCACCGCCACCTTGCTCGAGACCGACAAGTTCCTCGCCTCACTTGGCTGGCTGCAAGGGCCCCCGACGCTCAGTCCGCCCGCTGCAAAGTAGGATAACGGGTGGTTTTCACCCTCACAGCCGGCCATCGGCCGCCTGTGAAAATAGGCCGGCACACCGGGGTTTACTGCTTGCCATACCGGCTGCATCGGGCCTAATTCCCACGACTTCAGCAACCCATCCAACGACTGGCCAGGCCACGCCGCGGCGAATCCCTTGATTCGCGCCCCTGTCTGTGCCTTTGCCCATGACCCAACAGCCCCACCCACCTCCTCTCTTCGGTTCAATGTTTATTAATTCATGTTTTCCCTCTCTTCGGATTCTCCCGCCTACGCCTTGCCGGCTCATCTCCCTATGAAACCCACCTCCCCCCAGCGCCTCGTCCGCACCGGATCACGCCATCTCGCCCTCGCCCTTGTTTCACTGCTCGCCGCAGCCTCCGCGCAGGCCGCCATCCTCTATTGGGATGGCACCAGTCCGCTCGAAACCCCCGGTTTTGGCACGGCCAATGGGATATGGGGCAGCAACGCGTATTGGACAACCTCCACCAACGGCTCAAGCACACCCGGCACCACCGCCACGACCACCGCCGACACCCTGAACTTCGGCAACGCGAGCACCGGTCTCTTGGCCGGCACCATCACGGTTGGGACCGTCAGCGCTGGCGACCTCACCTTTGCAGCAGCCTCCGGCACCATTGTTCTCTCCGGTGGCACGATCACCCTGGCTGCCGCCGAAACCCTCACCGTCGACAACGCGACCGACACCATTGGTTCGATTCTGGCGGGCGCGGCCACCAGCCTCACCAAACTCGGCTCCGGCACGCTGGTCCTCTCCGGGGCTAACACCTACACCGGCACCACCACTGTCAGCGCCGGCATTCTCAATATCCAGCATGCCACGGCCCTTGGCACGGCGGCGTCGGGCACCTCGGTGGCCACCGGCGCGGCCCTCCAAATCCAGAACGGAATCACCGTGGGAAATGAAGCCCTCACCCTTGGCGGCGACGGCATCGGTTCGACCGGCGCGCTACGCAACATCAGCGGCAACAACTTCTGGCAAGGAACCGTGACGCTGGCCGGGGCCACCACCCTCCAGTCGGATGCCGGCACCTTGACGTTTGACACGGCGGCAATATCCATCACCGGATCCAACAATCTCACCATTCAAGGTGCGGGCGGCGTGACCATTTCGGGCGGCACCACGGGCATCGATATCGGCACCGGCAGCCTGACCAAGAACAATGCCGGCACCTTGACCTTGACCGGTCCGAGCAGTTACAGCGGAGCCACCCTCATCAACGGCGGCGTGGTCAACATCCGCAATGCCTACTCATTGGGCACAGCTGCCGGTGGTGTGACGGTGGCCGCTGGCGCGGCGTTGCAGATACAGGGCGGCATCACGGTCGGTGGCGAGGCCCTGTCCCTCAGCGGCACTGGCATCAGCAACGATGGCGCGCTGCGCAACATCAGCGGTGCCAATACTTGGCAAGGCGCCGTGACCTTGGCCGGAGCCACACGCATCAACTCGGACGCCGGAAGTTTGACCTTTGACACAGCGGCCAACAGCATCACGGGAACCCAGAATCTAACATTGGGAGGCGCGGCCGGCGGCAGTGTCAACGGCACCATCACCACCGGCACCGGCACCTTGACCAAGGATGGCGCGGGCACGTGGACGCTCGCCGGGGCCAACACATACTCCGGCCTCACCACCATCACCAACGGCACCTTGCTGTTCGGCAAGCGCGCAGCCCTTTACACCGACGCCGCGGTCAACTGGACGACAAGCAACCTCAGCGTGGCCTCCGCCTCCATTCTGGGCATTGGTCTTGGCGACCACGGGTCCGGGTATTTTGATGCCACCGACCTCGCCACACTGTTAGATGGCGCGCACCTCGGCGCCAGCACGGCAAGCACGGGGCTGAAGACTGGTTCCGTCCTCGGTCTGGACACGACCAACGCCACCTCAGGAACTTTCACCTATAACACCGCCATTGCCAACACCGGCAATGCCTTGAACCTGGCCAAACTGGGTGCGGGCATCCTCACTCTCTCCGCAAGCAACACCTATACCGGCACCACCAACCTCAGCGTCGGCACCCTCAAAGCCGGAATCCTCGGCACGGCCACCGGCGGCGCGTTTGGCACCAACTCCGCCGTCACCATGGCGACCGGCACCACCCTGGACATCACCGACTTCAACACCTGGATCGGTTCGCTCACCGGCAACGGCAGCATCACACTCGGTGCGGCCATTCTCACCGTGGGCGGCAATAATACCAGCCCCGCTGCCTATGCGGGCGCCATCAACGGCGGTGGCGGCCTAACCAAAATCGGCTCCGGCACCCTCACCCTCTCCGGCACCAATGGTTACACCGGGGCCACCACCCTCAATGAAGGCACCCTCAGCGTCAGCGCAACCGGCAACTTGGGCGGCACCAACTCGTTGGTCTTCGACGGCGGCACCTTGCAGGTCACCGGGACCTCGCTGACAACCTTTGGCACGCACACCCCCACTTTCAATCCCGGCAAAACGGCGGTCTTCGATATCAGCACCTCCAACAACATATTCACCGCCAGCCAGATCCTCAATCAAGGCAGCGGTGGTCTAACCAAGTCAGGATCCGGCACGCTCAAACTTTCCGGCTCCAACACCTTCAACGGGCAACTGACCGTGCAAAATGGCACGCTTTCCGTTGCCACGATCAACAACGACAGTACCGACGGACCGTTGGGCAACAATGCGCTTGCGGTGATTCTGGGCAATGCCGGATCGCAAAATGGCACCCTCCAATACACTGGCGGCGGCACTGCGGCCAGCACCAAGAAGTTCACTCTGGCCACCGGCGGCTCCGGCACCTTCCAAGTGGACACCGCCGGCACCATCCTCACCCTCAGCGGGGCGATCGACGGCAGCGGCAATCTGCTCAAATCCGGAGCCGGTAAGCTGATTTTATCCGGATCCATCAGCTATACAGGCACCACCACCGTCAACGCGGGCAGCATCGGCCTGGGCGCCTCCGATCTCATGCCTGCCACGACAAACCTGGTGGTCAGGGCCAACCCCGGCACGGTCGTCTTTGATCTGGGCGGCTTTAACCAGACCGTCGCCAGCATCACCATGAGCGCGCAATCTGGTGGTGACTCGGCCTCTATCAATACCGGCACCGGGACTCTCACCGTCAACGGCAATATCAGCCTGCCGACGACCAACAACTTCTGGCCTACCATTACGAACACGATCAGTGGCAACCTGGCCTTGGGCGGCGGTACCCGGAGCATTGACACGGGCGGCAACTCGCCGTCCCAAATCACGGCCGTCATCTCCAACGGCGGCATCACCAAGCTGGGCAGCGCGTGGCTATTGCTCACCGGTGCCAACACCTACAACCTCGGCACCACACTCAGTGCGGGTTATGTGTCAATGGGCATTGATCCTGTGGGGTCGGTCGGCTCAATCACCAACAGCGCGATCGGCACCGGCACCCTGACTTTCAATGGCGGCGGCATTTCTTCTAACAGCATCACGGCACGCACGATTCTCAATCCTATCACCTTCAGTGGCCCCGGTCTTTTCGGCGACGGCACCAACCTCGGGCAACTCACCTTCAGCGCCAACGCGGACCTCGGCGGCTCCGCCAGAACACTAACCGTAGCTGCCAACACCACGGCGCAACTCGACGGGATCATCAGCAACGGCGGGATCGCCAAGAGTGGCACTGGCACCCTGCTGCTTGCCAACGCGACCAACAACTACGCCGGCGGCACCACAGTGAATACGGGCACCCTGAAATTGGGAGTCGCCAATGCGCTGCAGGGAGCGGTGACCCTGTTTGCCAATCCGGGCACCGTCACGCTCGATCTCAATGGGCTTAACACCACCATCAGCACGCTAAGCATCGGCGCCCAATCCGGAAGCGATGGCCCGGTGACGGTCAACACCGGCGCGGGGATTCTAACACTTGGCGGCGACTTTACGTTCACCGGGACCACCAACAACCCAGTAGGCGGCATTATCAACGGCAATCTTTCCCTCGGCAGCGCCACCCGGCAGTTCCTGATGAATGCCCACAGCACCAATGCGGCCAACGTCAATGGTGACATCTACATCCCGGCAATCATCTCGGGCAACTCCGGCGTCGGTCTCACCGTCGGAGGCTCGTCAGCCACGGGCGTGCTCACTCTATCCGGTGCCAATACCTACACCGGCAACACCACCCTGGCCAACGCCATCCTGCGGGTCGGCGGCGCGGAGAATGCCGGCGTGGCCGGACCGCTCGGCCATCCGGCCACACCCGCAGGCAGCATCATTTTCAACGGCGGCATTTTGCAATATTCGTCAGGCAACCAATTCGACTATTCGAGCCGCTTCAGCACCGCCGCCAGCCAGCAATACAAGGCCGACACCAACGGCCAGAGCGTGATTTGGGCCAGCGGGCTGACCAGTTCCGCGGGCACTCTAACCAAGTCAGGCAACGGCACGCTGGAACTCTCCGGCACCAACACCTATAGCGGCACGACCACCGTGAGCGCCGGCACGCTGGTGCTATCCGGCAACAACAGCGGCTCGATCAGTCTCGTGACCATCGCGCTTGGCGGCATCGGCCAGTTCAACTCCCTCAATTCCATTCCGGGCAGCGGAAGATCCGTGACGGACACCGGCACGCTGGTGTTTGGACCCGCCTTCGGGGTTGCCAATATCCCGGCCGGTTTGGCGCGTATCACCACCGGCTCAAGCGGCGTGATCGCCATCGACAACTACCTCGGCACCAATTTCGATTTGAATGCCGCCGGGCTAACAGCCGCATCGCTCGGATCGCTGGCCAGCGCCACCTATACCGGCACGCTCACACCCCAAGGCGGGGTCTATCGCCTGGGTGGCGGCGGCGGCACCATCACCCTGGGCAACGTCAACGCGTTGACCGGTGCCAACGCCGCGGTTATCAACAACAACGTGATCCTTGCCGCTCTCAACAACCATACCGGCACCACCACCATCAATGCCAGTGCCACCCTGACCCTGGGCACCGGGGTGACCGGCCAAAACGGGTCGGTCGGTGGCAATATCTCTAACAGCGGAACCCTGGTCATCAATGACTTTGACGCCCAAACCTACGGCGGCGTCATCAGCGGCACCGGCCCGCTGACCAAAACCGCTGCCGGCGCGTTCACTTTCAGTAGCCCGCAGACCTACACCGGCACCACCACCGTCAACGCCGGGACCTTGCTCCTCGCCGGTGGCAACCACACCCTGGCGGTCAACAAGGCCCTGGTGGTCAACACCGGCGGCACGCTCGACCTCGGATCCAACAACCAATACGTCGGCCAGTTCAGCGGCAGCGGCGGCGGCGTCACCGGCTCAGGATCCCTAACGACAAGCCTGACCGGTGCCGGCAGCTATGCCGGCTCGCTTGGTGGATCGGTCAATCTCGTCAAGGTGGGTACCCAGACGTTGACCTTGACCTCTGACAGCACCACCAGCGGCACGCTCAAGGTGCTCGGCGGCGGCTTGGCCCTCAAGGACAGCGGGGTGTTGTCCAACGCGACGGGTGCGCTCACGATCAACGGCGCAACCGTGACCATCGACAACACCGGCACGGCCGACAACAGCAACCGCGTCAACGACAGCAAGAGTATTACCCTCAATGGTGGCACCCTCATCTTCAGCGGCCGAGCCTCAACCAACTCAGCGGAGACCCTTGGAGCGGTGACGGCCAATTCGGGGAGCTCGATCATGTCTGCCCTCATTGGCACCTCGGGAAGCGCCCAGTTGACCATGACCAGCCTGACCCGCACTCCCGGCGCTTCGATCTTTTTCAACCAAGGCATGACGAGTTTCGGGTCGGCTGGCAACTCCTCCCGCATCCTTGCCAACACCACCAACACCCAGCTCACCGGCAATATGGCCCCGATCAACGGCGTCGTTCCGGGGGCTTTTTTCATGGTGAACACCGACAATTATTTCTTCGTGGACTACTCGCCGACCCTAGGCTTCAAGCAGTTGGCTAGCACCACTAACAACTTCATCACTGCCGGTGCCAGCGACAACGTTCGAGACGTGAGCGGCGTGGTTGGTGCCGACAAGACTATCAATTCCTTCGCACAAGGAACCCTCACCTTTACCAACGGAACCTCGACCGGCGGCACGGACCTTCTGACGCTTGGCAGCGGCATGGCCATTCTAGCAACCAACACCTGGGGCACCACGAGCGCACGCGGCAGGATCACTTCGGGAACGAATGAACTCTTCCTTTTCAAGAGAGACGCCAATGTGACGCCGGATCCGGTCGTCAATTCCGTGATCGTGGACAAGAACGGAAGCACGGCGCTTAACCCTACGGACAAAGTCAGCCTCATCGTTCATGCCCAGCGGCAAGACCGAGGCTACTATTTGCATCTGACCGCCCCCAACCTCTATAGCGGAGGAACATTTGTTGATGTTGGTCCTTTGAACGTCGCCGCAGCAGGCCTCTCGCTCGACGCCACCAGTGCCGGCATCGTGACGATTCCGGCCGGCGGTCTGACCCTCAATAACAATACATTGGTGGAAATGACCGGTTTCCAAGGCCAGATCGATCCGACCAACGCAGTGACCATCAACGGCGGCGGACAACTGCACCTGATGGGCACCAACACCCTGGCTGACATCACCTTCAACAGCAATGGCGGCACTGTCGTGCCGGCAGTCATCCCGTATAACACCATTACCGCTGGGTCTAATAATAACCTGGCCAGTTACGGTACCAAGACCGGGACGCTGGTCATCACGGGCAACATCACCTCCACCCCGACCAACGTGGCGGTCACTCCGCTGATTGATTCCGGCACCCTCGACCTCAACGGCACGAGCACGCACGACATCAGGGTCAGTGCCCAGCCCGATGGCAACTTCGTCAACAACCTGACCCCGCTCAACGGATTGGCCATCAGCTCGGTGATCCAAAACGGCGGCTTTACCAAGAAGGGCGACGGCGTCCTCAACCTAACAGGATCAAACACCTTCACCGGGGATCTGGCCGTGCAGGAAGGCGTGGTGAATGTCGCCACCTTCAATGAAACCAGCGCGTCGGGACCGCTCGGCAAGAGCACCAACGCAGTGGCCTTGGGCGGCAGCGGCGGCAAGACCGGTGCCATCGAATACAGCGGCGGCAGCTCCACCAGCACCCGCCTCTTCACCCTGGCTACCGGCGGCACGGGTGGCTTCCAAGTCGATGCGGCCGCGACCACTCTCACCCTCAGCGGACAGATCGACGGCAGTGGTGGTCTGGCCAAGACCGGCGCAGGCACACTTACTCTATCCAGCGCCAAGACATACAGCGGCAACACCACGGTCAAGGCCGGCACCCTCAAGCTTGACGGTGCCGGCAGCTTTGCCAATAGCCCGAGCATCATCGTCGGCGACACAGCGGGCTCTGCAGCCGTGTTGGATGTCAGCACCAAGACCGGCGGCTTCACCGTCGGCAGCACCCAAACCCTGGGTGGCTGCGGCGTGATCAACGGCGCGGTCAATGTCAGCGGCGTGCTCTCGCCCGGGGCCTCCATCGAAACCCTGGCAAGCGGTGCCCTGACCCTCAATACCGGTTCGACCTTTGCCTATGAAATGAACTCCAGCGTGGCAGCCACCGTTGGGGCCGATTTGCTAAAAGCCGGCGGCGGCCTCAATCTGAATGGCACGGTCACCCTGAGTCTAACCGACATTGCCGCGACGCCCATCTCGTTTACCATCGGCACGACCTTCTCGTTGATCAACTACACCGGCGTGTGGAACAGCGGTCTTTTCACCATCGGGGGCGCTGCACGCATTGACGAAGCGGAGTTCTTCGCCGGGAACAACACCTGGCAAATCGACTACAACGCGACCAGCGGCGGCAGCAACTTCAGCAGCGAACAGGTGCCCGGTCATTTCGTCAACCTCACCGCCACGGGCGGTCTCGTCGATGCGCCCAAGATGGTGGTGCTGGATCCAAATCAGGTCAACATTCCCAACTCAGGAGCCCAAGCGTTCGGCACAGTGGCGGTCGGATCAAGCCTCAGCCTGACCTTGACCATCAAGAACACCGGCAAAGCCGATCTCACTCTGGACTCGATCTATCTGGACGGCAGCAACTCGTCCGAATTCACCGTGACCACCGCCCCGACCTCGCCGGTAGCCTGGGCCACAGGCGGCAATACCACCACCTTCACGGTGAAGTTCTCACCCACCGGCGCCGGGGCCCGCCAAGCCATCCTGCACATTCCCAACAACGACACCACCACCTTCGACATCAACCTCAGCGGCACCAGCACCAACCCCTATCAGGATTGGATCGACGGCTACACCGACCTCATGTTGGCCGACCGCGTCCCGGGTGCCGACCCGGACAAGGACGGATCCAACAACCTTGCCGAGTTCGCCTTCAATGGCGTGCCTAACAACCCTGCCAAAAAGGGCCTGTTCTTCACCCAGCTCAAGGACAACGGCGATGGCGACACCCTCAAGGAACTCACCTTCACCTGCGCGGTGCGCCGCTCGACCAGCGTCGCCTTCCCCGCCAGCGGCGTCCAGACCGCCACCATCGACGGGGTGACCTACACCATCGAGGCCAACCCCGTCCTGACCGGCACCTGGTCGAGCGCCGTTTCCTACGCCGGCAAGTCCAACACCCCGCCTGCCGGCAGCAACCTGCCCGACCTAACCGGCACGGCCTGGGAATACTGCATCTTCTCCGCCTTCAACGGCCTCGGCGGCAAAGGCTTCATCCGCGCCAAAGTCGCGCTACCATAAAGCCAATGGAGAAGAGCATGACAATCCAACATCCAACATTCACCCCACTCCCACGATGAAACCCACCTCCCCCCACCGCCTTGTCCGAACCGGTTCACACCGCCTCGCCCTCGCCCTTGTCTCACTGCTCGCCACAGCCTCCGCTCCGGCAGCTAACATTTATTGGGATGGCACCACCACCGACTGGACCACGATCGGCTCCTGGTCCACCGCGGTGGGTGCCGCCACACCTGATCCCGCGCTGGTTCCCGGTTCCGGCGATGTTGCGAATTTCTCTATCAACACTATCACCAACACCGCGCAAACCGTCAACCTCAACGCGGCCCAGTCGGTACTGGGCATGGTTTTCCTCGCCTCCAACACGGCACCCACTAATTTGTTAGGCGGCGGGACCAACCAAGCTCTCACGTTGGGCACCAGCGGCATCACGGTGAATGCCGCGGCGGGTGCGGTGACCATCGGCTCGGCCACAGACGGCCAAAATGTGGCGATTACCCTCGGCGGCGCACAGACATGGACGAACAATTCGGCCAACCTCTTCACCGTGGTCAATGCCGTGACTAATGGCACCAACACCCTCACCGTCGCAGGCACCGGCAATACTGTCATCAACGGCGCCATCGGCGCAGGCGCCGGTGGTCTCACCAAGTCCGGCACCGGCATTCTGACGCTGGCCGGCGCTAACACATTTTCAGGTGCCATTACGGTCGGCGGCGGCACATTGCAACTCGGCAGCAACAGCGCCCTTAGTGGCAGCAACAGCGCCGCCGTAAACATCACCGGACAATCCACGTTCGACCTCAACGGCTATGACGCGACGGTCGGCCGGATCTTCTTTGCCTCAAGCAGTAGCGGGCAAACACAGACCCTGACCACCGGCGTGGGAACACTCACCCTCACCGGTGCCGCCGGCGGTAATGGCAATATCAGTCAGGATGTTAATTCAGCCGGGCCCAAGGTCATCAACGGCAATATCAATCTGGGGGGGGGCGCGCGCACCATCAATAGCCAGATTGGTACCTGGACCGTCAACGCCAGCTTCTCCAACGGCACTCTCAACCAGACCGGCGGCACCATCCTCTATACCAGCAGCGGCACGAATGCCACCAAGCTGACCGGCGGCACCTATCAAATGGGCAACTCCAGCGCGCTTGGCACCGGCACACTCACCTTTGCCGGCGGCGGCATTTCCTCAAGCGACGCGACTGCCCGCACCATCAGCA
Source organism: Akkermansiaceae bacterium (assembly GCA_903826205.1). Classification (GTDB taxonomy): domain Bacteria; phylum Verrucomicrobiota; class Verrucomicrobiia; order Verrucomicrobiales; family Akkermansiaceae; genus Luteolibacter. Next base: position 33,985 of record CAIKDP010000058.1, read on the forward strand.
ACACGATCGTGTTTGGCAGTGGTTCCCTCGGCAACGCCACCAACAACGGAAAAATAACCTTCACCGGACCTATGTCATCCGGGGCAGGCAGCCTGACGCTCAACAGTGACGCACAGTTTGATGGAATCATCTCCGGCAGCGCCGGCTTTTATGTCGGTGGTTCGGCCACTCTAACCATCACCAACACCGCGAACAGTTTCACCGGTGGCTTCGGGACCTCCGGCACCACCAACCAAACCGCCACCCTGCGCTTCGACCCCGGCAGCAAGCTGGTCGGCACGGCCGGGACCTTTCCCACGCTGAACCTCAATACGGGCACGGTGGACCTCAATGGCACCGACCAGACCGTGCATGGCATCTACTTCGGCGTGGCGAATGCCGGGACAACTGGCACGTTGATGACCGGCATGGGAACCTTGACCCTCTCCGGTTCCACCATCACCAACGGGCTGGACATCTCTCCGGACAGTGGCGCGGCCCACAACAAAATGATCAGCGGCAACCTGAATCTCGGCGGTGCCACCCGCTTGATTAGCGGCGGCGGCGGCTTGCTCACCCTTTCGGCGAATGTTTCCAATGGCAACGCCGACTTCAAGGGCGGCACCAACCTGCTCTCCGGCACCAACACCTATACCAATACCACGCTCACCGGCGGCACCGTCCGGGTGGGCGCGGTTAGCACCGGTTCGGTCGGCGCGATCACCAACGGCCCGCTTGGCACCGGCACCCTGACCTTCTCCGGTGGCGCGATTTCCTCGAAAGACACGACGCCGTACCCACTCCTCAATGCGGTCGCCTTCAATGGCAGCGCCAGCGCCACCATCGGCGATGCCACCAACAACGGAACGCTGACGTTTGGCGGCCCTGTGAACCTCGGCATCACCGCCCACACCCTAACCATCAACAGCCCCACGCAGATCGATGGGACCATCGCCGCCACCAGCGGCAGTTATACCAAGGCCGGTCCGGGGATCCTTGTTCTAACAAACGGGAGCAACGCCCAGACCGGCGGCACGACGGTCACTGCCGGCACGCTGGCCCTCAGCGGTGCCGGAGTGTTCGGTGCCAGCAGCGGCAATCTCACCCTGAGTGGCGGCACCGTCGATTTGGGCGGCACCACCGACCGGGTCGTCGGCGCGCTCAGCATCACGGCGGCCGCCGGCAGTGGCGACACGCTCAGGAACGGCGCCCTCAAAGGCAGCTCGTATGCCGCTTCCAACACCTCTGGCACCGCCATCGTCTCGGCCGCATTGTTAGCCAACGGAGCGGTCGGCTTCTCCTTGAACGGAGCGGGCGGCACGGTTGTTTTCTCCGGCCCCAACACCTATACCGGAACGACCCTTCTTAGCGCCGGCACCCTCAATCTTGGAATTGCTGAAACCCTTGGCACGTCAGGTCCAATGGGCAATACGGCACTCGCCAGCACGATCAGCTTCGGGGGCGGCACGCTCCAATACTCGGCCGCCAACCAATACGATTACTCCAGCCGCTTCACGGCCAGCGGCAACAACGCCTATAAGATCGATACCAACGGCCAGTCCGTATCCTTTGCCTCCGCCTTGCAGGCCGCCGGGACCAGCGGTCTGACTAAATCCGGGGCGGGCACGCTGACTCTCACCGTGCCCAACACCTACACCGGTGCCACCACGATCACTGCAGGCACGTTGAGCGTGACCACCATCGGCGACGGCGGCGTGGCCGGCAACCTCGGCCAGGCCACCAGCGCCAACACCAATTGGGTCATCGGCTCCGGGACGCTGCAATACACCGGCGCCACCGCCAGCAGCAACCGCGGCTTCACGCTAAGTTCCGGCACCACCGCCACCTTCGACATCACCAGCGGCACCACCAACCTGACAATCTCCGGCGCATCCGCCATATCGACCGGGGGCCTAACAAAGACGGGCGCTGGCACGCTGACACTTTCCGGACAGAACGTCTACACCGGTGCGACGACCGTCAATGCAGGCATCCTCAAGGCCGGGGTTGCCGGCACGGCGGGCGGCGGCGCGTTTGGTAACAACTCGGCCGTCACCCTGCTCGACGCGAGCGCCGTGGGCCTGGACATCACCGGTTTCAACACCTGGATCGGCTCTCTGGCAGGTGGCGGCGCAAGCGGCGGCAACGTCACCCTCGGAACATCCATGCTCACCGTTGGTGGCAACAACACCACCACCACCTACACGGGCAAGCTCAGCGGCATTGGCGGCAGCCTTGCCAAGACCGGCTCCGGCATGCTCACCCTCAGCGCCAGTAACGATTTCACCGGCGACCTCACCCTGAGTGCGGGCACCCTGAGCGGCGCAACGGACGCCAACCTCGGCGCAGCCAACCGCTTGATTTTCGACGGTGGCACTTTGCAGGTCACCGGCACGGCTCTAACCACCTATGCCGCCGGCTTTATCGGCACCCATGCCGTCGTTTTGAATCCGGGAAAAACCGTCGGCCTCGATATCAACAGCGCAGCCAACACCTTCACCGTCAGCCAAGTCCTCAATCAGGGTAGCGGCGGTCTAACAAAACTCGGCGCCGGCACGCTCACCCTGGGCGCAAGCAACACCTACACCGGAGCCACGGCATTGAGTGCCGGCAAAATCACAGTCGGGGTTCTTGGCACGGCCAGCGATGGAGCGCTTGGCACCAACTCGGCTCTCACCATGGCCGGCACGACCCTCGACCTCAACAACTTCAATACCTGGGTCGGTTCGCTCACCGGCAGTGGTGCCATCACCCTGGGCAGCGCCACCCTCACCGTGGGCGGCGACAACAGCAGTCCCGCCACCTTCTCGGGCTCCATCAATGGCAGCGGCGGCCTCACCAAGATCGGCTCCGGTACGCTCACGCTTTCCGGCACCAACGGCTACACCGGCGCCACCACCCTGAGCGCGGGCACCCTGAGCGTCAGCACTCTCGCCAACTTGGGCAGTGCCACAAACCCGCTGGTTTTCGACGGCGGCAGCCTGCAGGTCGCAGGAGCAGCCCTGACCAACTTCGGCTCTCATCCGGTCACCTTCAACGACAGCAAATCGGTGATCTTCGACATCGCCGCATCTAACACATTCACCGTCAGCCAACCTCTCAATCAAGGCAGCGGGGGTCTGACAAAATTGGGCCTTGGCACGCTTGTGCTCACCGTCACCAACCCATTCAGCGGCCAGTTGACCGTGCAAAACGGCACACTCTCGGTTGGCAATATCGACAGCAGTGGCCCCGATCCGGCACTCGGCAACGGTGCGTTGCCGGTCATCCTCGGCGGCAGCGGCACCACTGGCACCCTGCAATACACCGGCGGCACTGCCTCCAGCAACAAGCGCTTCACGCTGGCCACCGGTGGCACCGGCACCTTCCAAGTGGACACGGCCGCCACTGTGCTAAGCCTCGGCAATGCCATCGACGGCGGCGGCAACCTGCTCAAAACCGGCGCCGGCACCCTGGTGCTTTTCAACTACAGCACCTATGGCGGCAACACCACCCTCGGTGTCAGCGGCAGTGGCGGTTATGGTGGCGTGCTGAAGCTGGGTGTGGCAGGCGCGTTGCCGGCAACCACCAATCTGTTCATTCATGCGGATTGCAACAGCGCCGGGCAAACCACGCTTAATCTCAATGACTTGAACCAAACGGTCAACAATATCACCCTTTACGCCAATGACGGGAATGGCAGTGCCGCATCCCCGACGTCCATCGCCGCAATCACCACCGGCAACGGTATCCTCACCGTCAACGGCAGCATCACCCTCGATTCCTTCAATGGCGGCGGTGGTCTCATCAGCGGCAGACTCGACCTCGGCGGCGGCGTGCGCTCCGTGATCGGCTTGAACCAGTCCAGATGGCTGACCCTTTCGGCCCTTGTTGCCAATGGCGGACTCAACGTGACCAGCGGCAATGTCTATCTATCTAACACGAACAGCACTTTCAGCGGCGGCCTGACTGTCAGTGGCACTGGCAAGGTCTATGTGGGAGGTGCCAGTTCGGGCTCCCCGGGCTCGCCCGCCAGCGGCCCGCTGGGCACGGGCAGCATCACCTTCAGCGGCGGCGGCATGAGTTCGGACACCGCCACCGCCCGCACCATCCTCAATCCGATATCCTTCACCGCCGACGCCACCTTCTGCGTCCCGGGCTACGGCGGCAACGGCAATTTGACCTTCAGCGCGACCGGCAGCACGAGTCTTGGCGGAGCAACACGCACGCTGTCCGTCAATCCGGGGTCTGTGGTGCAACTCGACGGGGCCCTCGGCAATGGCGGCTTCAGCAGCAGCGGCGGCGGCACCCTCGTTCTAACCAACGGTTCCAACGCCTTCACCAGTGCGCTGACCGTGGGTAACGGCACCCTCAAGGCCGGTGCGCCCAATGTGCTCTCGGGCCAAGCTCTAACAGTAGGAACCGGCACGGCCGGCGATGTTGAAACCCTCGACATCCAAACCTACAACCAAACCATCGGCACCCTGAGCATCGGCACGCAGGGAACGGGCAGCGGATCGACCCAGGTGGCCTCGATCATCGGCTCGGGGGGCTTCCTGACCCTCGGCGGCACGCTTACCTCAACCAGTGGCAACCAGAACAAAGGCTCTCTCATCAGCGCCAATCTCGACCTCGGAACGGCGAATCTAACCAGCAGCGCCCGCATCATCACCGGCAGCAACAGTGGCGGCTCAAGCCGCATTTTCGACCTCGCCATCACTGGCAGCATCACCGGCAGCGGCGTGGGCCTGAACAAGCAGGGGGCGAGCGTGTTAGGGCTTTCCGGCCAGAATACCTATTCCGGCACCACCACCCTCACCCTTGGAACCATCAACCTCGGCAGCGCCGAAACCGTCGGTGTCTCAGGACCCCTCGGCAGCCCCGCAGGCAGCATCGTTTTCAATGGCGGCATCCTGCAATACTCGACCTCCAACCAATATGACTATTCGAGCCGCGTCAGCAATGCGGCGGGCCAGAAATTCAACATCGACACCAACGGCCAGAACGTGGTCTGGGCCACCGGTTTGGTGAGCACCGGCGGCACTCTGACAAAGACCGGAACCGGCATTCTAGAGCTCGCCGGCAACAACACTTATGGAGGCGCGACCTTGCTGAGCACCGGCACATTGGTGCTTTCCGGCAACAACAGCGGCTCGGTCAGCGCAGTGACAATATCCGCCAGCACCGTTGGCCAGTTCAACGCGCTGAACTCCATCCCAGGCACCGGCCGCTCGGTGACCAACTCTGGCACGCTCGTCTTCGGACCAAGCTTCGGGACCGGCAATATCAGCGCCGGCTTGTCACGCATCACCACCGGCTCGGCTGGCCTCATCGCCATCGACAACAACCCGAGCGCTAATTTCGATCTGAACGCGGCTGGTCTGACATCCGCGTCGCTCGGGTCGCTCGCCAACGTGACCTACACCGGCACCCTGACCCCCCAGGGCGGGGTCTACCGCCTCGGTGGTGGCAGCGGCGTCCTCACCATGGGCAGCGTCAACAGCCTGACAGGGACCAACACCACAACAATCAACGGCAATGTCGTTCTCGCGGCACTCAACAACAACACCGGTGTTACCACGATCAATGCCGGCACCACCCTGACCTTGGGCGGCGGCACGGCCGGCCTCAACGGCTCGGTCGGTGGCAACATCACCAACAACGGCTCCCTGATCCTCAATAACTTCGATGCCCAGGCGTTTGGCGGCGTAGTCAGCGGCACTGGACCACTTACGAAAAATGGCGCCGGCCCGTTCACCTTCACCGCATTACAAACCTATACCGGCACAACCACGATCAACGCAGGCATTTTGGCCATCGGCATCAACCACGCATTGCCGGTCAACAGGACTCTGGCAATAGCCGGCGGCGCGCTTGACCTCGGATCTAACAACCAATACATCGGCCAGTTCTCCGGCACCGGCGGCAGCGTCACCGGCAGTGGGTTGCTCACTGTCAACCCAACCGCCGCGGCCACCTTTGCCGGATCAATCCAAGGGGCTGCCAATCTCGCCAAGATCGGGATTCAGACCCTGACCCTAACAGGCGCCAGCACCACCACCGGAACCGTCAGCGTGATGGGTGGCGGACTGACGCTCAGCGGCGGCGGCACGCTGGCCGGCGCGACGGGCTCGATTGCCGTCAATGACTCTATCATGACACTCGACAACGCGGGTGCTGCCAACGACAACGACCGCGTCAGCGATGGCAAGGTGGTCTCGCTGGAGGGTGGCACCCTTGTCTATAATGGCGCCAACAGCAACGCCTCGAGCGAGACCCTCGGCACTGTGACAGCCATCGCCGGCCTTTCAAGCATCTCGGCCACTCCGGGAACGGGTACTGCCAGCGCGGTGTTGACTCTCACCAGCCTGACGCGCAGCGCTGGGGCCTTGCTTGCCCTCAGCGGCTCGAATCTCGGGACATCCGCCAATCCTTACGGGCGCATTCAGGTGGCTGGCGGTAGCGCGTCACTTGCGGGGGGGCTTACACCGGTTGGTGGTGTGGTCCCGGGGGTTTATGGCAGCGCTTTCACGAGTTTCGTCGGTTATACCGACGCCACGGGCTTCGCAGCTCTGGGCACAGCGGGTTACGCCTGGCAAAATCCATACAGCAGTGGTGACCTGAGCGCGGCCCCGGCCAACGCCAACGTCACAGGCCTGACCTCAGGCAACGTCAAAGCGGGCGGGCAGACCATCAACAGCCTCAATTGCCTCAGCAGCAGCAGCAGCATCACATTCAATTCTATCACGCCGGGCACACTGACCATTGCCAGCGGCATGCTGGCCGGCGGCGGGGATGGTGCCGGCATTGGTGCCAACGTGGGAACCACCACCGTGCGAGGTCAACTGACATCCGGCCTCAGCACGGGCGAGTTGTTCTATATGAAAGGCGACGGCGGCAGCGGCGGTGGCAACGCCGGTGATTCTAACATTCACTCGGTCATCGTGGACAACGGCAACCCGCTGAGCGGCGGGACACGCGTCAAGCTCGTCGTGATATCAGGCACCGCCCCGGACCAACAGGGCATGAATCCGAGCATCTCGGCCCCCAACAGCTATACGGGCGGAACCTCCGTCACCGCCTCCGGCAGCGGCAGATACAGTGGAACTTACGGAGCCTATTTCAACCTCAACGCCACAACCTCGGGCATCGTGACGGTGCCGGCCGCCGCCGACCCGAACAACGGCTTGGTGATCAACAACAACGGAAATGTCAGAGAGTTGAACTTTGGAGGTCAAATTGCCCCAAGCAATATCGTGACCCTCAATGGCGGTGCCTGTCTGACCCTGACCGGCAGCAATACGCTGGCAGGGCTGGTCTTCAATAGCAACGGAGGTAAAAACACCCCATTGGTCACGCCCACCGGCACCCTGACAATCACCGGCAACATCTCCTCCACGCCAAGCAACATGGCCGTGACACCGACAATCGGCGCCGGCACCCTCGACCTGAACGCAACCACGCATAACATCACGGTCTCCGCTTTGCCTGAAGGCAACTACGCCAGCGGCCCGCTCAACGGCTTGGCCATCAGCTCGGTGATCCAAAACGGCGGCTTTACCAAGAAGGGCGACGGCGTGCTCAACCTAACAGGAACCAACACCTTCAGCGGGGACTTGACCGTGCAACAAGGCGTGGTGAATGTCGCCACCATTAATGAAACCAGCGCGTCCGGTCCGTTGGGCAAGAGCACCAATGCCGTGGTTCTGGGCGGCAGCGGCGGCAAGACCGGTGCCATCGAATACAGCGGCGGCAGCTCCACCAGCACCCGCCTCTTCACCTTGGCCACCGGCGGCACGGGTGGCTTCCAAGTCGATGCGGCCGCGACCACCCTCACCCTCAGCGGACAGATCGATGGCAGCGGCGGCCTGGTCAAGACCGGGGCGGGCACACTCACTCTATCCAGCGCCAAGACCTATGGCGGCAACACCACGGTCAATGCCGGAACCCTCAAACTTGATGGCGCCGGCAGTTTCGCGAATAGCCCGAACATCATCGTCGGCGACACGGCGGGCTCCGCGGCTGTGTTGGATGTCAGCAACAAAACCGGCGGCTTCACCGTCGGCGGCACCCAAACCCTGGGTGGCTGCGGTGTGATCAACGGCGCGGTCAATGTCAGCGGTGTTCTCGCACCGGGTGCCTCCATCGAAACCCTGGCCAGCGGTGCCCTGACCCTCAACAACCTCGCCACGTTTGCCTATGAAGTGAACTCCAGCGTGGCGGCCACCGTTGGGGCCGACCTGCTAAAAGCCGGAGGCGCGCTGAGTCTGAATGGCACCGTCACCCTGAGCCTAACTGACATCGCCGCATTGCCCATCACGTTCGACACCGGTACGACCTTCTCATTGATCAACTACACCGGCGCGTGGAACACGGGTCGCTTCAGCTACGGCAGCACCATCCTCGACGACGAGGCGCAGTTTATCGCCATGAACAACACCTGGAAAATCGACTACAACGCAACCAGCGGCGGGAGTAACTTCAGCAGCGAACAGGTGGCCGGTAACTTCGTCAACCTCACCGCCATGGGCGGTCTCGTCGGCTCGCCCAAGATGGTGGTGCTGGATCCAAATCAGGCCAACATTCCCAACACCGGGTTGCAACCCTTCGGCACGGTGGCGATCGGTTCGAGCAACAGTCTGACCCTAACCATCAAGAACACCGGCAACGCCGATCTCACCCTCGGCCCGATCACCCTGGACGGCGCCAACCCGGCCGAATTCACGGTAACGACCGCTCCGTCCGCTCCAGTGGGCTGGGCTGCAGACAGCAACACCACCACCTTCACGGTGAAGTTCACGCCAGGCACTGCCGGAGACCGCTATGCCATCCTGCATATTCCTAACAACGACAACAACACCTTCAATATCAGCCTCAGCGGGTCCGGCATCAACCCCTATCAGAATTGGATCGATGGCTACACCGACATCCCGCTGGCCGACCGCGATCCGCAAGACGATCCCGACCACGACGGAGTCACCAACCTTGCCGAGTTCGCCTTCAATGGTGTGCCCAACGATCCCGCGAAGAAGGGCCGCTTCTTCACCCAGCTCAAGGACAACGGTGATGGTGACACCCTCAAGGAACTCACCTTCACCTGCGCGGTGCGCCGCTCGACCAGCGTCGCCTTCCCCGCCAGCGGCGTGCAGACCGCCACCATCGACGGGGTGACCTACACCATCGAAGCCAACCCCGTGCTGACCGGCACCTGGTCCAGCGCCGTTTCCTACGCCGGCAAGTCCAACACCCCGCCAGCCGGCAGCAACCTGCCCGACCTAACCGGCACGGCCTGGGAATACTGCATCTTCTCCGCCTTCAACGGTCTCGGCGGCAAAGGCTTCATCCGCGCCAAAGTCACGCTGCCGTAGGGTTGACACATTCCAACCCTTTCCAATTCATACCCAAGCATGAAAACAACGCCCTCACTACTCGCCATCGCCATCGCCGCCGCTGCCCTAACCCGACCTTCCGCAGCCGCGGAGTTCGCGTTGAAACCAGCCGCGCCTTGAAGCTTATGGCAACAGCCAAACCGCTGGAGCCGGGCGGCGTGCCATCAGCCCATCATTCTCCACAAACTCCAAGTGAGGCAGGAAAACTATGGATGATGCAGCCGGGTTTCATCTTCAGCCTCATGGTTCTGGCGATCACGACCGCAGGCGCGCGCGGCGCCGGGCCGGAGCGGATGCCGCTGGCGGGGCGCGCGGCGATGAAAGCGCGGTCGCCGGATTTGCTGGCGAGTTTTGAGGCGGCCCGGGAGACGAATCTAACAGCCGAGGCACTGGTGCGGTTCGCGCCAGCTTGGGAACAGGCCGGCCGGGAACTGGTGGCGAAGCTGCCGAAGTTGGCAATGGTGCGGCGACGCTCGCATGGGTTGCGTGGGACGAACGGGACGATGTTCGCCCAGCGCACCGACCGCGGGTCGTCGATCCTGGTGTGGGATCCGGCCCGACCAGAGGAAGCGCCCCAAGTGATTCTCGACACGGCGGACGGGTTCGTCTGGGACATCAGTCCGTCATGAGCCGGCCGCATACGATGGGCGGACGCGACCCGTGGCATTTCGTGCCGGACAATAAACGCGTCCCGCCGCAACCCGAACCATGGCTTGCGGAGCTTAACAAGACGTATACGCCGCAGTGCGGCGCGTGTCATCCACC
>CAIKDP010000059.1 GCA_903826205.1 Akkermansiaceae bacterium
CTGACCCGCAGCCGTTCCCCATCCTTGATGCGCGTGTCCGCGGTCAGATTGATCGCCGGCTGCTCGTGATAGGCCACCCACGGATGCAGCTGCGGATCGACGATCCTGACAAAATCGCGACCCTCCTCGTAGGCCGTGCCCTGCTCGCTGTGCACCGCGACCGGGCAGCCGGGCCGGCGCAGCACGTTGACCAGGCCGATCTCCTCCACGCTCAGATCATCCCACCACACTTGCCCGCTTTTGCCATTCCACGATCCCAGATAGAGGTTGGCGGCGGTGCTGTCCATGCTGTTGAAACACAGATCATAGTGCTTCCAATCCTGCGTTGGCGCGACGTGGACGGTCTGGAAACTGAGCGCGCCCAACCCGTCGGTCTTGAGAACTTTGACCTCGGGATCGGCAGGTGTTAGGTTTTCCGACTTCAGCCAGAATGAGATGCGGTACTGGCGTCGCGGTTGGAGCTTGATCTGCTGCATGATGCGACAGTGCCGGGCCGGGTTCTTGCCGATGTTTTCCATGCGCAGCGAAGCCGCGCCGCCATGCTTCACCTCGTTATCGACAAAGGTCGTCACCCCCTCATCGTCCTGAAACGACCAGTTCTTGAAATGGTTGTTAGTAAACTCCTCGAAACCGGCGTTCATGACGCGCGTCGGGTTGTCGGCTAACAGGGTGGCCTTGCCGCCATGAACGCCAAACAGCGCGTCCTTCACCGGCAAGCCCTCGACATAGTTGCGGTCATGGGAACCGCCCATGACAATGGCGATCAGGTCAAGCCCGTTGCGCTGCGCGGCCTGCCGCAGTGCCGCCGCTTTGGATTCCACCAGGTCGCACGCGAAAGCCACCCCGTTGTAACCGGCGGTCTTCGCGCGGGCAAACCGCTCGATCATCCGGTCCACTTCCTTCGGGTCCTGCATGTCCCGCCAGATGAACAGCCAGCGCTTCTGCATCGATCCGGTGGCCGAAGATCCAACTGCCGCTCCACCAGCGCGCGTTTCAGCGCCAGCCCCGCAGGGGATGCATGTGGTGAACACCATGAGGGAAACCACCCATGCCGGGATGCAGTTACATATCATAGCACAACCCTTTGCATTTGAATCATGTCACAATCCTAAGTGTCGCCTGGTCACGTGTCCAGTCCTTTCTTGGCGCTCCAATCCGTGCGCGGCCATCTCAGGACGATTGGCTGAGGTGTGTGGATCCAGTTTGCTGCCAGGGCAAGTACAATTCCTTGAAGTTGTGGCATTCATATATTGCGCCACAGACAAATTATCATTGAATCCACCAGCCATGCCCGAAAGTTGTCGCCAACCAGCTTGTAATACACAAAGCCAAGCCCGAAGCAATTATCGTAAATAAGAATCCCAAATTCAAGGTAAGGCGATTCCTTGTCGGACGGGTATTCGTTAACCATACATATGTTGCACCGATGAAGAATACCCACACAGCACCTATTGCCTCGACTCGCGTAACCTCAACCAATAGCAATAATCCGTAGGAGACCATGAATATTAGAGTTAGGATACGTTTGTAAGGTCGGGTCGTATAGGGCTGCCTCATTGTCGAGATAACGCTTAAAGTCTCCAATACTGAAATCTAACTGACTTAGTGCCCGCGCGGACCTTCGTTAGGGCCGGTGGTTTGGATCACTTCAAACTGGTCGATTCCAACGCCATTGAGATGCTCGAAGCAGCCCTTGGGATAGCGGTCGTCCGGCGTGATGGAAATAGAGAAGAACCCGCCGTTGTCAGCGACGATGGCACCGTATTTTTTCAGCGCGAGGAGCACGGCCTTTTCCTGGAGGCTCCAATTCGGCGGGATGGCAAAGCCGGCCTTGAGCCGCAGACGCTGGCCCATGGCCGGAATGTCAGGGTCGGTGGTGCGTCCCACCGATGCCGCGTGGGTGGCCGGATAGATGGGACCCATGCGGGTGCGTTTCACCACCAACCGCAGGGCGTGCTCGACCTTGCCGCGCTGGCATTCATCGTAGCGCACGAGTGCGGGAAACATCGGCAGGCCCGCGGCGTCGCCGGAGGTCCACCCGGCCGGGCGCAGGGCGTTGGACTTGAGTGAGAACTTCGCGCCGTTGGACGCCTGCCATGCGTTGCCCGTGAGCTTGGCTTGCCATGTCTCCCAGAACAGTCCGGTGCCGGGTTGGACGATGATGGCATGGCGGTCGCCACCCCGGTTGGCGGTGTCCTGCTGCCATTGTGCCAGCGTGAGCGCCCCGGTGCCGACCGGCCAGGTTTCGACCGGCAGATTGGCGGGAACCGGATACAGCCCGATCGGGGACGCGCCGCCGTCGAGGTCGGATTCATTGGGATAATTGACAAACTTCACGGGTACCACGGGCTGGTTGTCGGGCACCAGCACATAGTTCATTTCCGTGAACAGGCGGAGGGTGCGCCGGTTGGGTGCCAGATCGGCGGTGATGCGTGCGATCATGGCGTCGCTGTTAGAAAGCAGGGGACGCTTTGAAATGTCCTCGTTCCAGGGGTTGTCGCGGGGCATGATCTGCATGGCTGAGACCACGGCATCCGCTTCCGGCGTGTTGAACAGCAGCGGGGTCTTCACAACGGGTGCAGGCCCAAGGGCGCGGCCCTCGTGATTGATCCGTTGGCCGAATGCCAGCAGCGGCCAGCAAGCCACAAGCCATAGGGGTGTGATGCGCATGGGCTAAGGCTGCCGGCAACCCGACATGAAAGCAAGGAGATTAGGCACCACCGGCTGGGCACGGGCGTGGGACAAGATAGCTTCACTTCATGCCATGCCCTTGGTGTTTCCGGCATCCTGCTTCTGACAAGTCGTGGCATGGAGTGCGGTGGGAAGCGTAGCGCCACACCGCTTTGGCTGGATCCCGGCGCGCACTCAGGCTGAATCATGGTCCAGTCCGTCACCATGCTGCGGTGTTCCCGCATGGAGATGCGACTGTCCGCGAGACGACTTGGGGTGCCTGGGATCCTCGCCGCTATCCCGGTTGAGCCAAAGCGGTGTCGGCGTTCGTGCCTCACTCTGCCACCGCACTCCATGCCTGCGCGCCGCGACAATCCGATGGTCCGATCGGACCATGCGATTGTCGCGGTGGGAAGCGTAGCGCCACACCGCTTTGGCTGTATCCCGGCGCGCACTCAGGCTGAATCATGGTCCAGTCCGTCACCATGCTGCGGTGTTCCCGCATGGAGATGCGACTGTCCGCGAGACGGCTTGGGGTACCTGGGAACCCCGCCGCTATCCCGGTTGAGCCAAAGCGGTGTCGGCGTTCGTGCCTCACTCTGCCACCGCACTCCATGCAGGCGCCTGCATCTGACATTCAATAAGCTATTGGCGGCTTGCCACGCGAAACTTGCTGTGTGCTCGATACCCACCGCATGGTGGGTTCGGCTGTTCCAAACATTATTGTTCGGCGCCAACCGGGTACGCGCCGATGTTGAGTTTTTCACCCGCAGGACGCGGCACCATTCCGGTGGGGTGCCGGTAGAAAAACCTGGGCGCAAGGAGAAAGTCGCCCGCCTTGCCCGGGTCGGTGCCGGTCCCAAGTGCCGGGGACTGCCGCGTGAGCCGGTAGTCGGAGTGCGGGGCATCGACAAATCCCGCCATGTCGGTCACCAGATTGTTCGTGGATTCGCCCGGCCCGGTCAGCACGGTCTTGGTGCCGGCGACGATATTGTTGACGACCCGTACGGTCGATGGAGTGCCGGCCACGCGCAGGAAGCTAGCGGATGCCGCGCGCTCATTGATATAGGTGTTGTTGACGACGTGGAGTTCCTGCACGGAGTTCATTGCGCCCTCAGCAGCATAGGATACGGCGACTCCATTCTCCGCATGCGGGCCGTGGTGGATGATGTTGCCGATGATATAACTCCTGCCGCCGTTGGGCAGGTCGATGACATAACTCGATGATCCTTCCCGTTCATCCGTTAGCCGGTTGTAAAGGATTGAATTTGTCTGGGCGCGGCTCTTGACGAGGTGCCCGGTTTTCACATCATGCGACCAACAGAACTGGAGCGTGAAGCTGCGCACCTGGCCAATGTAGAGGTTGTGCGAGTAGCCATCACCGGCACCATTGTGATGAAACTCGGAAAATTCGATGAGGATATCGCTCGCGGGATTGGCACCGGTTAGAATGCCGTCCTCGTTGTCGTGGAAACTGCAGTGCCGCACGACCAACCCCGCGCCCTCATGGCGGATCCCCGCCCCGTTGCGATCCGGCACACGACAGCCGGAGAATTCGATGTTTTCCACCGTGGTGTCGTTGCCGCGGATCACCCAGATCGCTTTCTGTTGGGCGCTATTGCCATTGGCCGCAAGGTGCGGGCGGCCATTGACGCCACGGAGGGTGAGCCGGTTGGCGGACCACACGGCAACATCACCGGCATATTCGCCGGCCTCGATCTCGATCATATCGCCATCCTTTGCGGCGGCAGCCGCGGCACTCGGCGATTTGTAGGCTTGGGCCGGGCCCACGTGCAAGCGCCGCGAGGCGCCCGGCGTGGCAGCCTGCGATCGGGCGATTTCTACCGAGAGCAAAGCGACCATGGCAGTGAAAACGACCATCCGGCGTACGGAGATGTTAGGGAATTGCATGGTGGCGGGGAGTATTATTTGTTAGTCAGATCTCAGTTCCCGATGCGATAGAGGTGGTTCTTGCCGCGAAGAAACAGTGAGCCGTCCACCGCCGCAGGCGAGGCAAAGCAACCTTCATCGAGTTGATTGACCGCAAGCGGTTTGGCGCTCGCGCCGGCAGCCAGCACGGTTGTCTTACCCCGCTGGTCGAAGCAATAGACCCGCTCCGGAGTGGTGACCGGCGAGGCGGCGAATTGCCCCCCCAGCCGCTGCTGCCACTCGATCTTGCCCGTGGCGGCATCGACACAGGTCATGTTGCCATCGTCGGTCAGGAGGTACAGGCAGGAGCCCACCAAAGCCGGCGAGGTTTTGCGGGGCACGCCTTCAGTGACCTTCCACGCCACGTGGCTCCCCGTTACGTCGCCCTGGCCGCCGAGCCGCACTGCCCAGATCTCGCTCTGACTGAAGCCGGTGCTGAAAAACAACAGTCCATGACCTAACAATGGGCGGGAAACCACCGAGTCGCCCGCGTGCAGCACTTTCCACAGTTCTTCGCCGGTCGATGGATCGTAGGCATAGGCGGCGTGGGATGCGGGACTGAACAACTGGGGACGACCCGCCACGTCAATGAGGATCGGGGTGCAGTGACCCTTGCGCATCAACGGGGTGCTGAGGTGACTCAAGTCCAGCGATCGATTCCGCTGCCAGGCGGTCTTGCCCGTCGCCTTATCCAAGGCGGCAATGAACTGGACGTCACCGCCGGCAAAATCGAGAATGAGCAAATCGCCAAACAGAATGGGGGACGACGCGGGCCCTTGCATATGCATGCAATGAAGATCGGTGCGTTCCCACAGCTTCTGTCCGCTGCGGGTATCGAGACAGGCGGTGCCGTAGGTGCCAAAATGCACATAGATGCGATCCTGCTCGATGACAGGCGTGGGCGTCGCATACGTGTTGAGCGAATTGATGCTTTCCGGCTTGTCCACCTTGAAGACCTCAACATCGTGGATGATCCGGCCCGTGGCGCGGTCACAGCCAACCGCGAACAGCCGGCTGCCGTCCTCGGTGGCCGTGGTCACCCAGACCTGCTCCCCCCAGACGACCGGTGAGGAATGGCCGGAATCATGAATGCGCGTTTTCCAACGGATGTTTTCCTGTTCACTCCATTGCAGTGGCAAGTTGCCACCGACCGCGCTGCCATCCGTTGCCGGACCGCGGAATTGCGGCCAGTTGGACGCCTCACCCGGGCCGGCGAGCAGCAATGTCGTGACTGCCAGGATGCAAAGCAGGGATCGGTTCTTCATCGGCTTGTTTGCTAGAAAATCGTTTTGGGAGAAACGGGACTTGGGAAAGTCCCGCGCCATAGCTACTTCTCCCAAAGCCGGTTTCTTGCAATCGCCTGAAAGGCGGAATCATGCCAGCGCGTTCACGTAGGACGCTAACACATCCACCCTGCCACCACCCGCCATGCCCATCGACCTGCGCAGCGACACCATCACCCAGCCCACACCCGCCATGCGCGAAGCGATGGCGCAGGCCGAGGTGGGCGATGACATATTTGGCGACGATCCCACGGTGCTGCGCCTGGAAGCGCGCGTTGCGGAAATCCTCGGCAAGGAAGCTGCCGTGTTCACTCCCTCAGGAACCATGGCCAACCAATTGGCCATTCGTGGCCACACCGAACCGGGCGATGAGATCCTCGTCGATGCCAATGCCCACATTTATTACTATGAAGGCGGCGCGCCCGCAGCGCTCTCCGGCGTGATGTGCCGCTGCCTGCCCGGCGTGCGCGGCGTGTTCACCGCAGCGGACGTGGAAGCCGTGTTGCGTCCGCCCGATCCGCATTTCGCGCCGACCAAACTCGTCTGCGTGGAGAACACCCACAATCGCGGCGGCGGCAACATCTGGTCGATCGACAACATCGCAGAGGTCGCCACCGTGGCCCGCCATCATGGCTTGCGCATGCACCTCGACGGTGCCCGGTTGTGGAATGCGGCCATCGCCACCGGCATCGCGGAGCGCGCCTACGCGGCGCACTTTGATTCGGTGAGCGTGTGTTTTTCCAAGGGTCTCGGGGCGCCCGTTGGTTCGGCGCTGGCCGGGGAGAGCGACTTCATCCAGCGGGCGCGACGGTTCCGTAAAATGTTAGGTGGCGGAATGCGGCAGGTGGGCATCATCGCCGCGGGCGCGCTTCACGCTCTGGAGCATCATCGCACCCGGTTGGTCGATGACCACGCCCATGCGCGGGCCTTGGCCGAAGGCCTGGCCCGGGTTGCCGGGCTTGAAGTCGATGCCGCCACGGTCCTGAC